>JBOFLH010000168.1:0-19217 GCA_051657765.1 Nocardioides sp. | reverse complement strand
TGCGAGGGGGACTCCTTGGTGATGTTGCTCGACGCCAAGGGCATCGAATGTTCTACCGGCTCGGCCTGCTCGGCCGGGGTGCCCCAAGCCTCTCACGTGCTGCTGGCGATGGGGTGCACCGAGGAGTCCGCTCGCAGTTCGTTGCGTTTCTCCCTCGGCCACACCTCCACCAGGGCCGACGTCGAGGCCCTGGTGACCGCGATCGGCCCGGTGGTCGAGCGGGCGCGAGCGTCCACTCGGCGGTCCAGATAGGGATGACGACCAATGATGTCCGGCAGAAGAGGCTGGCCGAAGATGACTATCCGGTGATCGCTGCGGAGTCCCCAGTACGGTTGAAGGTCCTGGCCGCCATGTCCGGGGGCGTGGATTCGGCCGTGGCTGCGGCTCGTGCCGTCGATGCCGGCCACGAGGTGACCGGCGTCCACCTGGCGTTGTCGCGCAACCCGAAGTCCTATCGCAGCGGCGCCCGCGGATGCTGCACGATCGAGGACGCCAATGACGCGCGCCGGGCGGCCGATGTGATCGGCATACCGTTCTATGTCTGGGACTTGTCGACCCGGTTCCACGAGGACGTGGTGGAGAACTTCATCAGTGAGTACGCCGCCGGGCGGACGCCGAACCCGTGTCTGCGGTGCAACGAGAAGATCAAGTTCGCCGCGGTGCTCGATCGAGCGCTCGGACTTGGCTTCGATGCCGTGGCCACCGGTCACTACGCTCAGTTGCGCGTTGGCAAGGAGGGATCGGTCGAGCTGCATCGGGCCACCGACCACGTCAAGGATCAGTCGTACGTCCTCGGCGTGCTCACCCAGGATCAACTCGCGCATTCGGTGTTCCCCTTGGGGGCCTCGACCAAACCAGAGGTACGGCGCGAAGCCGAGGCGCGGGGCCTGCTGGTCGCCGACAAGCCGGACAGCCATGACATCTGTTTCATCGCCGACGGTGACACCGCCGGGTGGCTCAAGGAGAAGTTGGGGGACCGCGCGCCGAACTCCAGCGGCGATATTGTCGACGACGCGACCGGGCAGGTGCTGGGCGCCCATGAGGGCACCTACGGCTTCACCATCGGCCAGCGGCGCGGCCTGCGGCTGGGTGTGCCGGCCGATGACGGCAAGCCGCGATTCGTGCTGGACATCGAGCCGGTTTCGGGCACGGTACGAGTCGGTCCTCGCGAGAGTCTGAGCATCGACCGGATCGCCGCGCGGGATCCGCTGTGGTGTAGCGCCGCGCCGAACCGGCCGCTGCGGGCCACCGTGCAGTTGCGAGCGCATGGTGGCGAGCACCGCGCGGTGGTGACGGTGGCCGGTGAGATGGTGCGGATCCGGCTTTACGATCCGGCCCAGGGGATCGCCCCCGGCCAGTCGGCGGTGATCTACGACGGCACCCGAGTGGTCGGTTCGGCCATCATCGATTCCACCAGCCGAAGCGCCGCGCTGACCGAACCCCTGGCTCCGCTAGCCTGAGGCTCTCGTGCCGGCTCTCGTGTGAATCAGGAGGCAGGCTATGTACAGATGGGTGCAAGCGGTAGTGGTGGGCGTCAGCGTCGCGGTGATTCCGGCGGCCGCTTATGCGGTGGGGGTGTCCTCCAACGACGGCTCAGGGTCTCAGTCGGTGACCAAGGAATACAACAATGGCTGGGAGGCGTCCGGCACCTTGCGGTCCACCAGCGGTGACCGGGTGTACTTCTCCGGTCGGGTTGTCTACAACTTCTATTCCGATGCCTATTGCGGGCGCTACACCCGAAACACCAGTGACACTTCGGGTGTCTCCCGAGGAGGCTCGTGCTCACACATTCCCTATCCCGGCCCGTCCGCCGATGGTGCCCGGTTCCAGGTCTGTCGTGACCGACGTTACCGCCCCGATCCGTGTGGCAGCTGGTCCAGCGAGGATTCCTTTTGAGCGAACCGAGCACCGGCACCTCCGTCGTGGAGGTGCCGGTCGTCGGCGTGCGGGAGGTCACCAAGAAGTACTCCGGTGTCCGCGCGCTTGACGGTGTCACCGCCGACTTCGGTGTCGGTGTAAGCGTGCTTCTGGGTCGCAACGGCGCCGGCAAGTCCACTCTGTGCCGGGTGTTGTCGGGGGTGGAGCGGCCAGACACTGGTGAACTGCGCCGCCGTGACCAACCGCTTGCGGATCGGGAGCTGATCCGCGGGCACCTGCGACTCACTGGCTGGTTGCCGCAGTCGTTCGCGGCCCAGCACTCGATGACGGTGACGCAGTTCGTCCGCTACGCCGGCTGGTTAAAGGACCTCGCGGGCCGCGAACTCGAGATATCGGTGGAGCGGGCGCTGGAACAGGCTGACTTGGTCGAGTTGCGAAACCGGCGGCTGGGCCACCTCTCCGGCGGTATGTTGCGACGACTGGGCATCGCGCAAGCGATCGTTCATCAACCGGATCTGCTGATCCTCGATGAACCCACGGTCGGTTTGGATCCCGAACAGCGCCACGGCTTCCACAGCCTGATTCTGGCGCTCGGGCGGCAACACGCGGTGGTGCTGTCCACCCACCTTCTGGAGGACGTGGTCGCCACCGCGCACCGGGTCACCGTGTTGGATCGAGGAACGGTCCGGTTCACCGGCACACGTGCAGAGCTGGTCGCGCTCGGGGCCGGCGGGGATGACACCGAGCGGATACGAGCCGGCTTCCTGGGAGTGTTATCGGCCGGAAAGTCCGGATGAGACCGGGTCGGCTCTATCTGGTAACCGCGCGTCGGGGTCTGGTCAGCGCGGTGGTGTTCGGGCTGACCATGGCCCTCGGCTACGCCACGGCGTGGCGGGAGTGGCTGGGAGTGTGGTCAGACACCCAACAGTCGATCGACCTGTCGTTGGTGATCGGCTACCCGGTAGCGATCGGGCTGGCCGCCTGGGTAAGCGTCGGCAATCGGGCGGGCGGACTTGATCGGCTTGGCCACGGGGCCAGCCGGCGGCGGTGGCGGGTCGCAGTCCGGGAATTCCTGGAGACCGCCTGGTGGCTGGCCCTCGGGTGGCTGCTCAACCTGATCGCCGCCGCCGTGGTGACCAGCCGGATCGCGACTGCTGGACGGCCGAGCCTGCTCAGCGCACTCGCGCATCTGGCGTTCCTGTGCTCGGCTGTGGCGATGGGTCTGTGGTGCGGGCGGCTGCTGCCCGGATTGTTGGGCCCGCCAGTTGGCGTGGTGCTCGGGTACGTCGTGCTGACCGCCGCCGACTACATTGCCCCAATGGTCGCCGGGGCACTGACTCCGCTGGACTGGCGAGCCATGACCGTGCAGGTCGCGGACCCGTGGCTGCAAGGCGCGATGATCCTCGCCTGGGCACTTGTTACGGCGGCGGTGCTGGCCGCTCAGGTCGGGAATCGCCGAGCTGCCCACGGCATGGTGATCGTTGCCGGCGTGGTGTTCGCGCCGCTGCTTTACTTTGGGGAGAACGACCGATCCTTCGATCCGGCGGCCGCGCACATCGAGTGCACCCAAACACATCGGGCGGTCCGGGTGTGTTTGCCGGCGGTTAAGCGCTATCTCGCCCAGCCCATCGGGGAGCCCTATGCCGAGGCCGCCGGGCTCCTGGCCGGCTATTTGCCCGCGGAAACCACGTTGGTCGACGACGAAGCAACCGGCGAGAGTCGAGCCGGGGATCGGCAGCTCGCCGCGGTCGTCGCTGCGGAGGAACGGGCTGGCCGCTCCGTGCTTCTGCTATCAGCTTTCGCCGACCTATCGGCGTATGCCACGGTGGATCGAGAGGAGTTCCTCGCCGAATTTGCCGTGCTGAGCTTTCCCGACGCGCCGACCGACCGGCGTACCGAGGACGGTGCGCTGCCGTCGGCGCAACCAGGTGAGGTGCTCATGCGCTGGTTCCTGGAGGAATTGGACGTTCCGATCGACGGCTCAGCGGTGGTTGGGGGACCGATCCTTGACGGGACCGGGTCGTCCTTCGACGCGGCTGACGGGCCCTTGGCCTGGCTGCGCGGGTTGGCGAACGAAGAGCGCCGAGCATGGTTCGCGGCTCATCGGGACGCGATTGCGAATGGCACCGTCGGCTGGGACGACTTCGGGTGAACGAACGGCGCCTGGGGGATGTGTTGGCGACCCGTGGGTTGAGTCCTCGCTGGTGGGGTTCTCTGGTCGCTGCTTGGTTGGCGGTCGCTGTGTTCGCTCGAGTGTCGCTGCCGCTGAAGTTCCCGTTCGACGCGCAGGACAAGATGATCGACTCCGGCGTGGTGG
Organism: Nocardioides sp.; assembly: GCA_051657765.1. Taxonomy (GTDB): domain Bacteria; phylum Actinomycetota; class Actinomycetes; order Propionibacteriales; family Nocardioidaceae; genus Nocardioides. The sequence goes on along the minus strand of JBOFLH010000168.1, from coordinate 15,022 downwards.
TCGGATTGGTGGTGCCGATCGCGGTGATGACTCAACTTCTCGACGAGGGAAGTCCGCAGTTGGTGGCTGGTGCTGCCCGTCGGTTGCGAAGATCGCGGTGGTTGATGGCCGGCGGGTACGTTGCCCTAGCCGCGGTCGGGGGTCTTGTTGTCGGCCTGTTGGCGCCGGCCCCGCGGCTGCTTGTGCTCGGGGACGCGTTGTTGCTAGCCGGACTGAGCGTGTTCGGGGCCGGGCTACTGGGTGCCCGGCTGGCTTGGTTGGTGCCGTTGAGCGTGACGATGGTGGTGAGCGCGCCGGGCTTAGTGCCCTGGTCGGCGAACCTCCCTTACCGCACGGAAAGTGCCTGCGAGGTACTGATGATCGCACTGGTGGTCGCCGGTGCCGGCCTGGCGACATACGGCCGGTTCGGTGCCTACGGAGTGGCAATCGAACAGACCATCCGCCGCGCGGACGCGGACATTGTCGAAGGCTAGCTGGCTGTCAGGTCGTGGGTGGGATGGCGTGAGCCGTCCACTATGCTCGTCTCTCAAGACACTGGGCAGATGGCGAACGGAAGGTTAGGAACTCGATGTTCGCAACCGGAGTCGGCTCACTCCCAGGCGCGGATGCAACAGCATATGCCGAGGCGGTTCGCCGGGTGTTCGACCTGGTGCCCGATCTGCCGTTTCTTCCGGAGCTTCCCCAGCGTGGGATTTCCGGCGGCATGATCGGCCGCACGCTGGCGATGATCGAGCTGGGCGCCGACCTGCAACCGGCCGGCTGGCGGCTGACCGACGCTGCCGGGGTGGATCAGCGCCGGGCGCGGTCGCTGCTGGCTCAGGACCTGGATGCGCTGGAAGAACAGGCCCGCGACTTCGCCGGCGCGATTAAAGTCCAGGTGGCCGGTCCGTGGACGCTCGCCGCGACGGTGGAGAAGCCCCGGGGAGACCGGGTGCTGAGTGACCACGGCGCCCGTCGGGACCTTGCGCAGGCGCTGGCGGACGGTGCGGCCAGCCACCTGCGCGACGTACGCCGACGAGTGCCCGGCGTGTCCGAGATCCTGGTGCAGATCGACGAGCCGGCCCTGCCAGGCGTGTTGGCCGGCCAGGTACCTACCGCGTCCGGGTTCGGTCGGCATCGCCGCGTCGATCCACCGACCGCGTCCGCTGCCCTGGAGTGGCTCACCGAGACGATTCGGTCGGGAGCCGGGGTGCCGATCGCGCACTGTTGCGCGAGCAACGTGCCGATCGGCCTGCTCCGGGGCGCGGGATTTGCCGGTCTGACGGTCGATCTCGGGCTGGCGGGTGCCGCGGGGTATGACGCCCTGGCGGAGGCCCTGGATGCGGGGGAGCGGGTGATCCTGGGTGTCGTGCCTACCGTCGCGCCGACGCCGCCGCCAACAGAGAAGTCGCTGGTCGAGGGTGTGCACCGCTGGCTCGAGATGCTTGGCCTGGACCCAGCTGAGTGCGGCCACCTGATCGGCATCTCCCCGACCTGCGGCCTGGCCGGGGCGACCGAGGAATGGTCGAAGGTAGCACTCACCCACAGCCGACGGGTCGCCACCAGCCTCACCTGACCCAGCCAGCGCGACCCTGCGACCCGTCAATGATGCGGCCGCTTCGTCGGCTTTGTCGCGACGATCATTGACGGGTCGCAGGAGTCTCTAGGGAGCTAGCGCCCACCGTTTGTGACGCCTCGACTGGACTTTGTGACGTGTCACCGGAGGGTCGTTAGCCAACGTGCACCGGGCTTGCTTCGGGGCTGTCGGTAGCCAGCTCGTCGTGTTTGACGTCGAGGAACAACCACACGATGACCGACCCCAACAGCATCAGGGCTGCGCCCGCCACAAACGAGGTGGTGGACCCGTCGGTGAAGACCTGCCACTGCACAATCTCCTGCAGTGCGCTGGCCTGCTCGGCGGTCGGCGGCGCCTGTCCGGCGTCGATGGCCTGCTGGGTGGCCGCTTGGCCCGCCTTGGCGAGTTCGGCGCCTCGGTCGTTCCACACCGACGACGCTACGGTTGCCAGCGTGGCCAGGCCGAGCGCGCCACCCACCTGCTGCATGGTGTTCAACACGCCCGAACCGATGCCGGAGTCCTCGGGCGCGACATGGTGCACGGCGGTCAAGGTGAGCGGCACAAACACGAAACCCATGCCGAACGACATCATCAAGACGTACGGCAGGATGTCGGTCGAGTAGCTTCCTAACACCTCGGTCACCGGGAACGTGGTGTCGAACGGCAGCCGGGAGAACCCGAACAACGCGCCGGCAGCCATCAGAGTGCCGAATCCGGCAAGGATTCGAGGGTTGATCCGGTTGATCAGGTTGGACGCGATGCCGGCCGAGATGATGATGCCGGCCGAGAACGGCAAGAACGCCACGCCGGTTTTCAACGGCGAGTAGCCCATCACGTTCTGGATGTACTGCGAAAGATAGAAGAACATCGAAAACATCGCGGCCGGCAACAGGAACATCGCCGCGAAGCTCGCCGCACGGGTCCGACTCGCGAAGATCCGGAACGGAAGCAGGGGATGCGTGGCGCGCAGTTCGACTATCGCGAACACGACCAGCAAACCCACTCCGACGAGCAAACTGGTAATGGTCCCGCTGTCCGACCAACCGGCGTCCGGGTCTCCTGCTCGGGACAATCCGTAGACCACGGCCAGCAGGCCAGCAGTGCCGGTGATCGCGCCGGGTACATCGAGCTGACCATCGTCGGCTTTCGACTCCGCGAGGTAGCGCGGCGCCAGCACGGCGGCGATCACGCCGATCGGCACATTGATCAAGAAGGTCATTCGCCAGCCTTGAATCACCGTGTCGAAGACCTCCGGGTTCAACCCGGTCAGCCAGCCGCCCAACACCAGGCCGACCGCCGCACCGGCGCCGGACATGGCTGCATACACCGCGAAGGCTCGGTTGCGCGCCGGCCCGGCCGGAAAGGTGGTCGTGATCAGGGCGAGGGCGGCCGGCGAGGCCAACGCACCGCCGAGACCTTGCAAAGCGCGGGCGGCCAAGAGCAGTTCCTGACTCTGCGCTAGGCCGCCGAGCAGGGAGGCGACGGCGAACACGACCAGGCCGATGGCGAAGATCCGACGCCGGCCGTAGAGGTCGCCGAGGCGCCCGCCGAGGAGCAGGAGTCCACCGAAGAACAGGGCGTAGATCGTGACTACCCAGGTCAAGTTGGCGGTAGTGAAACCGAGGTCGTCTTGGATGAACGGAATCGCGATGTTGGCGATGGTCGCGTCCAGCACCACCATCAGCTGCGCGACCGAGATGAGCACCAGGGCCCAGCCCAGGTGCAGGTTCTTCTTGGGTATGTCGACGGAGGTCGTCGTTGCTTCTGTCATTTCTCTCTTTCTCCTGATGGCACAACTGGGCCGCCCACGCCGTACGGTCGCACGGCGGGCAAGATGATTTCGTCGATGACGCGGGCCACCATGGTGGCGTCCGGACAGTCGCCGAGGATGTAGTGACGATGCAGCACGATGCCGGCAAGGGCCGGGCCGATGAATTCCAGGTCGACATCGGGTCGGATGGCGCCACGCTTTTGTGCTTGTGCGAAGACAGCGCTGGAAGCCGCGATCTTGGGACCGATGACCTCCGTGCGAAACGCGGCGGCGAACTCGGGATCGCGAGTCACCGCCGTCATCACACTCGCCAGGATGTCGACGGTGCGTGGGTCGGTAACTCCGCCGGGACAGCAGTAGGCAGCGATTAGGTCGTCGCGCAGATTGCCCGTGTCCGGGACTACGGCGGTGCCTGTGGTCGACTTGAGGGCGTCGACAACGAGTGAAACTTTTCCGTTCCAGCGGCGATACAACGTTGCCTTGGAAGCACGGGCCGCGGTGGCGACGGCATCCATGGTCAGCCGGTCGTAACCAACGTCGGCAAGTACCCGGAGCGCGGCCGCGAAGATCTCTTGCTCGCGCTCGCCTTCGATACGCGGACGACCGAGGGGAGCATCCGGAGCCGTCACCGCAGCGGGTGGGTCGACCGTTGCGGTCACGGCGTACCACCCCTGCTTTCGAGATCGTTGGACTTTCGAGATCATTGGTCTCGGATGGAACGAAACGGTTTCGTTTCCACCGACGATAGCGGTGTTGACCACACAAGTCCACTGGTTTGTGCTGGCCGCCGCAGCTAGGGGGTGAAGTCGATCACAGGAGTTCAGATCTCGCGGTTGAGCTACTCCGCGACGTGGCTGAGTAGGTTGCGGCATTGGCTGAATGCCATCGTGTTCCATTGCTCGCGGCCTTTGATCAGATAGTGCCCTAGGTCGCCCATATCGATCAGCTCCGACGAGGCGGCGACTCCAGCCGTTCGGCGTACGAAGTCGCGGGTGTGCGCATAAGACGTGATTCGATCACGGCGCCCATGCAGGGCCACCAGGTGTTTCCCCGTCAACGACTGGACGGGTTCTTGCGGCGGGAACCATGGGGCCAGCGCCACAACGCCGATCACGAGCGGATCATCGGCGATAGCGACCGCCGTGCGAGCTCCCATCGAGTGCCCCAGCACAACAACGGGAATCTGGCCCAACTCAGCACGCAGTCGGTCGAGCGCCCACCGGGCGTCGGGGACCGGCGCGGGCCCATCCGGTGCGCCGGCGTTCCAGCCGGCCACGGCATACTTTGTGAGCCACACACTCACACCCTGTTGGTGGGCATCGGGCGCTATCACCCGCTGCATCGCCCATGAACGTCGCCACGACAGGCTTCGACCAGTCACCGGCGTGGTGGAGCGGGCCTTGCCTCCGTGCAGCATCATGACTGCGGCTCGAGGTGGCGCAGGCGGGTCGTGCCGAATGATGGACGGACCGACCGGAGGGCGGGACACGAAGGCTCCCAACTAGAGGCGCTGAGCACGGTCATGCGGAAACAGAAGCGGAGATCACCACGGAATTGTTGGAGCGACCTCGGTGTCTCAATTCTGCCGGGGGGTTGGTTGCGGCAAGATGACCGCATGAAAGCACGCCCCGGTGCCACTCCCGCCGAGCAGCCCGCCGCCGGAGAGAACGATGCGGGTGACGTCTCGAACACCTCACTGCTCCAGGCCCGGCTCCGCCATCAGCAGCTGGCCGAGGAGGTGGAGGATGCGCGCTGGCGCTACTACGTCCTGGACGCCCCGACCTTGTCGGACGCCGACTTCGATGAGCGCCTGCGGGAGTTGGCGGCCATCGAGGATCACTTCCCCGAGTTACGGACTCCGCAGTCCCCGACGCAGACGGTCGGCGGCGCGGTGTCGACCGAGTTCACCGCCGTCGATCACCTGCAACGCATGGAGTCGCTCGACAACGCGTTCTCCATCGAGGAACTGACGGCGTGGTACGCCCGATTGGGTCGCGAAGGAATCCAGGAACCGACGCTGTTGTGCGAACTGAAAGTGGATGGGCTGGCCATCAACCTGCTCTATGAGAACGGTCGACTGGTTCGGGCGTTGACCCGTGGCGACGGCCGGACCGGAGAAGACGTCACTCCCAATGTGAAGACCATTGCGGCCATTCCGCATCGGCTGGCCGGCGCCACCGACTTTCCCGTGCCGGCCTTGGTGGAGGTACGTGGCGAGGTGTTCTTGCCGGCCGTGGCGTTCGCGCGGCTGAACGAGTCCATGGTCGAGGCGGGCAAGCCGATGTTCGCCAATCCACGTAATGCGGCTGCCGGGTCGCTGCGCCAGAAGGATCCTCGAGTCACCGCCACTCGAGCGCTGGGGATGGTCTGTCACGGCGTGGGCGCGCGGGAGGGTTTTGCGCCGAGCACCCAGTCCGAGGCGTACGCCGCGCTGCGCGCCTGGGGGCTGCCGACCTCGGATCGGGCCCAGGTGCTGCCCGATCTAGCCGCGGTGCAGGACTTCATCGACCACTACGGCGAACATCGCCACGACGTCGAGCACGAGATCGACGGTGTCGTCGTCAAGGTCGACTCGGTCTCGCTGCAACGCCGACTGGGTTCGACCTCGCGGGCGCCGCGCTGGGCCATTGCGTTCAAGTACCCACCGGAGGAGGTGAACGCCAGGTTGTTGGCGATTGAGGTCAACACCGGCCGCACCGGCCGGGTGACACCGTTCGGCCGGATGGAGCCCATCAAGGTGGCCGGTTCGACGGTGGAGATGGCTACGCTGCACAATGCCTATGAAGTACGCCGCAAGGACGTACGCCCGGGCGACACGGTGATCCTGCGCAAGGCCGGCGACGTCATCCCCGAGATCCTGGGCCCGGTGCTGGCGCTGCGGCCCGAGGGGCTGCCGGAATGGGTGATGCCGACGGCGTGCCCGGCCTGCCAGACCCCGTTGGCCGAGCAGAAGGCCGGAGACAAGGACCTGAGGTGCCCCAATCATCGGCACTGTCCCGCCCAGGTGCGCGAGCGGGTGTTTCACGTGGCCGGCCGGGGTGCATTCGACATCGAAGGGCTGGGTTACGAGGCGGCGGTGGCGTTGCTGGAAGCCGGCGTGATCAAGGACGAAGGCGACGTCTTCGATCTCGACGAGGGCAAGTTGCGTCATACGCCGTTGTTCACCCGGGCGCCCAAGAAGGGCGAAGGTGAGTCGCCGGTCTTGTCGGCGAACGGGCAGAAACTCCTCAACAACCTTGAGCGAGCGAAGACCGTTCCGCTGTGGCGGGTGCTGGTGGCATTGTCGATCCGGCACGTTGGACCGACCGCGGCCCGGGCCCTGGCTGCTGAATTCGGCTCGATGACCGCGATCCGGGCGGCGGACCGGGACCGGTTGGCTGCCGCCGACGGGGTCGGCCCCACCATCGCCGACGCCATCGGCGAATGGTTCACCGAGCCCTGGCGCCGAGACATCGTCGACTCATGGGCGGCAGCCGGGGTCTCGATGGCCGACGAACGGGACGAGTCGGTGCCGCGAACCCTGGCCGGCCTGACGATCGTGGTCACCGGATCGCTGGCCGCGTTTACCCGGGATTCGGTCAAGGAAGCCATCATCAGCCGTGGTGGCAAGGCATCGGGATCGGTGTCCAAGAAGACCGACTATGTCGTGGTCGGCGACAACGCCGGCGCCAAGGCTGAGCAGGCCGTGCAACTCGGCGTACCGATCCTTGACGAAGCGGAATTTGTTCGGCTATTGGCTGACGGATCCGGCGCCTCCACGGTCTGACACCGCCAAGAGCTAGTCGCGGTAGTCGATCCCGCCCAGGCGTACGTCGGCATCCTTGTCCACTCGCACTCCGGACGGCAACGGATCGGTGACGCAGGCCCGACCGCGCGTCCTCGGGTAGCAGCGGACCACCGAGTTCGCGGTGATCCAGAACGGGTCACCGCCTGCGGTCCATCCGTAACCACGGCTGGGGAGCTTCTCCAGGTCGACGAGCCGGCGCCGCCCGACGTCGTAGACCCATAGTGGTGGCGTTGAGGTGAGATCGACTTCGGGTTCAATGACTGCTGTGGCGAGCTGGCCGTCCGGTGACAGGCGATAACCTGTGTAGCCGCGCAAGGGCACCGTGGCCGCGATCGAGCTGTTGTTGAGGTTGATCACCCGCGACCAGTTTCGTCCGTCGATCACGGCGCGCCCCCCCCGCACCTCGACGATGCCCTCGGCCCCGATAATCGGACGCTGCTGCCCGGTACGCCAATTCACCGCGACGGTGTTCTCCTGATTTCCGGCATAGAGCACGTCGCCGTCGAGACCCAGGATCCGGCCCGGTGACGGACCCGCGACCGGCAGGGTCGACAACGCCACCCGGCCGACTCTGGCGCCGGTGGTTGCCAGATAGACCGAGGCGTAGAGGCCACCGCCGGCTTGCCTGGGCAACACAAACACCGGCTCGTCCGGGTCGGTGACCGGTGCCGTGCCTTCACCGATGACATCCAGGTTCGTGACGCCGCCGTTTGCGGTGACCAGGCTGAGGGCGTCCAGTCCCGAGCCGTCGGCATCTCCCTTCTCGGCATTGGTCGGGACGCTACTGCGCACCAGCACACCCGCCGAGGTGTAGTGCAGCGACCGCACCGTGCCCGGCGCACTGGCGATAACGTCGCCCAGATAGACGGTCGAGCCGATGCCGAACACCGGCACATCGAGCCTAGAAGCGGCGATCGCGGAGTCGGCCGGAGAACCCTGATCGCGTCGCTCCAGGATCCGCCAGGTGCCCGCCCCGCCGACCGAGGTGATCGCGACGGTGACAGCGAGGAGCACGGTGGTGGCGCGTCGTTGGCGGCGCCGGAGCCGACGTCCCTCGGTCAGGATGTCGGCAACCGGAGCCGCGGACACCCGCACGTCGGCGGCCTCCAGCTCGAGGAGTTCGGTGAGGCGGTCAGTCATGAGAGCGCTCCTTGGATATCAGTGACGCCGATATCGCCGAGAATGCGACGTAGCTGGCTGATGCCGTCCGAGGTTTGGCTCTTCACGGTGCCCGGACTGCAGCCCAGGGCATGCGCGGTTTGCCGGACATCGAGATCCTCGTAGTACCGCAGGACGATCACCGCACGCTGCCGTGGGGCGAGCTGAGCAAGCGCGGCCCCCAGCATGGGGCGCCGGTTCAGGTCGTCCTGGTAGTTGCTTTCCGGCAGCACCTCGGTGGGTTGTTCGTTGCGCCAGGACTTCTTCCGGAACCAGGACGCGGCCGTGTTGATCATCACCGTCCGGGCATAGCCGGGAGCCGCGTCGAGCGTACGAACCTTGCCCCAGGTCGCGTAGGTCTTGGACAGGGCGGTCTGCACCAAGTCCTCGGCGGTGCCGTGGTCGCCGAGCATCAGGTACGCCGTCCGATACAGCCGCGGCCAGCTGGCGCGCACGAACTCGCTGAAGTCCGCATCGGTAGGGGGACGAGCCATCTTCGAACTCCCCGGTCAGGTGTCGTTAAACAGGCGTGGTTATCAGACCAGATGCGATGGCGCATGAGATCGGTTGGGTCGCCGACGATAGATGGCGTCGGCCTCGTCCTCAACCGAATGCCAGCGACGGGCGTCCTTTCTGGTGAACAATCAGGAAAGGGAGGGCTGATGTCGCGACAACCTGTCGAGTCAGAGTTCACGGACTTCGTACACACCTGGTGGGCCAGTCTGTATCGCACGTCGTATCTGTTGGTGGGTGATCATGGGCTCGCCGAGGACCTCTTGCAGACCTCGTTGACCAAGACGTACCTCGCGTGGCCGCGGCTGCGCGACCCAGCAGCCGCGCCGGCTTACACCAAGAAGGCGATCTTGAGCACGGCAGCGTCCTGGTTCCGCAAGCGGTCCTGGCGCAACGAGGTTCCGCAAGATCACCTGCCGGAGACGTTGGTTCGGCGTAGTTCGTCCCGGGGAGACACCGCCGGGATCTGGTCTGCGGCGGGCGACGGCGATGGGCCGCGTCCGCACAGCGAGGAGATCGACGATCACCTGGCGATTGTCGAGGCGTTGCGCTGTCTCTCGCCTCGGCAACGAGCGGTGATCGTGCTGCGGTACTACGAGGAGATGTCGGTCGATGAAACTGCGACAACCCTCGGCTGCACCACGGGCACGATCAAGCGGCATTGCTTCGACGGGCTCGCTCGCCTGCGCGGGCTGCTCGACGACCCGAAGATCCCCGACGCCGCGATCCCGGCTCACCACCTAGCTATCGCAACTACCCAAGGAGAAGTTCGATGAACGACCACGTGACAACCCTGATGCGCGCTGGAGCGGAGCATCTTGCCATCCCGCGGCCCGACGTCGCCGGCCTGGTGGCGCGAGGGCGCCGGCAACGGGCCCGGCGCCGGCTGGCCGGTGGCATCGCTGCCGCCTCGGTGGTCGGCCTGCTCGCTACCAGCGTTGCGATCGTGCCCGGCTTAACCAACTCGGGGTCCGGCTTCTCTGCGAGCGCCGCGAACGCCGCCTATCTTGACGGCGGCGCGTTCGCGATCGGTTCCACGCTCTACTTTGGCAACAGCGACAAGTACCCGGTGCAGCTGGACAACCCGATTCGCACCGTCGGATACAGCAAGTCCGGGGTGGTCGTCAGCACCGGCAAGGACCAATGGTCGGACGGTGACGGTCCGTCTCGGTTCTGGTTCGTGTCCACCGCGGGGCGCGTGTCGCTGCTGCCCATCGACGGGGTGCGCCACGTAGATGTCGGCCTGGACAGCTCGTATGTCGCCTATGTCGAGCGGGACGGCGCCGCTGTTATCGTCCGTGATGCCAGCACGGGCGCCGAAGTACGTAGGTTCTCCGGGGTAGGCTCGGATGAGCTGTCGATCTGGAAGGGCAAACTCTATTTCGGGAGCCAGGTGCGTCCGAAGGGTGAGCGATGGGCGAACGTTCTTGTCGAGCTGGATGTGCGGACCGGGGATCGTCGAAAGGTGCGTGTCAACGAGTCCATTGACTACGTTCGTGCCGGCCGTAGCGTGGCCGATCCTCTCTTCGGTCGACCCGGAGCGGTGACCGATCTCCAAACCGGGAAGCGGGTGCTTGCGGTACCCGATCCGGGGGTCGGCAACAATGGCGCGAAGTACGCCAGTATCGGCCTTTCGCCCGACGGGCAGATAGCGGTGGTGTGGACAGGTGATCAGTCCGGGGAGCCATCCCGCGGTGTGGCGCACAACTTGGACACGGGCGCGAGTGAGCCTTTTGTTGCACCGACCGAGAGGTTCAACTGGACGCCGAGCGGTGACATCATCTACGCCGATGGCAATTCCATCAAGGTGTGCGACGTATTTACGGCAGAATGTGACAGCGAGCCGGTGTTGCGCCTCAATGGTGGAAAGCCCGTAGTGGGCGATTGATCGGAGGCTGACAGCCGGTGCGCGCCGGCGGGGTGAATTGAGTCCCGCGCGCTAGCTCAGTAGGTCCCCAGCTGCTCCGGCGGCTGGGGACCTACTGCCGAAAAGGTTGGGTGTTGCTACCCACGACAGGGCACATCTCGATGGATACAGTCTCGATTGTGCTCGTGAGTGTGACAGTAAAGGACGAGTCAGTCGGGGGACGGGCCCGCGGGGAGAGTGCGCCGTTGGCTATCTCCAGCGCGACCACGGTTTGCGATCTGATTCGGACCAGGGTGCGCGAGGAGGTGGCGCGATACAACGCCTCCCCAGCCGAGATGTTCGACGGCTTGGTGATGCCCGAGGGCGCCGAGCCGGTCCGAGCCGGCCGATTCCGGATGCCCGGCTCGCGGCGGATCGACTGGGAGCGACAGGCGGAGCGGGCGATCGACGCGTTCGGGCGCAACCGGTTCTTCGTGCTGGTCGATCACCAGCAGGTGACCGAGCTGGATCAATCGCTTGACCTGACTGCGGACACCGACATCCGGTTTATCCGGCTGGTGCCGTTGGTCGGCGGCTGAGGTGTGGGAACGGACCTACGCCGACCGGGCCCACGGTCTGGTGTCGCAGGTCGAGCAGGAGTTGCTGAGGAGGTACGGGCCGCCCGAGACGCCCAACACTCGCCAGGTGGCCAGGGCCGAGCTGGAGAAACTGCCTGAGGTCGAGTTCATGCTGGACACTGCCGGAGGCATGCGGCGCGCCCTTGCGCGTGAGGTGATCCGTCGTTCGGACGGGATCCTCGGCCGTTCCGCGCTGCTTTCGATGCTGGCCGGCGACCTGCTCATCCTCGAAGAGGACGACTTTGCCCAGATCCTGGCGCCCATCCAGTCGGGACGCACCCCGGGCTCCACAGCCGAACGGGTGGTGTCCGACCTGGTCCGGGTGATTCGAAGACAACACGACCTTGGCGGTTCGGCTCGGCTTGAACCGTTGCTACGAGGAGCCGCGGCAAACCATTCGGATCCGTCGGTCTCGGCCGTTCTCTACGCGGTTGTCGGAGAGCGTGACCTCTACAGCCTGGTGCAGGGTGGCACCGGCTTTCCGTACGTGCTCCTGTACGACCTCGGCGACTTTGCTGACCGGCTTCGGGAGGTGTTCGACGCCAGTCCGGAATCGGAGGATCTACGTGCCGAGATGCTTCGGCTGTTGACCAAATGCCAGGGGAACACCCGACCGTCCGCACGGTGGCGCGCCGAGGTCGAGGCGGTGTGTGCTCGGTTCAAGGATCCCGACGCTCTGGCTAGCGCCTTGCTCGACGCTGCCAACCGAGCCGGACTCGACGCCGATACGCATCGTGCCGCTGGGATGCTGCGTGGAATTGTGACGCTCACGGGCATCGTCGGCAATGCCCATGCGCTCAGGGACCTGCGGCGGTTGGCCGTGAGGTGCCTTGCCCTGCATTCACCCGGGTCCGACATCGGGCTCTCGATCACGAACGCCTGCGTCGGGGCCATGGCTGAGGTTGGTGGTATGACGGCGCTCACCGAGTTCCTTGCGCTGGAGAGGTCCGTCCGGCACGGCACGGTGTTGCAGCAGGTACGGCGGGCGATAGTGAAGCTGGCCGCCGAGCGAGGGCTGGCCAGAGATGAGTTGCTGGAACTCGCGGTTGAGCGGCATGGCCTCGATAGTGAGGGTTCGCGCCGGATCCCGCTGTCTCGCGGCCACGCTATCGTCACCGTCGAAGGCTGGTCGGTGACGCTGAGCTATGCGGACGCGAAGGGCACGCGGCGTAAGACGTTCCCAGCCGCGGTGAAGACCGAAGATGCGTCGGTGTTAGCCGAACTGCGGCGTGAGGTGAGGTCAATCCGGACCACCCTCGCCGGCGAACGGACTCGGCTGGACGGGTTGTTGGTCGCTGGTCAAGGCGATGCGCGGAGCCAGGAGGTTTCGGCGGAGCTGCGAGCCGGTCAGACAACTCGCCGGTGGCGGTATGACAACTGGCAGAGGTGGTATCTCGATCATCCGATCACCGGGCGACTGACCCGGTCGGTGATCTGGCGCTTTCGGTCCACTGCGGGAGCACCGGAAGGTGGCACGGGCCCGGAGGTCGTCGGCATGCCCACCGGTCCCGGCCGGGTGCTGACCACTTCCGGGCAGGAGATCACGCTCGGCCAGCACAGGCCGGAGGACATCGAGGTACGACTGTGGCACCCGGTCGGCGCCGCACCGGACGAGGTGCGCGCCTGGCGCCAGTTCCTGTTTGATCGGCAGGTGTGCCAACCCGTCAAGCAGGCGTACCGCGAGATCTACGTCCGCACGCCAGCCGAGCGGCATACTCGGGTGTACTCGAATCGATTCGCCGGTCACATCTTCGGACAGGTCCAGGCGCGGGCCTTGCTCAAAGGCCGTGGCTGGAAGCCGGTCGCGGTTGCGTGGTGGGACGACGGCATCGATCACGGCGTCGCCACCCGGGTGTTCTCGCACTGGGGAATACGCGCCGAGTTCTTCTTCGACCCGATCAGCGAGCTACACCCTGACTCGGGTGACCTCTATCCCTACTGCGCCAGCGACCAGATCCGGTTCTTCCGAACCGCGGACGACGAACCGGTCGGATGCGATGCGGTTCCGTCGCTTGTGTTCAGTGAGGCCATGCGCGACATCGATCTGGTCGTCGGCGTCACGTCGATCGGCGCCGATCCGCAGTGGCTCGACCGTGGTGAGGGGCGGCATTTCGATGGGTACTGGACCCACTACGGTTTCGGTGAGCTCGGAACCACGGCCAGGGTTCGACGAGAAGTGTTGGCGCGTCTGCTTCCTCAGTTGGCGATCGCGGATCGCTGCACACTCGACGGGCGTTATCTGATGGTCCGCGGCGACCTACGCACCTACCGGGTCCATCTCGGCAGCGGGAACATTCTGATGTCGCCCAACAACCAATACCTCTGCATTGTGGACGCGAAGGACTCCCGGGCCGAGAACGTGTTCCTGCCTTTCGATGATGACCGCTTGCTCAGCCTCATCCTGAGTAAGGCATTCATGCTCGCCAACGACACCGCGATCACCGACCCAACCATTACCGAACAGCTTCGATCTGCCTGACGGTCGACCTCCGCGTACTCGCGCGCCTGCGCGCGGGTCACTGATCAGTGGCCAGGATCTGCTCGCGCAGGATATCGGCGTGGCCGGCGTGCCGGGCCAACTCCTCGATCATGTGCAGATGGATCCAGCGCAAACTGACCGAGCCGAGCCGGTGGTGGGTGACCCGATGGTCGAGGTCGTGCTCTGCCGCGATCCGCCGAGAGATCGCGACCGTCTCGTGGAAGTGCGCGGTGATCGATTCGATGGTGTCGTGCTCGGACAGGGTGAAGCTGTCGTCGATCTGGTGTGGCACTCCTAGCTCGTCGCGGTTACCACCGGCGAGCGTGACCTGAAACCAGACCGCCTCGGCGAACGCCGCATGTTTGACCAACCCCAGCAACGTGGTCAACGACGGCACCAGGCGGCAGCGCACCTGTGCCTCGCTCAGACCGTCCAGCGTGGCCAGGACTTCGGCACGGTTGCCGTCCAATGTGTTCTGGAGCTCTCGGAGCTCAGCGGAGTGGTGTGCTGAGTAATGTTCATGGGCCGTAGCGGTTGGCGGCGTCGTCACCCGATCAGCCTAGACTCGAGCCAAGTGACCCTATGACACCTGCCTGCGCCAGGTGATGAAGGAACGTGCATGTCTCACAGCTCGGCCGGATCGGGCCCCACCGCACACTCCGCCACCCACTCCGCCACTCACTCTGCCACCCACAAGGCCACACCCACGGCCATCACCGTCGACGAGGTCGCCCATCTGGCTACGCTCGCGCGCATTGACCTCTCCGCTGACGAGTTGTCACATCTTGCGCCACGGTTGTCGGTGATCTTGGAGTCAGTGGCGTCCATCAGCGATGTCGCGAGTGACGACATTGCGCCGACGTCGCATCCGTTGCCGCTGACCAATGTGTTCCGCGAAGACATCGCGATGCCGGGGCTGACCGCCGACCAGGCACTTGCCGGCGCACCGGCAGCCGCCGAGCAACGGTTCAGCGTGCCACGGATTCTAGGAGACGAGCAGTGACCGGCAACGAGGCGCGGCCCGAGCGCGGTCCGGCGCTAGCCAACGCCCCGGCGTCTACTATGGCGATGGCTCTTGAGTCCGGCGAGGTCACCTCGGTCGAGCTGACTCAAACGCATCTGGATCGGATTGCCGAGGTCGACGGCGACGTGCACGCCTTCTTGCATGTCGACACAGATGGGGCGTTGGCCCAGGCCGCGGCATCGGATGCCCGGCGCGCGGCCGGCCGGCCGGCCTCGGCGCTGGACGGCATCCCGATTGCGGTCAAGGACGTG
>JBOFLH010000167.1:0-1726 GCA_051657765.1 Nocardioides sp. | reverse complement strand
CGCGAGCACACCCGGCGCTGGGCCGACGAGGCCCGCCGCACCCTGGAACCGCTGCCCGCCGGCCCCGTGCGGCACGCCCTGGAGGACCTGGCCCACGGCGTCGTCGACCGCACCTCCTGACATCTTCACCGGTGACTTGAGCGTCGCCACCTGCGCGTGCTGTCGAAGGTAGGCCGCGGTCGGCGAATCCGTTGCCGCCCACCGTCCAGCGCTCGGGCGATGGCGTAGACGTATGGCAAGCGTTAGTGGCAACGCCTCATCGTCGCCGTCATTGCGGCGCGACGCGCCGGGCTCTGCAGGGACAACGACAGAACGTGAACCTCAAGACCTGGAGGATCCTCCATACCCGACCACCGGTGACCCTGAAACTTTCAAACAACTATCGCAACTGTTATTGCTCCACACTTCTACGCGACCAGCTGAATAACCCTCACAGGACTCGACAAGACGGCGCCAGCCACGCGCAATGTCGAGCGCGCACCGAACTCAACTGCCTTGAGCAGGCGACGGTATGGACCGGAGAGCGCGGCCCGCACTCGAGTCCGGAGGACAGAAGGGAGACCAGCGCCTCGTACACCTCGCCCACGCCTCGAGTTTGTACTGCAGGTATGCCCAACTCTCCGGCCGCCATGACATGCTCGTCGTGGTCATCGAGAAACAGAAGCCGGTCGGCAGTCGTACCAATCGTGCGGATCACGTGGCGGAAGATCACCGGATCAGGTTTCATCAAACCCAACTCGTGCGAAACAAAGGTCCAGTCAAAGTAGTCGACTACACCCCAACGGTCGAGATGCAGTTGCCAGTGAACCGGGTTTGAGTTGCTCAGGCATGCCATCTGGATAGTCCCGTGAAGGCCTCGAACCAATTCGATCGTTCCCGCAAACGGTCCGGCTGGCCATCGAGCAAAGTCATCCATGAACTCGGTAGGCGTGAGATCCAGTCCCCAGTCCGTCACGATACCTTCACCGAAGGTGTCGGCATCACACTTGCCACGCTCGAAGGCCTGTACCCACTTCGATCTGAACCATCTCGAGTATAGTGCCGGGCCGTTTCCTCGCCGGTCAATTCGGCCAGCCGTTGCAGGCCGCCGAAGTTCATCAGCACGCCGCCGAGGTCGAACAATATTGCACCAGACCTCGGATTTTCGATCTCACTCACGATAGCCCCTTCACACCTTTCACAGTACCCTCGCTGTCTCCATGGATGGTACACGGACAACAGCTGGCGGCGTAAAGGTTGCTCGTCCACTCGGACTTGAAGCCCGGCACCGGCGGTACTAGCTATAGAACAACTGCTCGAAACGCTTCCGACAACACCCTGCTAACCTCGTGGCGTAACCACATCGATGTCGATGTCATCGATGAATCAGACACCGGCGGCCAACCCTACGACCAGGCTGACGTGGCCTGCGCGTCTATCGAGAACTTCCGACGCGCAATGTCGTTGATGAACAAGGAGTTCAGCACGTGCTAGAACGCGGCACCGCACCACAGCCTGGGCTGGCGCCGGGCGGGTTTCGAAGTGCAGGAACGATGTTCGTCGCCCTGTACGGGAAGCTGACCCTGCACCCCTGGCTAGATCCCGTAGCGGATCAGGACGCCTACTCGCTGTTCTACCAGCGGTCGCTGGCTATGGGGTGGCTGATCGAGCAGGCCCGCGGTCCGGGACTTGGATCAACGGAAGGCGAGGCGGTCTCTCTGGCAGGTGGGTGGGCCATGAACGATGC
>JBOFLH010000166.1:0-2032 GCA_051657765.1 Nocardioides sp. | reverse complement strand
CTTGAACTATGACGATGTGCGCATTGCTAACTTGTGCGCGGTGGCCACACCCACCGTTGTGGAGCTGAATGCTGTCGGTTCCGAGGGCTGGGAGCTCGCCCGGACGGACCTAGCAGACGCCCTGGAGAACGCCGATGGTTTGTTGGCTGGTTGGGGCGTCGCTGGGGTGACCGGCCTGGCGCGACGCCAATTGCTTGCTCAAGTGGACTGGCTGTACGAGCACGCTGCGGCGGTCGGCCTCAGTTCAGTTTGGATGGTGGGCGGACAACCGCGACACCCGTCACGGTGGCATCAGTTCGTTTCCGACGAGCACGAGCGTACGTCGGGGGGCACCGCCGACCAGAGACTGCGCGAAGCGCTCATTAGCGTCCCGTTGGATCGTCGCGAGAGTGTTGACGCAGCAATATTGTTTCCTCAACGGCGTGGCGCCAACTCCGTTGAGCACTGAGTGCGACGCACTGTCGAAATACCTCAGCGTCTTGGCATGCGGCCTTGCCATCTATGAGCTGCGCCGACCGGTCAGCACCGTGGAGCAGTGAAGGCGCCGCAGAAGCGTTCGGCGATGTCCAGCGCATCCTCAAACTCTTCATCCAACGCAGTGTTGCGGGGGTACAGCCCGCCTAGAAGATCGAATTGCAAACTCGCTTTGCCGGGGCCAGAACGGGTGGCGCAACTCGTAGGTGCAAGTGAAGCGTCAGCCGTTCACGCCGCAACGGCGTGGCGATGAAATGGGCTTCGAGTCAGCTAGTTCGCAGCGTTGTACGCGTCAACAACGTTCTGCTTGATGCGACCGCGATCGGAGACCTCATGGCCATTGGCCCTGGCCCACTCGCGAATGGCTTTGAGCTGCTCCTTGTCGGTCTTAGTCTTGGCGCCACCGAGGCGTCGGGTGCTGCTGCCTGCACGCCGAGCTACGTCGAGGTACGGAGTCAGTGCCTTGGCCATCGCGTCGCGGTTCTTCTTGGAGAGGTCGATCTCGTAGGAGGCGCCCTCGAAGCCAAACGTCACGGTCTCGATGTCCTCGCTCTCCTTGCCGTCAAGGTCGTCGGTGAGGATCGTGATTTCACGCTTTGCCATGATGTGCCCTTTCTGTGAGTTGAGCGGCACTTTACATGACGCGAGGCTACGACAGAGCGACACTCCGACAACCGCATCGTTACTGAGAATCCTGTTCTGCGGCATGGCCGTGCATTGCGAGGTAGTAGCTGAGGGCGGTGAGCGACGGTCCATCGTGGATGTGGCCGGCTTCGATGAGCACCCGGACGTCCGACAGGCTTTTCCACTCGACACGGTCACTCTCAGATGGGTCCGCGGGTTCACCGATATGATCGGCGGCTGTTGCGTGGAAGAGCGAGAACCTCATGTCCCCGATACCACTAATGGCGTTGTAGTCCACGAGCTTGCGGACGTCGGCGGGCCGCCAGCCGGTCTCTTCCTCAATCTCGCGGCGAATGGCGTCCTCGGGGTTCTCATCAGGCTCGCTCCAGCCACCTGGAACTTCCCAGCCCCACGTGTCAGTGATGAACCGGTGTCGCCAGATGAGGAGGACCTGGTCGGCGCGAGTGACAACGGCGATGTTGGAGTGTTTGGGGAACCGGAGGACATGGTGTGCGTAGCGCGGTCCGCCAGGAACCTCGACGTCGTCGAGCCAGACCTCAACCCAGTCGCTGCGATACATCGGTTGCCGGCCGTGCACCTGCCATCGCACAGGAATGTTCCTCCCGGTCAGGCGAACCGCTCTCGTGCCGATGCTCAGGCCAGCACGGGAAGACGGTCACGGAGTGAGGTGGCGGTCGTTGGGTCGAGCGCCATCATCGCACCTACGACCTCGCGAGCACGGGTCGCGATCGGGGCCACGACCACTTCCCTGGCGAGCTCGAGCGATCCGGTGACGAGCGTGGCTGCGGCAGCAGCGTCGCCATCCAGGACCCGGCAGGCGGCGAGGTCGAGCGTGATCAACGCTCGACCTTTTGCATCGCGGGACGGGCGGTCGACCAGGGCCTGCTGAAGCAGAGCCTCCGCATCCTCGACC
>JBOFLH010000165.1:0-3787 GCA_051657765.1 Nocardioides sp. | reverse complement strand
AGACCTTGACGGCGTTCTCTCGCGGGAGGAGCGCGGTGCTCGCCGAGGACGAGGACCTCGACGACGCTAGGCCGGTCACCGCGCGGGCTCGATCGGCGCGCAACCGGGCGGCCAAGGGTCGGGCCACCGCCGCCAAGGCCGACGACCAGCCGACCTGGGGCCAGTTGCGGGAGCGGACCCTCGCCCGGGCGTCGCACCTGGGCCTGGACCTGGCCGCCGAACGTGACGCGAGAGCGGAGCGGTTCGCGGCACCGGCGACGTGGTCCGACGATGACTGGGTCGCATGGATCTCCTACCTCGCCTGCGAGCACGAGTCGGTCACGAGCCTGGCCCGCATTCGGTCCATCGTCGACCTCACGACGGCGGGGATGCCCGAGCCTGAGCGCCGCAGGATCACCCGGCTCGTGGTCGAGCAGGGGTTCGTGCGAGCGCACGAGTCCCACGACCGTGGCATGCGCACCGGTGGACAGCAGTGGATCTCCCGGCTCGCCCTGCAAGCCGAGTCCCGGCTGCTGGACCACATGGCCGCCAGCGCGACTCAGCAGCCGGCACCGACCTGGCGCACGGGCACCGCGGTCAGCCGGTTCGAGGCCGACCGCGGGTGGTCGCTGTCGCAGGAGCAGTGCACGGCGGTCCAGGCCATCGTCGACGGCACCGCCCCGCTCACCGTGATCTCCGGGGTCGGCGGGTCGGGCAAGACCAGTGTCCTGGCCGCCGCCCATCTGGGCCTGAAGAACGAGCGTTACGGCCTGCTGGTCACGTCCACCGCGACCAAGGCGGCGTCGGCTGCGGGGCATGAGTCCGGTGCGCCGTGGATGAACCTGACTGCCCTCACCCAGTCCATCGTGAGCGGCCGGCCGGTTCGGGCCAGGGTGATCGTCGTCGACGAGGCCTCCATGGCCGACGTGCGGTCCCTCGTCCGCATCGCCGACCACTGCGCGGCGACGGGCAAGCGGCTCGTGCTGCAAGGCGACGTCGCACAGCTGCGAGCCGTCGGTGCGGGGGATGCGTTCAACGTCCTGTGCGCAGCGCATCCCGACTCGGTCGTGCGCCTGGAGACGAACCAGCGGCAGCGCACCGAGACCGGTCGAGCCGTCGCCGCCGCGCTCCACGCCCGTGACCTCGGCACCGCATGGGAGCACCTCACGGCTGACCGTGCTGTCATTGTCGCCCGTAACCGTGAGCACAAGCTCGAGCTCCTGGCGAGCACCGTGGTCCGTGAGATCTCCGCTCACGGGAGCCAGAACGTCACCTGCGATGCGGTCACCAATGCCGAGGTCGACGAGCTCAACCACCGCATCCACGAACGACTCCTGGCCACGGGCGTCCTGGACCACGGGCAGGCCGTGACCTACCGGACTGCGGCGGGCGACCGGGTCCTGGCACCCGGGACAGCCCTGGCGGTGCGCACTCCACGCGGCGATCGGAGCGCTGAACGGCGGCTGGTCCGCGGCGACCGAGCCGTCGTGACCCACGCAGGCCGTGATCGCGTCAGGATCCGGTTCGACGACGGCAGGGAGCAGGCACTGACTCCCCGGGTGCTGCTGCGGCACCTGGACTACGGGTACGCCGGCACCACCCACAAGGTCCAAGGCCAGACCAGCGCCGTCCACATCGCCTCGCTCGGGCCGACCAAGGACGTGGCGAGCCTGTATGTCAGTGCCAGCCGGGCACGTGAACGGACCCTGTTCGTCGCCGACGCCCGGGACTACCTGACCGACAAGGAGATGCGGACGGCCAGCCAGTGGAACCCCAATGACCTCGACGACGAGGTCCTCGACCGCGTCCACAAGGTCCTCGCCGCTCGAGTGGAGCAGATCGACTCCCCGAGCCGGGCGCTCCGACCGCACTGGGACCCCCTGAACCCGACCTACAGCCCGAGCGTCGCCGGCGGCGGGATGGGGATGTCGCTATGAGCAACGAAACATGCGAGGCACCCAGACGAAGCGGCCGTCGTCCGGGTAGGAGGCCAAGCGTGAACGTGAGCGTGAATGCGAGGCACCGAGCCGGTCATGCGGTTGAGCAGGTAGAGGCACTTGGCGAAGCCATGAGTGCCGTCAGCGAGAGGACACCACAATGACGATTCCGGAGGGCTCGTCCCGGCGTTCGGCGACGCCGGTGTCTTCGTCGGGAGACCTGCTCACCGTCGAGCAGGCCGCCGACTACCTCAACATCACCGAGCACTTCGTGCGGCGCCTCATCCGCGAGCGGCGCATCCCCTTCCTGAAGGTCGGACGGCTGGTCCGGCTGCGCCGCACCGATATCGATGAGTACCTGGCCAGTCGGCTCGTCCCGGCAGTTCGGCGATGACCAGCCGTCGTTCAGCTGGCGACGAGGGTGGTGACCTTGGCCAGATCCTCGGCGTGGAGGTCGCGCTCGACCTCGAGGTCAAAGTCGGTCTGGATATTGATCCAGAACCGGTCGTCGACGCCAAGGGCCTTGGACAGTCGAAGCGCGGTGTCGATCGAGATGGCGCGCTTGCCTCGCACGATCTCGCTGATGCGAGTCTGAGGCAGCCCGGTCGCCTGGGCGAGGCGGTACTGGGTGATGCCGAGCGGCTCGAGGAACTCGGTGAGCAGGATCTCCCCGGGTGTGATCGGCTCGTGGGCCTTCGTCATCGCGGAACCCTTCAGTGGTAGTCGGTGATCTCGACGTCCTCGGCACCCGCATCGGTCCAGACGAAGCAGATTCGGTACTGGTCGTTGATTCGGATCGAGTGCTGCCCCGATCGATCGCCGGCGAGCTTCTCGAGGCGGTTGCCCGGAGGAACGCGAAGGCTGTTCAGTTCGGACGCCGCGTTGATCAGGCGAAGCTTCTTCTGCGCGGCCCGTTGCAGGTCCGGCCCGAAGGCGCGAACCGGCTCACGGTTCCAGACCCTCTCGGTGCGGCTGTCCTTGAAGGACCGGATCACCCCTGAACCCTAACGCACGGCGATACTATCGTCAAACGATATGCTCAGGAGAGTGGGATGTGTTCGGTCAGGGTCGACGCCGCAGAGAGGCACCAGAGTTGAGATCGGCACGGGTGACGACCCTGGTGGGGACGCCGGGCAGGGAGTAGTCGAGGGCAAGGCGCACGTCGTTGCGCGACGCCTCTTGGGTACACGCCACTTGCCACTCCCGATCGGGGGACTCCCGATAGGACCAGCGCTCGGCCAGTGATTGCCATTCGCCTTTGGTGGGGAGCACATGGCCGCACAACTCTCTATCGGAGGCGCGGCACACTGGGTGTTCCTCGGTCGCTTCCATGACCCTCCGGTCCTCGCGCGAACTCGTGGCGATGGTCCCACCCGCTCGTGTCGGACCCACATTCTCCCGGCTTTATGTCCGATTCATCCCGAGTCACCGCCCAGATGGCGGCGGCGACACGCCGTCATGGGCCATTAGCGGGCCATTAGGAGGGCCCAATAGGGCGGTTTTGGGCCCAAGAGAGGATTGCCTACTTGGTCACTAGAAAAGCGAAAACCCCTTGATACCAAGGGGTTTTCGCTTGAGCGGGTGACCGGGATCGAACCGGCATGGCCAGCTTGGAAGGCTGGGGCTCTGCCATTGAGCTACACCCGCGAGGTGCTCGCCAAGGATAGCCGTCGCCCAGGTCGCGGCCGCGGTTCGCCACCCTTCTCCCGCGTCGCGTGGCGGCGGGTGGTCGTGTTTCGGGGCGTCGACCCGACCACCGCCCGCCACTCGACGAAGGGGAGGGGGTGAGGATCGACGTACCCACGGGTAGGTTCGCCTACGTGTCCCCACCGCTGCGCATCGCCTGGCTGGTGTACCGGGGCAACCCGCAC
>JBOFLH010000164.1:0-9883 GCA_051657765.1 Nocardioides sp. | reverse complement strand
AGTCTGACCGGTGAGGTGGTGCCGGTCGCCGATCCGTCCCGGTTGGTCGGTGAGTTGGTGGCTCGGGTGTCGGGTTTCGGACCGGTGCAGGAGTTCCTGGACGATCCTCGCGTCGAGGAGATTTGGATCAACCAGCCGGTCCTGGTTCGCTAGAGGTCTCTTCCTTGCGCGGCCCCGTTGCTGCGTGGGGCGTCGTGTCCAGGCGGCGACAATTGCGGTGGTAGGACGCGGCCGGCGAGGCCGGACGCTACCCGCGCGGAGCTGGCGAAAGGCCCTTTCGAGCTGTCAGCAGGGCAATGTCCTTCTTCGTGTCAGTGGTGTGCAATCGGCTAACCACAGCCTGTTGTGTCTCCGGCGACCAGTAGATGCGCAACTGCTGCCGAGCCCGAGTGATGGCGGTATAGAAGATGTTGTGGGTGATGTCGTCCTCGTTGGCACTGGTGATGACGACCTTCACTGAGTCGTACTCAAGACCTTGAGCCTTGTGGATGCCGACAGCGTAGGCCACCTGGAACGGGACGGTTGTGGTGTCGGTGTCGTCGTCCTCGTCGCTGATGTCGATGTCGTAGACGGAGAACCGGACGGTCGAGTCGGCGACCCATTGGAGGTCGAGATAGCCCTCGACATCAAGCTCCGTGACGGGGCGGTCCAGCCGAACGTCGAACTGAATGCGCTCGGCGTGGGCCTCGACGGCGAGGATGGTGCCCTTGAGGTTGTTGTAAATGAGCGGCTT
The DNA here is from genome assembly GCA_051657765.1 of Nocardioides sp. Classification (GTDB taxonomy): domain Bacteria; phylum Actinomycetota; class Actinomycetes; order Propionibacteriales; family Nocardioidaceae; genus Nocardioides. The sequence goes on along the minus strand of JBOFLH010000164.1, from coordinate 9,150 downwards.
GAAGCGGTTCGTGTCTGCGAATAGCACTGGATCGCTGACCTTGAATGCGGCCGGGCCCCAGGGAACTGCGGGATGGGGGTTGCTGGCCTGGAGAAATCGGTTGATGTTGTTGATGCCGTATAGGCCGTCATAGTTTAGGGCGAGAATGATGTCGTCAGCGGAGTGCTTCGCGAACAAGGTGGCGTCGAGGGCGGTCGAGTAGCCGTTCCGGGCAATGGTCTCAGTAATGCCGTCATCGACGTTGCGGACCTTGTTCCAGAGGTCCACCAACGCGGTGCTCCTCGTTCGGTACGGAGTTGTCAGTTCGAAGATGGACGCTGGCGCGATGAACGACCGAATGACGTTGAACCAGTTGCCGAACCTGATGGACTCGATCTGGAAGACGTCACCCACAAGTACGAGCAGCTTGAAGCTGGTGGTCTCAAGGATGGCCAACAGGTCAGCGTTGCTTACGGTCGAGCACTCATCTATCACCAGCAAGTCGTACTCACCACTGCCGGTGCGCGTGTGGCTAGCAATGGTTCTGAACGTCGCGTTCGGTGCGGTCACACGCCGCCGAAGGTTCTCAACCGCCGGGTGAGTGTTCGCAAGGACCAGCTTCTGCCTGTCGGCGAAGTAGTTGGCGATGTGGTCAACCATCCGGGTCTTCCCTGTGCCGGCGGCTCCATAGATCAGTGCGACGCGAGACTGGGCAAAGAGCGTGGTGAGCGCTCGACGCTTCGCGACGTCGTCCACGACGTGCGCCGTGGTACCGAGCCACTGCGCCACGGCAGCTGTGTAGCCGCTGACTCCTGCAGCGGCATGCTCCTGCAGCTTGGTGACGATGTTGTAAGTGTCGTCCTCGTACCCCTGTATGAAGACGTGGCCCTTGTCGAGGACGAGGCTCCGAGTGGGGCGGTGCTTGTAGTACAGCGCCTGGTTGTAGGTGGTGATCAAGGCACCGACATCGCCCAGGTCCTTAAGCTCATCGAGTGGCGTGTAAAGGACTCCGCGGTCCTCAACGTTGCGCTGAACGCGGCGCGCCAGGAGCTCGTGGGTGCGACCAGCGGGGTCGAGGCTGCTGATGAGGTCCCAGAAGCGGGGGTTGTGAGCTCGCGGCGCGGTGCAGAAGGGCATGTCGTCAAAGGGGATGCACCCGTAGTCGAGGTTGAGGTTCGACAGGCGGGTGTTGGGCTCCCAGGAATACTGCGGCTTGAGGACTTCGTTGCGCACCCGCAGAAGCAGGTAGCGGAGGATGTTGTGCCCGGGCTTCTTGTCACGGATGATGCGGCGGGCTTCGTCTATGGCAGGGAAGATATGAGGGTTGCGGGTGCTAGCACTTCCGCGGACCCTGAGATCGCGGTAGCGCTCGGGTGTGGCATCAATGAGGTCGAGCAGCGTCGAGCCCGCAGTGAGGCCTCCCATCACGAATTTGTATTCGGCGGAGTCGGTGCGAACCTCGATTTGCAGGCCGACGAGGCTGGCGAAGTGGTCCAGTTCGCACGGGCGGATAGAGACCTCCCAGGTCCGGATGACGGTGACGGGCATCTGCTGCCCGAACACTTCGATGGTGACGGCTTGAAGCCCGAGTTTCGCGGAGTAGTTGTCTGCGATGTCAATGCTCGTGAAGCCGATGATGCGGTCGGCCTTGCTGACGCGGTTGACTGCCTTGTAGAAGGTGACCTCGTAGTAGACACGACCGTTCGTGACGAAGGGACGCGTCTTGTGAATGTAGTAGCGATCACGACGACCGGAAGTCGCTCGCCCCGGGTTGTCGATCTCGGCGGCGATCTTCTGGTGGTACTCGGCGAGCGCCGGATCCTGGTCAAGCGGGAATGACTCGAGATTGCTGAGGATGCCCAGGCCGGTCTGGTCGCGGAGCAGTGTGCGCAACCGCAGCATGTACTCGTAGTAGCGGAGCATGAGCCGCTCGGACGTGTCGCCGTCGAAGGTGTAGTGCGAGGCAGACGGCTGGAGCAGAGTGTGGAACTTGGTGACGAAATTGAGTCGCCCGTTGGCTTTCACCCATGCAAGCGCAGCCTCGATGGCTTCGTAGTTGTACTCGGTATCCCCGTCACCGGTGTGCAGGCGAACGGCGACCCCCTCCACGAGGTTTCGCAGCTGGCTGAGCACGTTCTGCGACATGAGGTCGCGCTGGTTCGAGAGCGTGGCGATGTTGGTGCAGATGGCAGAGTCGGCGGCCCCGATGTGCTGGGCGACTGTGGCCATCTTTCAACCTCCAGCGCAGTTCGGTCATTCGAGGAGACGGTGGCGACGCCTCCGACGCCCCGCCCAGAACTTCCGCTCTCCACGGCGGACCAGTCCTTACTGCCGATGCATTTCGTGGGCGTCGTTGGCGGTCTGGCACCGCGCGGATTCGGTTCGACTAGCTGACGATACCTCGGCCCGGCCACACCCGAGGTCAACAGGTCGGGCCGGTGGTGTCGTTGTTGCGTCCACCTACGGGAGGAGACACGCCCATAGTGGGCAGAACGACGCTGTTTCGACCGGTCGGCCCGCTGGCGCGAAACCGGTACCCAACCTGTGGAAACGCGGCCAGCGCCGACGCCTGCTCCCAACCTGGCGTGCATTAAGCGAGCGTATCCGCACCCAGTCGCCACTCGCCGCGCGGAAGGAACGAACTCACAGGGTGGCGCCTCGCCTCAGCCTGACGCACTACGGTCGCGCTAGGTCCGGCTAGCGGCATTCCCGCTGAAGATACGTAAGGTAGTGGGAAACACCGCGTGGTGACATCGACTTCGCGCCAAGGAGGCCTGACGAGTGACGGATGCCATTTCCTTCGAGACCGACTTCGGCGTGCTGTACGTCGAGACCCAGGACGCCCCCGTGGCCACTGAGGAGGACATCTCGTTTCGTGGCTCGAAGCGGATTCATGCCGCCGATCAGACACTAGAATCGGCACTGGATAGTTTCCTGCCTGCCGCAGCGTCGATCGCGGATGCAGTGAAGCGTCTACACAGCGATGGTGTCGCCATCGAACTCGGACTCAACTTCTCGGCCGAGATTGGAGTCGCCCTCGCCAAAGCCTCCAGCGACGCTCACATACTTGTCACATTGACCTGGAGCCGGTCCGAGTAGCCGGCCATGTCACTGCCTGAATGGCCAGTACTCGTCTTCTTGGGAGACTCGATCGCGGGCATGGGGTTCCACATCAGCCGTAGTCTCTGCCTTACTTGCGTACATGTGCTGGACCCCCAGAAGAGAGTCAGTCCACCTGCCCTATCGCTGTCGGTGACTAGTGCGTTGCACGACGCTGGACACGGTGTCGCGTCTGTGCTGGCTTGGAAGCCTGAAACCGACGTCGCTGTGTTGCGTGTGCGTGAACCGTTAGCGAGTGATCGCCTTCCAGTCCTCCAACGCACCTCCGGCCTGCGCGACTCTCTGACTGGGCGTGGCTGGGACTCGTGGGGTTTGCCAGTGTCTGGTACAGAGGTTGCCAACCTTGGCCGCGCCTCCATGGCGGAGATAAGGCGAGGAATACGACTCGCGCGGGGAGAAGTGGCGGGCCCCCTCGCTGCTGGTCGGGTTCAGCTCGCGGCGGGTCCCATAGACGCTATCGCGTCTGGGTACAGCGGCAGCGCCGTTAGAGACGTAGCAACAGATCGCGTGATTGGGATGTTAACCAGCAGAGACCCGCGCAGTGACGGCCACGTAGGGTTCATGATCAGCATGGACACTGTCGCGATAGCTGTTCCTGGCATCGGTCGCCACCTTGGCTGGCGCCTTGAGTCTGATGCAGAGCTGCGAGCGGCATGGCGGTGGGAAACCGAAAACAGCGCCCTCTTGAGTTCGACATTCGTCGGACGCCGAAAGGCGGTGCAACTCCTCCGTGGGGGCTGACATGGGCGTTGTGGTGGTCACCGGCCGTGCTGGTGCGGGTAAGTCGGCGCTGTTGAAGAAGTACGTCACATACGACTTTCAAAGAGAAGTTTCCCTAGCGGTACACCTTCGCCAACAGTCAGCTACGCGCGTCGCCGGACTTATCTGCGCAAACCTCGGTATCCTGATGGAACCCAGCGTCGATCCAAACATCCAAGAATTGCTGTTGGATAGTCTAGACAACAAGCATGCATATGGACGAGTGCTGGTCTTCGACTCGCTCGATGAGGCTGGTAATGCCGCCCCGGAGATAGCTAATCTGTTGTGGCGGCTAGGAAAAGTAGCCAGGGTAGTGGTGGCAGTGAGGTCCGGAAATCCTGGCCTGATACGAATCCTTCGGCCAGATACCGTTATCGATCTAGATTCTCCCGAGTTCTTCTCAGAAAATGACCTAAGGGACTTCGTTATAGAAGTGATCAGTCAAGGTCCAGTTCCTAGTCCGCCCCAGAGTGAACTCTTGAACGTTGTCGCAAATTGTTGTCGGGCCGCTGGGTCGAACTTCTTGGTTGCTGGGCTGTTGGCGCTCTCGTGGGATGAAGTCGATTTGGATACACCCAGACAGGAGTTCACCCGGTCGGTGGAGCATGCAATGGAGAAATTCGTCGGTCGCCTCGGTGAAGACATGGCGTGGGAGATGCTCCTTCCCCTTGCGGTTGCGCGAGACCCCGGCTGGCCGGAGAGCATGTGGCAGAGAGGTGTCCAGGCACTTAGCCGCTCGCGCGTATCGAACAAGAGGTTAAGGCGTTTTCGTCGGGGAGCGGCCGAGTACATTCTTGAGGCGACGAACTACGCCGGAGAGTCGCACCTCCGACTCTTTCACGATGCTCTGGCCGCCACCGTCCGCTCCCACGCTCAGGGACAGCGATCTCGCGCCACGGCTTTGGATCGGGGCTTGCACGAGAGCGTGACGTCGGTGCTCTGCGAGCAGGCTGAGGAGTCCGGATGGGCGTCCGCACATTCCTACTCACGGATGAATCTTGCCGCGCATGCCGCGATAGCAGGCCTCCTCGCCGATACGCTTGTGTCCTTTCCGCTCTTGTGCGTGCATAACCCTCAGCGACTCCACGCCGTGCTCAACGAGCACCGGAGTGTGGCATTGGCACCCTTCGGTGAGACGCACTCATTCGCACTTAGCCAGCTCGGCGAGGGGGTAGGCCGCAACGCCTGGGTAATTAGTCTCGCGGCAAGGCTCTTGGGGCATGACCAAGTCGCAAGCACAGTCCGTCGCTACTTTCCAGACACCGCATCGTCCATTGCGAGGGTCATCCCCACGGTCGCAAGTGGCGGGACCACGGGCCACAGCGATTGGGCAACGGCAGTGGCCTACCGTCGCATAGCTGGCCGCGATGTAGTGTTTAGCGGAGGAGCCGACCGTCAGATCCTTTCCTGGATCATTGGAGAGAATCCTAGTCAGGTCGGTGGGCCAGGATCGATCGGCGGAACAGTGCGCACTATGGCCGTGACCTCGTTCGCCGACAGCCACTACTTGGTGTCGGGTGGTGACGACTGCGTAGTGAGGATTTGGCCGGTCGGCGAGCCTGACTCGTCAGTCCGCGTCCTCACGGGGCACACCGACTGGGTCCGTAGCGTGACATCCATAGAAACCGAAGACGATCACATTGTCGTCAGCGGATCGGACGATGGCACGGTCCGCCTCTGGGCAATCGACGGTGAGTTAGTGGACATCCTAAGGGTTCAGCGCGGATGGGTCACTGGGCTAGCCGCCGCACACGAGACGCAGCAGTGGTTCTTCGCCTCCACCCACCAAGATGGGAGTGTCCTCATCTGGACACGGGGTGATGGATGGACCCACAGAGTCGCACCGGTCCGCCATCGAGGGGTTGCCCGCTGCTGCGCCGTCTGGCAAGCGGGTGCAGACATCTACATCGCAAGTGCCGGAGATGACGGCTATGTGCGAATTTGGGACTTAACGACGAATGTTGTTGTTACTCTCCCATATAGATACGAACACTCGATCCGGAGTCTGCGGGCCTACGTGAAAGCCGATGGCTCGATCCTGCTTCTCACAGGCGGCGTCGACCAACTCCTGACCGTCCATCACCTCGTTGACGGTGAGCTCGCGTCGTCTCGCAGTATGTCGGGCCACAGCGACTGGATCAGAGATATCGCGGTGTTCGCCGATGGGCAGCGTGTGGCTACGGCCAGCGACGACGGAGCGGTCATCGTCTGGGACATAAAGGAGTCTGTCATTAAGGCGGCGCTACACCCTGCGGCCGCGTGGACTCGATGCCTTGCCGACCTAGGCGGCGGTTCGGTACTCGCTGGCGCGACCGACGGCCTGATTCGTATGTGGCAGCAGGACGGGCAGGCGCGTGAGGTGGCCCGGCATAAGGGCTGGGTGCGGTGCTTGCAGCTCACCCAGCGTCGCGGTGCTACGCAGCTCTACTCTGCAAGCGATGATGGCACCGTTATTGCCTGGCAACCGGGTGAACTAGGCTGGCGACAAACCGGTGAGACAGATATCGGAGTTCCTGTTCGTAGCCTCTGTGTCATTGAGGGCGATGAGGAACCGATAGTGGTGCTTGGGGCGGATGACGGTGCGCTCAGGGTTTGCACTGGCGGATTGAGGCATGGTGTAACTAAGACGATTTCCGCACACAATGACCGAATACGGTCGGTCTGCTTCTTCGAAGACACTGAAGGTCGATGGCTTGCCACGGGTGGGGACGATAAAGAGCTATTTATCTGGAATCTAGCGGACCTTAGTGCAGGTCCCGCGTACCGGTGGCTTGGCCATACTAGCTCGCTGCGAAAGATCCTTGTTCGGTCGTCGACTGACGGTGACTCGAAAATCTACACGACGAGCGATGACGGCACCCTTCGGTCGTGGGACAGGGCGCGAGGCCCACTAGATTCAGTGAACGCACACAAGAGTTCCGGACTCGATCTCTGCTTTAGTTCGGCGAGCGGAGAAGACGTAATCCTTCTCGCTAGCGCTGACGAGACGATGTCCGTCTGGTCGCTGATGCTTGAGCGACGTTTCGACGTTCCGTTGCTCGCGCCCGTCTTTTCTATGTGCAACACCACGGATGGCATCGCGGTCGCCAGTCAAAGAGGCTTGACCGTGCTAGATATGGAGAAAGTACACTCTATTGTGGCTGGGTGAGATCCAGTATCTCTTGTCTACGCCTCGCTTGCTGTGCAAGCCTTTGCGGCATGGCCCTTTCCGCGCCCCGCGAGCAAGTCATCAGGACCGGCGATGCAGCAGCCAAGATGGTGGTTGAACAGATCGACATCTTGAGCTCCATCAAGGACGGAGGACCTCTTGAGGAGATTGTCAGAGCATGTCGGGAACCTAACAGCCCAGCGGCACTGCTATTGACCGGACTAGCGTACGACGACGCGGCAGTTGGCGATACTCCCATGCATTGGCGGGAGGCTACGAACACGCCGGCATCTGCGTCCATGGATCGGCAGCTTCTAGCTGTTGCTCAAGCCTTCGGCCGGCCGTTCGCCTGGCCGACCCTTCAGGACGGGGCACTCGTTCAGAATGTTCTCCCGATCGGTGGCGCGGAGCTCGCCCAGAGCGGGCACGGCAGCGACGCACTACTTGCGTGGCACACGGAGGACGCCTTCCATCCAGACCGCCCGGACTGGATCTTCCTGATGGGAGTTCGAAACGACGATCAGATCGGGACGACCGTGGCGTCGGTAGCCGATACATCGGCCGCCATGGACGCGCATTTTTCGGTATTGTTTGAACCAAAGTTCCGGATTCGCCCGGACGACGAGCATCTGAAGGCAGATGCAAAGTCTTCTCTAATCGCAGAAATCCATGGCTTCGCGGATCCTGACCCGGTGCCCGTGCTCACGCGCGATCGGCATGGCCGCCTGGACCTACGGATTAATCCGATTTTCATGGGGGTAGATCAGGGGGATGAGGAGGCCGCGCGAGCACTGAAGACGCTGGTGGACCAACTCGAGGCTGCCTGCCAGAAGGTCGTCGTCCGCCCCGGCGAAATCCTTGTGATAAATAACCGACGTGCTGTGCATGGTCGAGAGTCGTTCAATGCGCGCTACGACGGTCGCGACAGATGGCTCAAGAAGGTCATTGCCCATGACGCAGAGAGAGTCGCCAAGCCGACTGTCCTAGACACCTGACCCGGGCAGGTGTGCGACCCAACCGTTGGCAGTCGTGACCGCCGCCGCGCCCGCCGTGCTCTTGAGCGACACGCAGGGGAGGGCGTCACCGTCCAGGGTGCCGCCAGACTTTCCCGGCAGTACTTCATCGCTAGGGCATAGGTGGCGCAGATCAGCACACGATCTGTGGTTCTGATCCGTAGCCAGAACATCCCTACCGCCACGACAGGCCCGTGACCTGGGCAAACACCAATCAGCGACAACTCGGCCACTGAACTTCTGACCGTATTCGACACGCCGCCGGTGCTGGCGTCCGGGCAGATGCGCCCAGACCTTGGCTTCGGTCGAGTGCCGCTGGTGTGGTTAGGCCGGTGTGAGGGTGATGGTGGCCAGGAGTGGTCGGTGGTCGGAGGCGGGTGTGTTGCGTCGTTGGGTGGGGTTGTCGGTGATGGACTCGGGGGTGGGGCCAGCGGTGATGACATCACCGTCACCGATGGCGTCGGTGATGACCTTCGAGGCGAAGATATGGTCGATGAGCTCGCGCCGGCCACGGTAGATGCGGCTGTAGCGCAGTGGTTCTGGGATCCGTGGGGCGAGGTTCCATAGGCGTTGCGTGTCGCCGTTGTCGGGTTGGTCGTAGCCGCGGGTTCCGATCTCGGAGCCGGGTGGTCCTTGCAGGATCTGGGTGGTGGCTGCTTCGGTGGTGTCGTTGAGGTCGCCGAGAACGATCACGCCGTCGACCCGGTTGGTGAGGAGGCTGGTGGCGTGGGTGCGGACGGTGGCTGCTTCAGCGGCACGTCGGTGTAGGGCGTAGGTGGCGTAGCGGGCGCGTTCGTCCTCGTCGGTGGGGGTGAAGCGGCCGCCGGGGAAGGTCAAGAGTTTCGACTTTAAGTGACACGACACCAGCCCAATACGCCGGCCGTCAGTGTTGAGTTCGGCGGCGAGTGCTGGGCGGGGCATGCGGGTGATCCCAGCAGAGGTGTCGTCGCCCTGGATCGCGGTGAACTCGGTGGGGAACTCGGCGACTTGCTCGATGTTGGTCAATTCGCGCCGTGAGAGATACCCGACGGCGATCCCCCTGGAGTCGCCGTTGGCGAGGTAGGTAAACCAACGACTTCCGATCCTCTGCGCGAGGTCATCGAGGGCGTCGGTATCACCGACTTCCTGGAC
>JBOFLH010000163.1:0-3918 GCA_051657765.1 Nocardioides sp. | reverse complement strand
ACAAGATCCCAAGCGGTGAACAACTGCGCGGCAACCAGATCCGCTCACGCCACCTTGAGTGCTCAGTGGCCGACTTCATGGCCCTCCTCCTCCAGGTGACCACCGCTCGGGAAGTGACCAGCGAATACGATCTGGTCCTTGGGATCGAATTAGCAGCCGAGAAGCCGATCGTCATCGAGACCGTCGACGGCACCGGAGACCGCTTCACCGACCACTCGATCCCCCTAGCCCGCTACAGCAAAGTCCGCACGGCGATACGACTCGATGTCGATCACCAGGGCTTCTTCGATCAGACGCACACACTGGCATTGGATGCGGTGAACCAAGGCGGCATCCAGATAGTTCAAGCGATGCGACGACCGCCCTCTCTGGGAACCGATACGGGGTAGGAGATGCCTTGCCTCTCGTCCCAAGGGCTATGTGCGTGAGCTGGACCGAGAAGGAACAGTCGGCAGCTCGGCGGCCATACCTCGAAGTTGGCGTGCCCAGTCCCAGGCCGGCGAGTCGGAGCGGGCTAGGAACCGGCTGCGGTTGTCGGTCTTCGGCATCGGGTTAAGCAGCCCGCATTCGATAAGGCTGCGGATGGGCGCTTGGACGTTGGACACGGATCGAAGGCCGAGACCCTGGGCGACTTCGGTCTGCGTCACGAACCCGTCGGAGTCGGCGATGAAGAGCATCACCTCAAGCCGGTAGGCCTGGTTGAACGCCGCGCGCGACAGACGCCGCAGCTCTTCCACATCGACCTCCACGGCTGATAGATTACAGGAAACGCATTACGGGAATCTCGTATTGTTGTCGAGCGGTGGGAGTGTGGATGTATGCGGCGCAAGACCGGTATCGAGTGGACCGAGGTCACCTGGAATCCCACGACAGGATGCGACCGGATCAGCACCGGCTGCGACAACTGCTACGCCTTGGCGATGGCCAAGCGGCTCAAGGCCATGGGCTCCGCGCGCTATCAAGCAGACGGGGACCCGCGTACCTCCGGACCTGGCTTCGCTTTGGCGGTACATCCGGAAGCACTCGCGCAGCCGTACCGATGGAGTGGGCATCGAGTAGTGTTCGTGAACTCGATGTCGGACCTGTTCCACGCCAAGGTGCCGGTCAGCTTCATCCGCGACGTGTTCGCGGTCATCGCTGATACGCCGCAGCACACCTACCAGGTGCTGACGAAGCGATCAGCCAGGTTGCCGAAGATCGCCGACAAGTTGGAGTGGCCCGACAATCTGTGGATGGGCGTGAGCGTCGAGAACGCCGATCATCTCTACCGAGTCGACCACCTACGCCGAGCCCAGGCGAGGGTTCGTTTCCTCTCCTGCGAACCTCTCCTCGGTCCGCTTCAGAATCTGGATCTGAACGGAATTGGTTGGGTCATCACCGGCGGCGAGTCGGGACCGCGAGCCCGGCCACTCAATCCGGAGTGGGTGCGCGATATCCGTGACAACTGCGTCGAGGCCGGCGTGCCGTTCTTCCACAAGCAGTGGGGAGGGCGGACGCCGAAGGCTCATGGGCGAGATCTCGACGGAGCAGTGTGGTCGGAGATGCCGCAGCTGGCTGGCGCTGTTACTGCTTGAAGATACTGGCCTTCCAAAGGTTCTGCGTTTGCGACTTGTCGCGGGCGCGCACTACCCCATCTGCGTCGAGGTTTTTCCACGCGGCGATCAAGGCGGGTTGTCCGGCAAGCGACAAGTAGTCACCCAGGAGCGCCTCGATGTTTTCTCCAACTTTGAGCCCCTGGCCGGGTAGAAGTGGCTCGATCATGCGACGGACATTGGCCTCGATATGCGCTACTGCATCAGCCTTCAGCTGCGTCTCCCGAGTCGTTGCATCGCGATCGCTGTACTGAATGATCTCGTCCACGCCGAACAACGATGGTTGCTCCTCTTCTCGCGCCAAGACCTCTCCGAGGTCCTTCTGGCGGAAGACTTCCCGCCATTTCGCGGTGCCCGTCGCGGCAGCGTCCGCGAACTTGTAGGCAGCAGCCGAGTGTCGGTAGAAGAGCGTGAACTGAAAGAGCATCGGGCCGGTCGGTGACCGGCGGATCGGTACGACGAGCGAGGACGCTCCAGTTTCCGTGCGGACGATGTCGCGGTACTCGTTAACGACCTCCATGGCCGCTTTGTTGGCATCGCCGTCGGCTCGGTTGCGGGCTTCGAGGAACTTGCGGCGCCACCATTCGCCGCCGAAGAATGCATCCGACAACTCGATCCCGTCCTCATGTTTCACCGACGACTTCAGTTCTGGTTCACGATCGCTGCTCCACTGAAGGCAGCCGCCGTGCCGCGAGATGGCCTCGACATTGATATTGACGAGTACCTCGGAGGGGGTCTTGCGATCCTTGTCGAGCAGGACGTCGGTCATTTGCTCGTTGGAGACAGCCGAGACGCCGAAGGGGTCAATGAAGGTCAGCACGGGGTTGCCGTCGACGTATTCCCAGACGGTTCCCAGGTGGTCGGCAGCGCTTCCGTGGAACATTTCTACGTGCAGGCCAGCCTCCCTGAACGGCGCGACGTTGTTGCTCAGCGCGTCGAAGTGGGCCTTCTTGGCCTCGATGAAGGCGCACCGAACGTCACGCGGCGGGCTGAACTCACGTTGTTTGCTGGCCAGCTCCAGAGCAACGATCGGCGACCCGTTGACCAACTTGCCGGTGCCGTCAGCCTCGTAACGACCTGGGCCGGCGTAACCGTCTATGAGCCACATCGGTCCGCTATGTCGACTGCCAAGCATGGCGAAGAATACGCTGGCGTAGGTCGAAAACACCGCATGCTTCAGCACCGCGGCCGGCTTCTGCCCGGAAAAGAAGTTGTCGCTGCTGGCCATCACGTACCTCGCGCCCCGAGAAGCATCCGCAGAAGGACACTGCGGTGTCCCTCGATTTTTGCATGGTTCGCCTCATATGGGTCGGATGCGACGCCGAATCCTCGTTATTTGACCGAGCCGGGCTTGTTGTCAACCTCAGATTCAGACGGCCTCAAAGTCCGCCCCACAGACACCGCACACAATCGGCCCAATCTGCACCACCGCGACAGACGCGCGGATCCGGCGCGGACACGCGCACGACAACACCAGACCGTTCTTCGGCCGCTTCCCCGAGGGACTCGCGGCGTCTCCGTTGCCACCGCTCCCCGGCCCTTCACCGGGGTCAGCCGAGAGCTGCCCTTCAGCCCGCCGATAGGCCACCAACGCACCCGCCATCTCGTCGACCTCGACCGAGTACTCCTCGGCCGTCCCGGCAGCGAGGGCTGTGCCCGACCAACCGATGTCGCCGGTCTTGGTGATCGTCAGCCCGACTTCGTCACCGAGCTCGCGATAGCGGCCATTGTGATAGCGGCCCTGACGCGACGTGTCCTGGATACCCCGCACGTGGGCAATCCCGTGAGCGGCTTCATGCAGCAAGGTCGCCAACACAGACTCAGCGCCTCGCTCCAGGCCCTCGCCGCCAATGAAGAGCTCCGCCACCGCATCCGAGCCCTGACCGTCGGTCACCCAGCGACGAGCAGCGAAGTGGCCCAGCTTCAGCGAACCAGACGGGACACCGATGCTGCCCGCACCCAGAGTCACCACCACCGGCGGCACATCAGGATGACGCTGGCGGATCCCGGACCACACCACCTCCAGTGCGGCAACCAACCGGCTCGCGTCAACCACTCATCGACATTGACACCTAGGAATCAACCGTGAATCCAACTCGCCGCAGTCGGCCAAGATCGCCTCAAGCGGGCCGAACGAGCCGCTTGATGTCACGAACCATGTCACGCGGCCACTGTCGCCGCCGCTCAGGCCTGCAAACGTGCAGGTCAGGCGTGGTACCCCCAACGGGATTCGAACCCGTGCTACCGCCGTGAAAGGGCGACGTCCTAGGCCACTAGACGATGGGGGCCAAGCGCGATTCGATGCGAGTGACCTCGCCCACGAACA
>JBOFLH010000162.1:0-10054 GCA_051657765.1 Nocardioides sp. | reverse complement strand
GCCACCCCCCTCAGCCAGCCGCTCCCGGTACATCCGCACCGCCCGCTCCACGAACTCCTGCTCATACTTCCTCGGTGCTCCCATGATCCAAGTCTCCCTTGCTAGATCGACACCCTCCGGGAGACTCAGGGCGGTTCAGGTGTGTACTCGGCCAGGCAATACAGGACGTTCAGCGTTCCGACGACGTTGTTGGTCTGGGTGAACACTGCGTGCTCGCGGTCGATCATGGAGAACGGCGCCGACCGCTGCTCCCCGAAGTGGACCACCGCTTCGGGTCTGAACTCGGCGAAGACCAGAGACAGTGCCGCGTAGTCGGTGATGTCGGTGACGTGTATGCCGATGGCCCGGCCGGTGATCTCCTGCCATCGGACGGTACGTCGGTGCAGCGACGCGATCGGGAGCAGGCTATCGATGCCGTGTTCAAGGTCGAAGTGACGGCGGACCAGGCTGTCCACGACATGCACGTCGTGACCTTGGTCGGACAGGTACATCGCCTGCGGCCAGCCGAGGTATCCGTCGCCTCCTAGAACCAAGATCCGCATTCCCACCTCCCATGTCCGCCGTCGCGCAACCCCACTAGGGTGGGCGGCAGGTGCCGCGGCGCTGCTGGTGATCGTACGAGGTTGGGTCGAGGAGGTGCGCACGTGGTGGGAGCGACACCAGACATGTCCGCTCCGGCCACCGAGGTCACCGTGTTCGCGTGTCCGGTGTGCCAGGACCCGCTGCCCCGAGTACTCGGCGGCTACCGCTGCACCAACGGGCATCTGTTTGACATCGCGCGGGAGGGCTACGTCAACCTGCTGCTCGCCCAACACCGCAACTCGAAGGATCCCGGCTATAACAAGGAGATGATTGCGGGACGGCGCGACTTCTTCGATGCCGGCCACTACCAGGAGCTCGCTGACAGGGTCGCCGAGGTGGTGACCTTCTATCTCCCCGAGACGGGTGAACGGGTCGTCGTCGATGCTGGTTGCGGCGAGGGCTACTACCTGCGGCGCCTGCGCTCACACCTGCTCGATCGCCACCAGACCGCAGTGCGGTGCGGGATGGACATCTCCAAGCACGGCATCCGGGTGGCGTCTAAGCGCGACCCCGAAGGTCTGTATGCGGTGGCAGGTACGTACCGGATGCCGATCGTGCCCAGGCGAGCCGACGTGCTGCTCACGCACTTCTCGCCGGTGGCGGCAGCCGACTTCCGGAGCGTCGTTCGACCGGGTGGGGTGGTGTTGGTGGGTGGGCCTGGCGAAGCCCACCTGTTCAGTTTCAAGGAGTTGCTGTACGACGCCCCGACCCGCCACCAACCCGAGGCCAGGCTCGTTGACGAGCCGGGATTCGAGGCGATCACGGCCCATCGGATCCGGTACCCGTTGACGCTGCGTGGGCCTGGACATGTGGCAAACCTCCTGATGATGACGCCCTTCTTCTGGTCGGTGCCGCCCGAGACCCAGGCTCGGCTGGCCGCGATGGACCAGCTCGATACCGAGGTGGACGTGATCGTGCACGCCTACCGCCGCACCGAAGACGCCCAGGCTGCCGAGTGATCAACGTCCTGCTAGACGGCCGGATCGACACCACCGACGGAATCGGCCGCTACACACGCTGCCTGGTAGCCGGCTTGAAAGCCCGGGCCGGTGACACGGCCCAGATCCACGTGCTGGAGCCCACGAACACTCCTCGCTACGGCCATCGCGAAGGAGCCGAGGTCATCGCAGCTGCCGAGGCCTGTGACGCGGACGTCGTCCACCTCCTCGACTACCGCATTCCGCTGGAGCCGACGACACCCGAGTTGGTGGTGACCGTTCACGACCTCCTGCGGCTGGCTCGTCCCGAGCACTGCTACAGCGACAAGGCGTTCCGCGGGCGCTTCGGCAACGACGGAATGACGGCACTAGCCGGTGCAGTGAACGAACTACGCGAGCTGATCGGATTTCCGGACGGTGCGGTCAGGGCATCGGCGAGCCTGCACGAGGAGTTCTATGCGCGGATGCTCGCCCTGGCGTGCGACCGCGCCAACCAGGTCATGACACCCACGGCGGTGGTGGCCGGCCAGGTGGCCGCACTGCTGGGTAGGGAGGCGGGAGTGTGGGTATCGCCGTACGGGCTAGACCACACCCCGATGAGCGCGTGCTCACCGACCGGCGGTGTCCCCCATGGCCGATACCTGCTCTATGTGGGCCAAGCGCGCACACACAAGGGTTTGCCGTACTTGCGGGCAAGCTTCGCGCGCAGCCGTGCGATGCGGGAAGGCGTCCGATTGATCTTCGTCGGCAAGGACTTCGAGCCCGCCTCACCAGTCGCGGACAGCCTTGTCGCAGAGTTCGGCGCGGCCGTGCAGATGCTGGGAGCCGTTTCAGATGTCCACCTGCGAGCGACCTACGCTGGAGCAGAGGCGCTGCTGCACCTGTCCGAGCATGAGGGGTTTGGCTTCACACCGCTGGAAGCGCTCAAGGCAGGCACTCGCGTTCTGGCAAGCGACATCGGCGTACTCCGCGAGACGCTCGGCACGCATGCGACGTTCGTTGAGCCAACCGATCCCGACGCTGTCGCCGCAGCCATCGATCAGCTCATCGCTGAGGCCGACACGCCAGGCCAGCGGGCCGTGCGGTCCGCTTGGGCAGGCCGCTACCGATGGCGGCACCACGTCGATGACGTGCTCACCGCCTACGCGGAGGCCGCCGGATGACGCCGCACCTCGTCGTGATGGACGTCGGCGACGTTCTGATTACCACGTCACCGATGGCCCAGTACAAGGCCCTCGCTCAGATGGTGGGCATGACATGGCAGCAGGTCGCCGACTGCATCGAGGGCGCGGGGCTCGTGGCACAGCTTGAGCGCGGCGCACTCGACGAGGACCAGTTCGGTCGTCAGGTGCGTCAGCTCCTGAAGCGACCCGGACTGTCCGTGGGCGATATCGACCATGCATGGACCTGCGTGATCGCCGGGGTCGAACCGATCGTCGCCGGCGCCGCGGCCGAGTTGGCGGCGCACGCGCGACTGGTCCTCGCCAGTAACACCAACCCGATTCACTGGAAGGTGGTTCACGCACGGCTTCACGACTACGGGATCGAAGCGCCTGCCATGCTGTCGTTCCAGATGGGCGTGGCCAAGCCCGACCCTGTGTTCTTCACCGTCCTTCGTCGAACGTATCCGCACCTGGATGGGGCCGTCTACATCGACGACCGCGCCGACAATCTGGCCGCAGCCGCGCAGGTTGGTCTGGCCGGGCGGCTCCACCAAGACCCTTCCGACACCGCCAGCTACCTGAGAAGCCTGCTCGCATGAACTGATCGAGAGGAGCCGGCACGGTGCCCACCGTGGTCTTCGACATCCGCGCCAACCACGACACTGGGGTCTCGCGCTACGGCTTGTCACTTTTGGCCGAGGCGGCTCCGCTCGTGGCCGACGCCGCCTGGCGGCTGCTGGCGGTCGTCCGGCCGGTCCAGGAATCCAGGGCTCGCGCTGCTGTTGCGGGATACGACATCGAAGTGTTGGTATGTCCGGACGACGAAGGGTTCGTCCGTCGTACGCCGTGGTTGAGGCAGCTGTTGCGGAGCGAGCAAACAGACCTATACTACACCTCGCACTACACCGTTGACCGCGAGTGTCCAGTGCCGTTCGTGTTCACGATCCATGACCTGAACCGGTTGAGATTCCCGGACTTCAGCTACACCGATGCCTCCTTCGCCGGAAGGTTCGGCGCCGACGAACTTGCCCTGCTGCGGGAGGAGCTCGCCAAGTTCAACCCTGCGGAACAGTCACGGCCAGGCGAGGCGGCGTTCACCCAGTACTTCCGCGCTCTCAACCACGACCTCGTTGGCCGCGCTAGGCGGGTCGTGACCGTGTCGAACTCCACCGCACGGGACATTCGGGCGCTGCTCGGTGTGGACGACTCGAGGCTCGACCTGGTGCCCTGCGCTGTGGACACCACCACCTTTTTTCCCCGCACGACCGCAGAGATCGAGGCGGTCGCCAGCCGGCACGGCCTGCCCGGGCCGTATCTGGCCTTTGTGGGCCTGGCTCACCCAAACAAGCGGTTCCCCTGGTTGGTTGAGCAGTTGGTCACCAACCGGCACCGACTCCCAAAAGGGTCGCGGCTGGTCGCGGCTGGCGGCTACGCCGAACAGGCACCCGAGGTTGCCGAGTTGCTGCGCCGACTCAGGGCGGAAGATCTCGTCGTCTTTGCCGGCCGGGTGACGGATGACGAACTAGCCGCTCTCTACAGCGGGGCGTCCGCACTGGTCACAGCATCGGTCAACGAAGGGAACAACTTGCCGCCGCTGGAAGCGATGGCTTGCGGGAGCCAGGTGATCGCCACCGATATTCCACCGCTGCGCGAGACTCTCGGCCCCGCCGCGAGCTTCTACGATCTGACTGATGGCGAGGAACTCGCGAAGTTGACGGTCGCGGCGCTCACCGGGCGTCTTGAGGATCGGGCGCGCCTGCACGAGCCGCAGACCTGGGCCGACTCTGGTCGTCGGATCGTCAACGTGCTGGAGCGAGCGATGGCAGTGCACAACGGAGGCTACGGTCCGAGATAGCTACCGCGACCAGGCGCGCCGTAGCCGGGCGTAGTCGTCATCGCTGAGTGCTTCTCCGGTCGTGTCCAGGTGGGTGGCGTAGTACAGGCTCGGCACGCCGAGGTCAGGTTGGAGGTCCACGTACTCTCGGAACGCGGCGAGCGACGGCATGGGCCAGCCGTCGGTGTCGATCAGCCACTCGGGGTCACCAATTCGAGCCATGCGGGCACGGAAAGACATCTCGTCTGCGACGGAGTCTTGATGACGGCTATAGATGTCACCGAGGCGGAGCATGTCCTGCACGTCGGCGAAGTACGGATTGGGTGACTGGCCGACGATCAGCGCATCCGGTTTGATTTCCTTGGCTGTCTCGTAGAGCAACGCCAAGTGTGCATGCGCAGCCTCGACGCCGAACAACCGGGCCGAACCGTCCGGGAAGGCCATGTCGTAGATGCCGGGGACGGCCGACAAGTGGTCGACCTTGAACCCGTCGACGCCGAACCCGTCCGGGCCATCGCTGAGCAGGCGGCGGACCTGGGCCCGGATGCGGTCCCGAACCTCGGGGAGTGTGACGTCGACGGCAAGCTTCTTGCCCGAGACGGGCACACCGAACTTCGTGAGCCTGCCCGGGCGGTTCTGCCGATTCGGCCCCGCTTCCGGGAGATACCGGAGGCATTGCTCGGCGGGGACGCCTTCCGGGTCCCAGGGGCCCCACCACAGCAACACGCGGCGACCCCGCTGGTGCTGCGCATCCACGAAGCCCCGCAGATCCGGCCAGCGTCCTACATCGACGTTCTTCAGACCTCCCGCGAGGAACCACCTGGCGTCAATCACGACTGTTCCCCACGGCAGCTGGTGGGCGTCCAGCCTCGCGACCAGGTCTACATATATAGCCTGGGCGCTCAAGGTGTACGCCGCATTGTCAGGCTGACGCTCGGGCGTGCTGCGGACTCGGAACAGGTCTGCCTGGTAGCACTGGTGACCCCAGCCAGACACGATTGGCCGGCTCCACCAGTCGGGCCGCTCGCGCCGTATCGACGGGACCAGGCCACCGCCACGCAGCACCTCAACGTAACGGGCGATGGCGTCCTCGGCGCTGATCCCAGGAACCATCACTATCCGCGGAGTCCGAAGGGTTCCAGTGACATGACGAGCGCCCCAGCTGTTCAGGCCGAGCGCGAACGTCTCACCCCCGAGGTACTCGTACTCGGAGAACAAGTGTGCGCCTGGCTCGACGGCCAGGCCGAACGCCAGCCACTCGCGGTCAGGTTCAGCAGCGACCGCAAAGCACAACAAGCCGGGATTCGCGATGAAGTTCCCGCCATGGTAGTCGAGGTCCGCGTTGACGCTGATCTGGCCGTACTCGAAGGGCGGGAAAACCTGTCGTCCATGCGAGTTGGGCTCGGGACAGAAGACCCGACGGAAGGTTGCCGGGCTGCCTGTCGAGTAGGCGCGTGGGCCGGTCTGTCCCTTGTCGTTGAAGTGCTTGGTCAGCGCGAAGTGCTCCTTGAAACCGGAGTCCGGGATCACATCGAAGTAGCGGATCGCGTCGACCTCGCCATCGCCGTGAACCTCGGCGTGGAACTCGGCGTGGCCGCGGTAGATGTCCACGTAGTAGCGCTTCGTCCATAGATTGCTCTTCGCTGACCAGCTCAATCGTTCACACCCGCGATGCTCAGTGACGCCGCCCCAGATCGCCGACCCGCTGAGGTCAAATGCGATCCGGGTGTCGATGCTGACTTCGGGACGCAGCGGCTGGCACCAAGTGGGTAGGTCGAGCCAGAACCATGGGCTCGTCGGGTCTGCTCGGACTCGGAACTCGGGACGATCGATCACCACCTCGCCAGCCACTCGCCTTCCCCTCTGCGGTCATGGCTACCGCCATGACGCACCACCGACGAGACACTCGACGAGCCATGGCCGACCCAGTCCCGAGCACGGTAGCATCGCCTCCCATGGGGGACGAACCGTGCGACAGTGCTTCACCGGGCACGGCTCGCGACCCTTCCCGGATTCTGATCTCCGGAGGAGCCGGACTTCTGGGCACTGGCGTTATCGACATCCTGCGAGCCCGTGGTCTAGCGGTCGCGGTACTCGATGACGGGAGCGGCGGGACCCACGACCGGCTCGACCAACTGGACTCGGATCCCATGATCCGGGTTCATCGTGTGGATCTTCGCGACGTTTCCGCAGTCGCCGAAGCCTGCCGAGACGAGAGCCCGTCTATGGTGGTCCACCTTGCGGGCCGCCACTTCATCCCCTACTGCAACGCGCATCCCGAAGAAACCTGGGAGGTCAACGTCGACGGCACCAGGAACCTTCTCGCCGCAATTGCCCCGAATCCGCCGCAGCGCCTGGTGTTCGCCTCGACAGCTGACGTCTATCGCCCGGCGCTAGCGGCCCATCGCGAGGCCCACCCGCTCGAGTCCCCGACGATCTACGGACGGTCGAAGCTGGCCGCTGAGCAGCTGCTCGTCGCGAGTTGCGCCACCTCGGGTGTGCCGCTGACCATCGCTCGTCTCTTCAACCTGTACGGGCCACACCACACGGTGGATCACCTCATTCCGACGGTTGTCGCCCAGGCCATCGCAGGCAACCACCTCGATCTCGGCGACCTCACAACGCTGCGGGACTTCGTGTACGTAGACGATGCTGCGGCCGCCATCGTCGACCTACTCACCGAGCAAGCATCCGGCATCTACAACGTCGGCACCGGCACTGCTGCCTCCGGCGAAGATGTCGTCGGGCTCGTCGGCAAGCTACTGAACCGCGAGCTGAATGTCGTGCGTGACCAGTCACGCTTGCGAACTCACGACCGGGCTGTGCTGGTAGCCGACCCGTCCAAGCTCCGAAGTTTGCTCCGGTGGTGGCCCGCGACACCCCTCGATGAAGGGCTGCGGAAGGTAATCGCAGCCCAGGGCCACGCATCATGACCACAGCCGAGAGCGGGTACGAGACCCGGCTGTGGCTGGCCAGCACCATCTCACCGCGACTCGCCCCGCGAAAGATCCGTCCGGCAGACGCCAGTCTCAAGCTGACCGAGAACTGCCAAGCACGCTGCGTCACCTGCGACTACTGGAAACACCGGTGGACTGACGAAATCAACACCGAGTCCGCCATCAACCTCATCGGTCGACTCGGCGACATCGGCGTCACCACCTTGCGGTTCACCGGCGGCGAACCACTCCTACGGCGGGACCTCTTCGACGTCCTTGATGCCATCGACCCCACGCCGTTTACCACCATCGGGGTCCAGACTAATGGCCTGCTGCTGAAACGGTTCGCTGACAAGGTCAACGCGTCGCCCATCACGCACGTGTCGGTCTCCCTGGACGGAGTCGGCGACCGCAACGACGAGATCCGCGGCGTGCGAGGCTACTACGACCGCGCAATGGCCGGCCTCCAACTGCTTGAAGGCAAGACCCGCATCGTCGCCATGACCCTCAACCAACTCGGTGCGGGCGATCTGGAGACTCTCCTCGACAATGTCGAGGAACTCGGCGGCTACCTGGCCTGCAACCTGCCTGACAACCGGCTCTACTTCCTGCGGGACGCCGACCTGGCCGGGCTCTGGCCCGACGAGCAGACCAGCAACCGCATCGTCGACACCTTGGCCGCTCGGCTCGGGCGCCAGTTCACGAGCTACGAGCTCGATTACATGCGCCGTTACCTGCGATCTGGCACCCCGACGGTCCGGGAGACCAACCCCCCATGCGTTCTGGGATACACCACGCTCTACATCGCCTCGGATGGCTCGGTCAGGTCCGGCTGCTATGCCCTCCCGCCGCTGGGAAGCATTCTCGACCGCGATATCGCAGACATCCTTGCCGCGCCGGAGTATCACGACCGGGCCCAGGCAATGCTGCGCTTGGAATGTCCCGGTTGTGCCTGCAACGTCTTCAAGAGTCTCCGCACCAGAAACACCTTGCGCGATCGAGTCAGTGGCGCAGTTGAGTCCGCGGTCCACAAGGCGGCCAGTCCGTAGCCGGGGGCTGTCCAGGGCCTCGGCAAAGTCGGTTGGTGGGGCTGTGGCCTGCGGGTTCAGTGCGGTATGGCGAGTGGGGTGTGTGTCGCTGCTGGGGCGGCGTGGGGCTCGTGGTGACGATGGGAGCTCTCACACAACCTCGTGCAGGAGCCCCACGCCGCCGTGTCATCCTCGCTCACCTCTGCCTCCTCTCGCATCCCGCTGACCCAGGTCTTCGCCGAGGTTCCCGACCCTCGGGACCCGCGCGGTGTGCGGCACCTGCTGCCGGTGATCCTCACCTGTGGTGCGGCGGCGGTGCTGGCCGGGGCGAAGTCGTGGGTCGCGGTGGGCGAGTGGGTCGCCGACGCCGACTGAGAAGCGCTGCGCACGTTGGGAGTCGGCGCGGGTGAGGTGTTGCCCTCGGAGTCCACGATTCGGCGCACCATGGCCCTCCTGGACGCCGACGACGTCGACGCCCGGATCGGGGCGTGGATGCACACCCAGGTCCGCGACATCGGTGGGCAACGAGTCATCGCCATCGACGGCAAGAGTCTGCGCGGCGCCGGCGGCAGCGGCGCCGCGCCGCACCTGCTGGCCGCCTTGGAGCACCAGCACGGCGTGGTCGTGGCCCAACAGGCCGTCCCAGACAAGGGCAGCGAGATCCCCGCCCTGCGCGAGCTGCTCATCTGCATCGACCTGACCGACGTGGTGCTCACCGCAGATGCCCTGCACTGCCAGCGCGCAACCGCGCAGTGGATCACCGGCCAGGGTGGTCACTACGTCTTGACCGTCAAGGGCAACCAGCCCACGCTGCTCGCGATGCTGCAGGACCTGCCATGGAAAGACGTGCCCGCGCACACCCGCATCCAGGTCGGGCGCGGACGCCGGGTCCGGCGCACCGTCAAAGCGCTCGAGGTCCCCGCCTGGGTGGACTGGCCCGGCGCGGCCCAGGTCCTCCAGGTCCGCCGCACCCGAACCATCAACGGGCGCCGCCACATCGAGGTCGTGTACGCGATCTCCTCGGTGCCCATGAACCACGCCCAGCCCCGGGTGGTCGCGGCCTGGATCCAAGGACACTGGAGCATCCGGGGGTACCTCCCGCTTGCGGGGGCGAACAGCCTGCACTGGGTACGCGACGTCACCTTCGACGAAGACCGCCACCAACTACGCCTCGGTTCCGGACCCCAACTCATGGCCACCCTACGCAACACCGTCATCAGCCTGCTCAGGCTTCACGGCTGGTCCAGCATCGCCGCCGGACTACGACACCACGCCCGCGACAGCCGACGCCCCATCACCCTCCTCGCCACCGCATGACCGACTCTGCCGAGGTCCCGGGGCTGTCCGCCGAACGGTGTTTCTGGTCTCGTCGAACGTGACCGGGCGCTCGCTGTTCGTAGCTGAGGCTTGTCGGTGTTGACGAGTGCAGGCCTTGACCTGCCCGGTCTGGCGTCATCCGCGCTGATGCTGAGCGCGCTGACGTACACGATCATCGAGGCGCCGGAGCACGGTTGGGCTTCGACGTTCACCCTCACCGGTGGCGTGATCACCATGGCCCTGGTCGCGCTGTTCG
>JBOFLH010000161.1:0-12620 GCA_051657765.1 Nocardioides sp. | reverse complement strand
CAGCCCATGTCGATCGAGGATGCGTACCTCAACGAAACGTTGGTGCCTGGATTGCTTCAGCCAGGTATGCCGGTCAGCTTGTACGACGCGTTGACCCAGCGTGGCCTGCGGCCCACCTGGGCCGAGGACTCGGTCAAGGCCGATGTGATGACCCCAGAGGAAGCCGAGCTGCTGGAGGTGACTGTCGGCAGCCCGACGCTGCGCGTGTCTCGCCGGGCGCTCGCCGGAAACTCGGCGGTGATGGTGAGCCGATCGGCCTATCGAGCGGACCGCTTCACGTTGTGGGTGCAACTGGCGACCGGCGACTAGTCCGAGATTGAGTGCCCGCCTCGTGCGGGTGGCCTGGCGCCCGGTACCGGGCGCCAGGGAGTCCCAACTCCGACTCACCGTGTCCCTACGCCTAGCTGCCCGAGTCCGGCCACCTCGACGGCGGACTCCTCGCACACCCAGCGCGGGTCGGGTCCACCCAACTCGGGGTGAAGGTACAACGCGTGACCGGGCAAATCCGGACATGTCGGACACAGCGGCCAGCGTCCGACGATACGGAACATGGCGTCCTGAAGATCCTGGGCGACCAAACCGGCAACGTATATGTGCCCGGCGGGCCACTGTGCAGCCCACCACCGTCGTTGTTCAATCACATCCTCCAGCGCAGACACGATCCGTGCGGTGGCCTGACCGCTGGCCTGGAGGTCGGCCAGAACCCGAGCTCGCGCGTCTGAAACCACGACCGACTCGCGAACCGAGCGTCCGGGGTCTGACTTTCGCGCTGCGTCGTCGGGGTTGTCCACAGGTCCATTGTGCGGGGGTGCCGCAAGCACCTCCGGGCGGGTTAGGTATGGACCTACCAAGTACTGGGCCAATCGAGGCGAACCGACCAGTTCGAACCGACGGAGGTGGCATGTCACAAGCGATCCAACTAGCGGACGAGTCCGCGATAGCAGACTATGTAGAAGGAATGGAACGAATTCGCCAACAGATCTGGTGGCTGCATGACTATGCGGCGCGGGAGGTGGCGAACGAAGCGGGCTTCCGAGGCCTGTTTGCCGCGTTGCGGCCCGCGCTGGATGAGCTGACCTCGGGCAGCCGCGCGGTGGCCGAACACTTCTCGAGTGCCTATGGTGCGGTGATCTCGGCCGTCGAAGAGGCGACCGCCTCGCTTCGCGCGTGCGACAGTGCAGTCAACGCGGAGCTCTCCGGATTGGCGCGGCGTGTGGAGTCCGCCCGATGAGTCCGGTCGGCGACCTAGTCGACATTCAGGAAATCCTGCGACCGCCGTCGGTCGCTGCCGCCGAGCTGGTGTTGCCGCACGATTGGGTGCTGTGGGACACCTTGTTCATGCGGATGCGCGACGGGATCGCGCTGCTGATGAGCATCGCCGATCGATTGCCTGGAGTTGACCTGCCGCGGTTGCCGGGCGGCAGCCTGACGGACATCGTCGTGAAACCGCTCTGCGGAGACTGGGACCGCATCCGAGCCAACGGCGAGGCCTGTCGCACTCTCGGTCGAGGCATGGACGGCCTGACCGCCAATCTCGTCGCCTTGCCGATT
This sequence comes from Nocardioides sp., assembly GCA_051657765.1. Classification (GTDB taxonomy): domain Bacteria; phylum Actinomycetota; class Actinomycetes; order Propionibacteriales; family Nocardioidaceae; genus Nocardioides. The sequence continues at coordinate 11,069 of JBOFLH010000161.1, read as the reverse complement.
GAGCTCGAGTCGCGGTGGTCCGGTGCGGCCGCCACCGGCTTCGCGGTGCACCACGCCGAGTATGCCGTCGCCGTCGCGGCAGTCGCCAGGGTGGTCGAGCAAGGTCGGCTGGTGTTCGACGGGATCGGTGAGCTGTCACGTCGGGTGGGCGAGGCAGCCATCGGGCTGCTCACCCGATTGGGGTTGTTGCTGGCGCGCGTCGCGCGCAAGGTGGCCAGCAGACTCGCGCCATATGTCGGATGGCTGGCAACGGTGAAGGACGTGCTCGTCGACGGTGTCGGACCGATCGTCGACATCGTCGCGGATATTCGCGAGGCCGTCGACCTGGTGCATGCGTTGCTCGACCTGGTGCAGCGAATTCGGGGTTGGTTGATCGCCGCCCGCGCAGACCTGAGCGTCTTCACCACGTTGCCGACCATGCTGGCCGGCCTGCCATCGGTGGTGTCGGCATGACGCTGACCGCGCAAGCGCGCCTGTCGCGGCTGCTTGTCGACCTGACCGGCGCGGTCGGCCAGAATCGTCGGCCCGACCGCAGCGACATCGACGCGGTACGCAACGCCGCTCGTGGCTCTGCCAGGTTCGCCGAGCTGGCCGGCCGCGTGGACGCCGGCGCGACCAGTTGGGCGGCGATCGTCGCGGCACCGCGCGAGGAAGGGCAGGCGGGCCTGGACCTGGTGGGCGAGGTGATGCGGCGGGCAGCGAAGGAGATCGCCGCCCCACCGAGCCCGACGCCATTACAGTGACCCCATGTCCGGATCTGCTGCCGCACCAGAGTCCGCACCCGGCCCCGCAAACGGCCCCACAACCGGCCCCGCAAACGGCCAGATACCGGGCCTACTCGAGGTCACCGTGTGGCACCGCGACGACGTGGTAGGGGCTCAAGGCGGTGGCGCGGATCGACTGTTGTTGCTGGCACCTGGCGATGACGGGATCGGTGTGTCACCGGATCTCCCGACGGCCTCCTCGGTCGTGCGGGTGGCAACGGTGCCGGTCTGGGTGTTCTTACGCCTGAACAACTCGCTCACGACCACCGGTGGCGAGTTCACTCGCCTGATCGGACTCGCCGAGGAGTTCTTGACGCTGGGCGCGCAGGGAGTGGTGTTCGGATTTCTCGACGCCAACCTCGAGATCGACGTCGATACCTGTGCGGCTTTGGCCGCCGCCCTGCCCGGGGTGCCATGGATGTTCCATCACGGCTTCGACCTAGCGCTGGACACACGTCTGGCCTGGCGGCGGGTGCGCACCTTGCCCCGACTCGTTGCGGTGCACTCGGGCGGCTCACCGCGCGGCGTAAGCCGAGGCTACGAAGACCTCCTCCGACTTCTCGCCGACGATGCCGACCTTGCCGACAGACTGGTGGTTTCCGGCGGGCTTGTCGCCGAACACGTGCCGTGGTTCGCGCGCGCCGGCGTTCGACAGTTTCACGTTTCCGATCAGGTCCGACCGGGACGATCGCCCAAGGCGTATGTCGACGCCGAGCTGGTACGGTCCTGGCGGACTTTGCTGGACAGCGTCACCGAACGCACGCGTCCGGCCTAGCGGTCACGTCGGGTGCGGGAGGCCAGGTGACGATCTTCATCGACCCGCCCAACGCCGCCGGGCACGGTCGCATGTGGTCCCATCTGGCCAGCGACAGCTCCTACGACGAGCTGCACGTCTTCGCTCGATCGTTGGGGATCTCAGAGCGTGGGTTCGACGGCGACCACTACGACATTCCAGCCGAGTGGCATGCCCGGGTCCTGGCCCGCGGCGCGGTTCCGGTCACTTCTCGCGAGCTAGTCGATCGACTGAACCAGTCCGGCCTGCGGGTGCGCAAGTCCACGCGGATGCGACCTCGGAAGCCGGGGAGCGCGCTGTTGCGTCCGTCACCGGTGAGCGTCGGGGATACCGTGGCGGTCGTGACTCCGTCCGGCACACCGGACGTCGCCGCCCGGGTGGCGATCAGGATCGACCGTCTCCGAGAGTGGGGGCTTTCGGTGCGCACGTCGGCTCAAGAGTCAGGCATGTACGGCGGGTTGGCGGGCACCGATCTGGAGCGAGCCACCAGCTTCACTCAGGCCTGGATGGCCCCGGAGGTCAGCACAGTGTGGTGTGCGGGCGGCGGTTTCGGCAGCCAGCGCGTACTCGACCTCCTCGACTGGCGGATGCTTGCTTCCGCGCAACCCAAGTGGCTGGTTGGCTGCTCGGACATCACCGCCCTGCATCAAGCGGTCGCCGCCCGGCTCGGCGTGGTGACCGTGTACGGGCCAGGGGTCGCCGGCCTCGGCGATCGGTCGTCCGCCGAGTCGGTGCGTGGCGTTCTCATGGACCGGCGGGTGGTCGAACTCCACGGTCGCGCTGTGGTCGGCGGTGCCGCCTCGGGTGTCCTCGTCGGCGGCAGCCTCACCGCGCTCGCGGCCTCCGCGGGCACGACGATGACACACGGCGCCGCTGGCTCGATCGTCGTGCTGGAAGACGTCGGCGAACCTAACCGTCGACTCGATCGGGCGTTGACCCAGCTCACCCGGTCGGGGTGGTTCGCCGGCCTACGCGCCATCGCGTGCGGCCAGTTCACCAACTGCGGTGACCCGGCAGTGGTTGACGAGCTGCTGCTTGCCCGACTGGGCGCCTTCGGCGTGCCGCTGCTGCTCGGCCTACCGATCGGGCACCAGCAGCCCAACCTGGCATTCCCGCTGGGCGCGCCGGCCACCGTGGACGGCGCCGGGCGACTGGTGGTCGACGGCTAGCGACCGCCGGTCATCAGGTCCGCCAGCTCGGCGGCGACGTTGGCCCGCGCGGCCTGCTCCCAACGGTCGATGGCGTACCCGGTGTGGAAGACGGTCGGCTTCGCCAACAGATCACCGAGGATCGCCGCCCGGCCGACTCGAAACCGGGCATCCGGGACGTCGGCGTACTCGTGCCGCACCGCGCGCACATATGCGGCGTACCGCTCGGGAGTGCTGGCCAGAATCGCCAGATCGGCATCGCTGAGTGCGCACCCGTTCGAGTCGTTCGGCACCGGGCGATGGTGGCTGGTCAATCGCACCAACCGGCCGACTTCGGTGACAATCTCGGCAGCTACCCCGCACGTCGGCAGGCTTGACTCAGCCCACGCGGCGGACCGCTCCTCATCCGTCGACCGACCGCCATACACGCCATCGTGGAACCACGCAGCCAGCGCCACACTCAGGTGATCGAAGTCGGTGCGCTCGGCCAGCTCGTCGAGCCGGTCGAACACCTCGCCCAGGTGTCGCTCATTGTGGTATCGACGGTCGGGCTGGGCGTAAGCGGCGATCAGCGCGTCGCGCACCTGGTGCCCGGCGGAGAGCGGCCATCGCGATACCAAGTTCATGGAGCCATTCAAGCGGGTCACAATAGGGCCATGACCTCCTGGATAACTCACTATGTTGTCGCCGCCGCGGCGTTCTGTCTCATCGACTTCCTGTGGCTGGGCACCATCGCCAAGCAGGTGTACGCCGACCGCATGGGCCATCTGCTCGCCGAGAGGCCGAACGTCTCGGCCGCGATTGTGTTCTATGCGATCTTCGTGGCCGGCTTGGTCTACTTCGTCATCCACCCAGCCGTCGACGACGGTTCGTGGAGCAAGGCCTTGGTGGCCGGAGCGTTCTTCGGCCTGGTGACCTATGCCACCTGGGACTTGACCAACCTCGCCGTGCTCAAAGACTTTCCGCTGTCTATCGTGCCGATCGACATGGCCTGGGGGACCACTCTGGCCGCCTCAGTCAGCATCACGACGTATGGCATCGTGCAACTGCTGCCGGGGTGGGCGTCCTAGCGCCTGCCTCCCCATCCGTGATCGCCGCTGCGCGGCTTTCGCATCCGATCTGGCGGATCGATCACTAGCCGTCAACGCCGGCGGCGAGGTCTTGGGCTCGCTGAGCGATCGGTTGGCTGACCCATCGCAGAGCGGCGGTGCCGAGGCGACCTCCGGCCCGACCGATCGTCCGGTCGAATCGTGGGCGGTGCGGAAGGCCGAGCTCGGCGCGAGTCCAGGCGGGCATCAAGCCGATCGCGGCGGCCCACAGCACGGCATACCCGGGGCGCGCGACTAGCGACAGCGGCGGATGCTTGCGAACGTAGGCGATCGCATCCACCGCCTCGGGTGTGCCACGGAGTTCGGGTCGAAAGGAGGTCAAGGTCTGCTGGAGGCCGGCGAACGTGGTCGGCGGTTCCGGCACCCCGAGCTTGCGGGCGACCAGGGCGCTGTCGTCGACATACGCGTCGCAGCCCGCGGCGTCGAGTGGACGCTTCCCATAGGCCTGATGGGCGCCGAGAAAGCTATCGACCTCGGCGGCGTGCACCCAGGCCAACAGGTGAGGGTCCGAAGCGGCATACGGTGTGCCATCGGGGAGTGTGCCGCTGATCGAGTCATGAATTCGACGGACCGCATCCACCGCTCGCTGGGCATCCTCGGTGGCGCCGTAGGTCGTGGTGGCCAGGAACGTGCTGGTTCGCGCGAGCCGTCCCCACATATCGCCGCGATAGCCCGAATGCACGGCCACCGCCATCATCGGGCCTGGGTGCAGGGACTGCAACATCAGAGCGCGGAGCCCCCCGATATACATTGCCTCGTCGGAGTGCACATGGGCGATCGCGCTGTCGGCGGAGAACCAACGGGGGCCGGGGGTTCCGTGAATGCGGTTCTGGGCCTCGACACCTCCGGGGCCGGCCACCAGCAAGAACAACGCTTCGCCGAGCTTTCTTTGCAGGCTGTTCATGACTTCGAGTCTACGAGCCGGTCACCAGGGCCAGTTCGGGCCGCGCTTCGCTGGCGACCCTCACGCTTCGCCATCGGTGCCTGTTGGATGGCTCGCAGCTCGACCCCTCGCTTACGCTCGGAGCCTCACGCTTCGCCATCGGTGCCCACTTGATCGCGCGCAGCTCGACCCCTCGCTACGCTCGGAGCCTCACGCTTCGCCATCGGTGCCTGTTGGATGGCTCGCAGCTCGACCCCTCGCTACGCTCGGAGCCTCACGCTTCGCCATCGGTGATCCGGTAGGCGTAGCCCTGCTCGGCCAGGAAGCGTTGGCGGTTCTGCGCGAAGTCTGCGTCGACCGTGTCGCGGGTCACGATGGCATAGAAGCGTGCGGTGCGGCGGTCCGCCTTCGGGCGTAGCAGCCGGCCGAGTCGTTGCGCCTCCTCCTGGCGCGACCCGAACGAGCCGGAGACCAGGGTCGCCACCGCGGCCTCAGGGAGGTCGATGGAGAAGTTGGCCACCTTGGAGACGACCAGGAGGGAGATCTCGCCTGAGCGGAACGCAGCGAAGAGACGCTGCCGCTCCCGCACCGACGTGCTCCCCTTAATGACCGGCGCGTTGAGGTCGGCCCCAATCTCATCGAGCTGATCGAGATACTGCCCGATCACCAGCGTAGGTTCGCCGGCGTGCTTGGCCACCAATTGCTCCGCCACTCGGGTCTTCACCGGCGAGCAGGAGGCCAGCCGATAGCGCTCCTCCGGATCGGCCATCGCGTAGGCCAGGCGCTCCGACTCGGTCATCTCGACGCGAACCTCCACACAGTCGGCCGGGGCGATCCATCCCTGCGCCTCGATGTCCTTCCAGGGCGCGTCGTATCGTTTCGGACCGATGAGGGAGAAGACATCGCCTTCGCGTCCGTCCTCGCGGACCAACGTCGCGGTCAACCCGATTCGGCGCCGCGCTTGGAGATCGGCCGTCATCCGGAAGATCGGTGCCGGCAGCAAGTGGACCTCGTCGTAGATGATAAGCCCCCAATCGCGGGCGTCGAATAACTCCAGGTGAGAGTAGTTGCCGTTTCGGCGAGTCGTCATGACCTGATACGTCGCGATGGTGACCGGACGGATTTGCTTGAGGGCTCCAGAGTATTCGCCGATCTCATCTTCGGTGAGCGAGGTGCGCTTGAGCAGTTCGTCCTTCCATTGCCGTGCGCTGACGGTGTTGGTGACCAGGATCAGCGTGGTCGCTTGGACGTGCGCCATGGTGGCCGCACCCACAATCGTTTTGCCCGCACCGCACGGCAACACCACGACCCCCGACCCGCCGTGCCAACAAGAGTCGGCGGCCTCACGTTGATACGTGCGAAGCGTCCAGCCCGCCTCACGCAAGTCGATACGGTGTGCCTCCCCATCCACGTATCCCGCCAGATCTTCCGCCGGCCAGCCCAGCTTCAACAGGGTCTGTTTGAGGTTGCCGCGCTGGCTGGCGTGCACGACAACGGTTTCGTCATCGATGCGAGCACCGACCATGCCGGCGATCTTCTTGGCGCGAAGCACCTCCTCGAGGACCGGGCGATCGAGAGATACCAGCACCAAACCGTGGACCGGGTGCTTCTCCAGTCGCAGCCGCCCGAAGCGGGCGATGGTGTCGGCGACATCGACCAGCATCGAATGCGGGACGGCGTAGCGCGAGTAGGTCAGCAAGGTGTCGATCACCCGCTCGGCATCGTGACCAGCGGCTCGGGCGTTCCACAGGCCGAGCGGAGTCAGTCGATAGGTGTGGATGTGTTCGGGCGAGCGTTCCAGCTCGGCGAACGGAGCGATCGCTTTGCGACACTCCTCTGATTCCGGATGATCGACCTCAAGCAGAAGCGTCTTGTCCGATTGAACGATCAACGGGCCGTCATTCACGGGAACCACCCTACGTATCGCACTCGCCTAGTCCTATCCGGGCGGATCCGCCATCAGCCGAGCGCTGGCGATGCGGTGCACAGCAAAGGTACGGCGTTCGTGCGTCCGCTGGTCGTATGCCGTCAGCCAGCCGCCGTCTACCCGGATCGGGGTCACCACTCGCTCGGTGGTCGCGCCGTCGTTGTCGACATACCCGATCCATACCGGGTGTTGACCTTCCACCGCGGCCCGCAGTGTTGCCAGAGCCGCGCTAGGCCCGTGGCTGGTCACTGTTCGCGGACGTAGGAGCGCGGTCTGATCACCAGCGCGAATGGCGGCTGCTACCCGGGCCATTCGGGCCGTCTCACGGGCCGCTCGCTGGGTTGGTGAAGGGTCCGGCGCCCGGGCTATCCGGGTTCGCTGAAGGTCGTGACGGGTGACCCGCACCGATCCATCGGCGGCCTCGACTACTGGCGCCGAACCGATCTCACGTAATCGTTGCAACAGTACCGGCACCGGGACCGCACTGACGATGACGGTCGGTGCCAGCCGTCGCAGCCCCCACTTCGGTGCGTGGGCATGGTGCATCAACTCGGTGATCAAGGTCTCGTCATCGGATCGAATGAACGACTCCGCGGAGCCCACGCGCAGGCTGCCGAATGTTCGGGCCGCGTCGTCGACCAGGTAGGTCAGCGGTTGCGGTACTGGGGTGCGTGACACCTCCGCGAGGAACTCGTGGATCTCGGTGACGGACCACCCGGCATCCAATGCCCGGCGTAGCGATTGCGCCGAAAAGCGGTAAACGGTCGCGCCCCCGCGCGACTCGATGTCGGCGAGCAGATGAAGGGTCCGCGCAGTCGCGCTGACCAACGGTCCCGGTGCGACGGCGGTGAGGTCGGTCTGAATCATGACTCGATCAACCAACGCGGGCAGTAGCGGCGTCAACGCGGCATCAACCGCCGCGGCGTCTTGCCCCAGCAGCGCCCGCCCCGCTGTGGACATTCCGCCGAGGCCGAGAACGCCGAGGATGCCGGCCTCGGTGAGGGTCCACGCGACCATGTCGTCGCGCGTTGGCGGGCGGCGCGGTCGATGCCACCACAACGCCGAGGCCAGGCTGGGCGCCCCGGTGCCGGCCGCGAGCACGCCTCCCGGTTCGGCCTGGGCCAACATCTCTAGCGCGGCCCGGCGTGTCTCGATCTGCTGCGGCGCGGCGAGATCGGGAGCCAGCGCGTTCCAGGTCTTGCCCCGGGTGTCTTTGGTGCCTACCTTGCCGACGAGTCGAGAACTCACCAACCAGGCCTCGGCGATCTCGAACCAGCGCCGGGCCGGACTGCGAGTCACCCACGCGTCGAACCGATCGGTCGGCAGCCAGGCGCTATCGCCCTCATCGTTTAGTCCGAGGGCGGCTAGTCCGGCCATGGCGGCGACCTCGACCAGGAGTGCGACGGTCTGCTGCTCCGCATGGATCAGCCCGGCGGCCGCCTTCAGATCTCGGACCGCTAACCCACCGCTGCGAAGGCCGATAGGTGGATGAGTACTCCAATTGTCGAGGAGCACTTCGATTCGGCGGACGGCGTCGAAGGCGGCGCCGGCCGCGGACTTGTCCACCAGGTCGGCCGGGCGGGTGCTGAGCGCAAGCGCCGGTGGTACGTCGACCGGGTCTCGGGTGGTCTTTCCATCGCGCACGGCAAGTCCGACGTCGCCCGGAACCCAGTACACGTCTGATTTCCGGTGCAGCAGGAGCCCGGCGGCCATCAGTTCGTGGACCGGGCCACTTGGGTGGGCTTCGGTCGCCGCCGACCTGGCGCTTGTCGTGGCGGTGCCACCGGCATCGACCACCTCGGTCAGTAGGCGGGTCGCTTGCGGGCTCAGTGAGGCGATCACCTCGCGCCAGGCGGCCGGCTTCCGCGGTGTCGGCGACCACGGTTGCAGGCCGCTGGTCGCAGTTCCGTTGGCGAGCAGGGCGGCGACCTCGTTGAGCGCGCGAAGGCCGCTGGAGCTGTCCCATGCCAAGGCGAGCGACACCAGACGCTCGCAGGCGCTGTCGACGGAGGATGGCGCGGCGTTAATCAGCTGAGCCAGCCGCGCCGGCCGCATCGGCCCGGCGAGCGCCAGCGCATCGAGCACGACGATCTCCAATCGCGACAGCAGATCCAGAGCTCGCGCTATCGAGGCACGTGTGCCGACCCGCGAGGCAAGGTGTGCGGAGTCCTGGGGGGCGGGTGTCGCCAGGTCGGGTCGCTCCTGCAACAGCGCGAGCAGACGTTGGTCGGGCCAATCGCGGAACTGGTCTGCGAGCGTTCTCGGCGGCTCTTCGGACGGTGGCATCCGTCCAAAGGTAGCGGTCGACGCCGCAGTACCCTGGCTAGTTCTCGTACACTCGCATCGATGGGGCAGCAAACTGCCCGCCTACCCGACCAAGCCCATCGCTGGAGATCGCCCCTGCGAGGTTTCCAGATCAGATCAGCCAGGAGGCGCTGTGACCGACCCGATTAGCCGACGCACGTATCAGCCTGGATCGTGGTTCGGCATTTTTGGTGACAGCGCGACCGTACTCCTACCGCCTTCAGAGAAGAGCCGGGTCGCCGCGTTGTGGTCATTGATCGACGACGGAGCCGGGTTCGACGAAGTGCTCGACGCCCTGATCTCCACGGGCCTGCGTGATCTGCCCGGTTTCGTGCTGGTGAGCGAACTCGACGGCGCCACTCAGGTGGTGATCCGGGGCGCTGCCCGAGCGGAGTTCGACACCGCGCAGGGGCCAGTGGAGATAGCCGGATCGAGTGCCACCACCTGGGTCGAACACACCCTGAGTGAGGTGACCCGGATCAGCGTGGTGGTCGAGGAGGCCGGTGCGCCGGCTGACTCGCTAACCATCGGGCCAGGGTTGGTCAGGCTCGCCCGAATGGATGCCCCACCCCGCGCGGGAGTCCCGGACGCAGCCGGCTCACTTGACTCCGCCGCGTCGGTCGAGTCGATGGCGGCCCAAGCCGGTGGCCCGTCGGATCTCGATGGGGAGGCGGAGCTGGTGGCCGACGATCCGGACTCGGCCGCAGCCGCCGAGTTGGGTACCTGGGACAGCGCTGGCAATTCCGCGGCCGCCGATCACCAACCCGAGCCTGAGGTCAAGGTCGACGATGGCTTCGACTCACCAGCAGAGGCCGACGCACTGGTCCGCGAGCCAGAAAGCGCGACGAGTTGGCTCACTCGCCCCGTTGATCGCACGGCGCCGGACATCACCGACAACGACCCCCTTGGTGAGACCAACCTGGCGGCGATCGCGGCCGGTGCGGCCGCATTGGGCGCGACAATGGGCCAGGAGTCGGCGGCTGATGAGTCGGCCCGTGAGCTGGGCGTTACGGAGGTCGCGGCGCCGGCAGCTCTGGAGCCGTCGTCGGCTGGTCAGGATTCGGCCGGACTTGGGGCCGCCGAGTTCGAGATGCAAAGCACTGATGCGGCGGCCGATGATCCGGCGGCGGTGGATCCGGCCGCGGTGGATCCGGCTGGACCGCCGGCCGATGAGGACCACCGGCAGGACGGCACGAGCGGTCTCGACTTCGGCGAGGTCGACGCGGAGCATGTGGGTTTCGACGTGCCGAATACCGAGGTTGACCCAGCCGACGTCGAAGTGGACCTGGGTGCCGGTTTTGCCGACGAGGTGGTGCTCAGCCCCGCCATCGAGACAGGGTCGGGAGACGAAAGCCTGGCCGATGAGGTCATCGCGGAAGCACGCACTATCGACCAGCCACTTGAGCCGGAGCTAGCAGGCCGCGAGTTCGACCCACTGGGCGGCGGGTTCGATTCACCTGCCTGGCGGGCGCCGGCCGCTGGTTTTGCACCCGCAGAGGTGATGGAGCTGGAGGATGCAGAGCAATCCGATCCGTTTGCGATCAAGCGCGCAGGCACCGCAGTGTCGTCCACCAATCCGCCGGTCTTCGGTGAGCCGGGCTCTTCCGTAGCCCGGATCAGTCTCTCGACCGGGGAAGAGCTGGAAGTCTTCGGCCCGATTGTCATCGGGCGCGCACCCAACCCGGCTCGAGTTGAGCCAGCTAGTTCTGGAAGCGGGGGCCCGACGCTGTTGGCGGTGCCGAGTCCGAGCAACGAAATCTCCTCAACGCACCTCGACATCCGGCCGGGCACCGGCATCGACCTAGGTCTCGCCGTGGCCACCGATCTGAACTCCACCAACGGCAGCATTGTGATGCATCCTGGCCTAGGTCCGCGGACGCTGCGCCCTGGCATTGCGGAGCCGCTGTTCCCCGGCACGGTCATCGACCTCGGGGACGGGCTCACCATCAACGTCGAGTCCCCGCAAGAGTAAGCCTCCATCGTTCCCCCGCTGCGCCCTGTGCTTGGGAGTTGGCTTGTTTCGGCGGTGAGGTCTTGCCTGGGTCGTCGCAGTTCGGCGCGGATGGTATCGCCAGCACCGGCGTGCTTGACCAGCCCGCGACTCGCGGGCGGCTCTCACGCGTCGACGTTAAGGGCCCGCT
>JBOFLH010000160.1:0-1940 GCA_051657765.1 Nocardioides sp. | reverse complement strand
CGAGGATCCAGTCACCCGACTCCGCGGGGCCGTCGCGCCGGGCCCGGGTGCGCATCGAGGAGGGATCTGAGCCATGGTCGGGTTCGGTCAGCCCGAAGCAGCCGATCGCTTCGCCGGTGGCGAGTCGTGGCAGCCATTCGGTCTTCTGCTCCTCCGATCCCCACCGCCAGATCGCGAACATCGCCAGTGATCCTTGCACCGACACCATCGACCGGATACCGGAGTCGCAGGCCTCCAGTTCCAGGCAGGCTAGTCCGTAGTCCACCGCGCTCATCCCGGCGCAGCCATAGCCGTCCAGATGCATACCGAGCAGGCCCATTTCGCCGAAGCTCTTCATGAGTCCGCGCGGGTCGTCGATTTCTCCGCGTTCGAACCAGTCAGCGACGTACGGCGTCGCGACCTGGTCGCAGAGCTGGCGGACGGCTGCCCGAATGTCCTTTTCGTCCGCGGTAAGTTGGTCGTCGATCCCGATCGGGTCGGCGTTGTCGAACGGTGGGAGCTGGATCGGTTCAGTCATGGTCTGGTTGCCCGTCTTCCTTTTCTGCGGAGTCTGTCGAATTTGTTCAGGCTGTTGGCTGGTTCAGGTCGTCGGTTGGCTGGTTCAGGTCGCAGTCTGGTCGGCTGGTCGGTTCGGCGTAGTCGCCCAAGGCCGGGGGTGGGGTGGCCGGGCGCAGCGGACTGCGTGACCAGCTGACGGGGTGTCGAATCTGTGCGGGGTATCCCGCGCCGATCTCGACGGTCGGCTCGAGGCCGAGGTCTCGGGCCAGTCCGATGGCAGCACCGATGTCCGACACTCCACTGACCGGCACCCCGGCCTCGGTCAGCTGGGCGGCCCACTGCGCGACGGTGTCGGTGCGCAGCACGAGCTCGAGTTCGCCGGTCAGTTCGTCGCGATGCGCCACTCGGTCAGGGTTGGACGCGAATCGGTGATCGGTGGCCAGTGCCGGCAAGCCCAGCACGCGGGTCAGCTTGCCGAACTGGTGATCGTTTCCGCACGCGACAACGAGGAGGCCGTCGCGGCAGTGCAAGGCCTGGTACGGCGCAATGGACGGGTGCCGGTTGCCCATGCGTGCCGGGCTGGCGCCGGTGGTGAGCGCGGCCGCCGCCTGGTTGACCAGGGAACCGAGCAGCGAGGAGAGCAGGTTGACTTCGAGGCGCTGCCCGAGGCCGCTACGTTCGCGCTCGATGACCGCGGCGAGGATGCCGATCACCGCATCCTTTCCGGTGAGTACGTCGACCAGGGCGACGCCGCTCTTCATCGGGTCGCCGTCGGCCTCACCGGTGATGCTCATCAATCCACCCGCGGCCTGGACCACGAAGTCGTAGCCCGGCAGATCCGCGCCCGGCCCGCTGCCGAAGCCGGTGATCGAGCAGTAGATCAGTCGTGGATTGACGGCCGTAAGGGCGTCGTACCCCAGTCCGAGGGTGGCCAGCTTGCCGGCCTGGAAGTTCTCGACTAGCACGTCGGCGCGTTCGGCCAGGGCCCGGGCTCTGCGCAGGTCGCTCGCATCGGTGAGGTCGAGCGCCAGGCTGGCCTTGGACCGGTTCACCGACTCGAAGTAGGACGAGGAGTGTTCGGTCCACGGCGGCCCCCACTGGCGAGTGTCGTCACCGACGCCGGGCCGTTCGACCTTGATCACCTCGGCGCCGAGATCGGCCAGCATCATGGTGGCCAGTGGGCCGGCGAGCACCCGGGAGAAGTCGGCGACGAGCAGCCCGTCCAACGGCGGCTTCATGGCCGCTCCGGACGGGCATGTCGACCTCCGCGGCCGGTGGCGGGTGCTGTTTGGTCCGGTTGCGTGACAACGCCGTCCAGTCGGCGCGGGATCCGCCATGGGTTGTCGTCCCGCAGAGCCGGCGGCAAGGCGGCATCGGGCACGCTTTGATAGGCGACCGGTCGGGTGAACCGGTCCAGTGCCGCGGCTCCGACCGAGGTTGCC
>JBOFLH010000159.1:0-10534 GCA_051657765.1 Nocardioides sp. | reverse complement strand
TGGGGTCTCCCTGTCACCACCATTAAGGCCGGCGATCGGTCGTGGCACACTGTCGGCACAGTAACCAGCGACGCTATGGGTGGCTTCTATATCGATTCGGGAGCTCGATCCGCGTGGGGTGTGGTCCGGATCGTGTCTGCGCGTCCGACGGTTAGCGGATCGTGGCCGGGGCTGGCGCTTCGCTACTGATCATCGGTTACTCCTCAGGCTGACCGTATGGCCTGTTAGTCAAAGTTCAAACGGGCTTTGTGCTCGTGGATTCTTTCCACGAGCACAAAGCCCGTTTTGTCTCTCCGGACGTTCTGGCGACCAAGATGCTGAGGCGCGACTCGGCGTGGACCACGGTCGCTGGCGCGGCTACGCATAGGCGTACGCCCTGGCGCCCTGGCGCCCTGGCCTCCTGGCCGCGGTGGCCGGGACCGCGGTCCCGGCGGCGAGTACCTCAAATCTGGCCCGAACTGACTACTTCTTTTCCGGTTGACGGGCCGTAAAGTAGCGATTGGGGATATTCAAGTTCGCCACGTAGCAGCCAGTGCCGCGCATTTTGCGGACGGTTCGACGCGGCGGTGTGGGCCGTGTGCCGGGGGGAAGGTCTGTCGTGTCAGCATCTGTTCTTTCGCGAAGGTCGGGCGTTGCGAAGCCGCGTGGCCTCGGCCGAGTGCGCAGCGGGTTGCTCGCGCTCGCCATCGGCCTGTCCGCGGTGGGGGCTCCGGGCGGCCTCGGCCTCGGCATAGCGGCGAGCGCGGCGGTGGACCCGCACGTCACTTTGGTGCCCGATGTTCCGTCGCGAGGCTACCCGGTGATCTTGACGACGCCCCTGTTCGACGACCCCGGAACGGTGAACTACAACAGGCCGGCCGGTCGGCAGACCTACGCCGTGGAGCAGGTCGGCAATGCGATCGTCTCCGGGGGCGACTTCCATGAGATCGAGCTGCAAGACGGTACCGTCATTCAGCAGCAGTTCTTTGCCGCCTGGGACATCGACTCCAAGCAGATGTTGTGCCAGCAACAACTCGTGTTTAACAAGGAAATCCTGGCTGTCGAGCCCGGCCCTACGCCGACAACGGTGTATGTGGCCGGCAAGTTCACCAAGATCGTCGGCGCCGATGGTGTCGAGCGCAGCCGTGGCAAGTCGGCTCTGATCGATCTGGCCGATTGCTCGGTGAGCAGGACCTATGTGCCCGGTTGGGCTGATCGCAAGGTCACCGACATCGAATACGGTGGTGGTCGGTTGTTCCTCAGTGGAGACTTCAACACCATCAAAGGCACTCCGGCTGAAACCGTTGCCGAACTCGATCCCACGACAGGTGCCCTTCAGCCATTGTTCAACTTCGTGACGACGGGCGAGTCCAGGTCACGGATCCGGGCCATGGAACTCAACGCCGCAACTTCTCGACTGGTGATCGCGGGCCGGTTCGGTACCATCAGTCGGGCCGGGGTGAGCGTCGCGGCGCCCACCGCCGTGATCGATATCAGTAACGCCTCGGCGCCGGTTCTGACAAGTCACCGCAGTAGTGGGATTACGGTGCCAATTGTTGACCTGCAGGATGCTGCGGTGTCGCCAGACGGGACCAGAATCGGCTTGGCCTACGGCACGTCGACCCTGTCCGACTACATCTATCTACTCCCGACGACCGAAACCACGGTGTCCTACACCTGGCGACACTTCATGCGCGACTCGTCGTTCGGCATCGGGATCTCCAACAACGCGGTCTACGTTGCCGGCCACTTCTGCAAGCCCGACGCCGGGCCCGGCCTCTCTGCGCTAATGACGCCGGTCGCCGGCTTCGATACCTGCACCGGCACCAGAAGGTACACCGGTGGTGTGTGGCGTAGTCACCTTGTCGCGCTATCGCTGATCGACGGCACCCCGTTGACGTGGAACCCCGGTCAGTCGTCGTTCACCGGCGGCAGAGTGGTTACGGTCACCAGTCGAGGACTGTTGGTGGGCTACGACGGCGAGCGAACTGCCGATCGCAGGGTCGGTACCACGGCGTTCTTCGACTTCGGTGCCTAGCCAGCAAGGATCGCTAGTTGTGCCGGCGCGGAGTCGCGGGTTCTGGCTGCTGACGAAGACGTGGGGCATTTCCGCCACCGGTCCACCCGATCACCTCTCGAGGAGTCGGCTGAGGTAGCTGCCTCGTCGAGGTGCCGGAATTTGGCTGGGCGGCAGGCGGAAGGAACGGGTTCATCGCGGGCGGGCTGGAAGTGGACTGCGAGCGCTCTCGTCGCCCTTCGCTTAGCGAAGGGTATCGGCGGCTGCCTCTCTGCCGCCGCCTGATCTGCCTGTGTCTCCTTGGCCTGGCGCTGCTGCTCGGCGCACCTTCGCCGCCGCTCGTCCGCTCGCCGCGACTCGTCCCTGGTCGCGTAGCGCTTCACGACCGTCCCGCGCCCGTAGGCGGCGGGCTGGATGAAGCCTTGTGCTCCAATGCCTCGACGAAGTTGGTGAGGGAGGTGGCGCGGGCGTCCTCGTACTTGCTGACCGGGATATGTCAGCAGCCTTCAACCATTGCGGTATGGTAACCGGTATGGCGAACACTCAGAAGGTGACCGTCACTCTGCCCACGGAGACAGTTGAAACTATCCGCGGGCTGGTGGCCTCCGGAAAGGCCGGCAGCGTGTCCGGCTTCGTTCAGCACGCGGTGCAGGTGTCGCTCGATGACGTCGCCGGATGGGGAGACATGCTGGCTCAGGCACTCCAGGAGACCGGAGGTGACCTCACGCCTGCTGAGCGGGCGTGGGCCAGTGATGTGTTGGGCCTCGACCAGCCGTCGAACGTCGCATGAGTGGGGTAACCCTCGATTCCGGACCACTCATCCAGCTCGACCACAACGAGCGGCAGGTCGTCGCTCTGCTGGCCCTTGCCGACGAAGCCGGAAGCCCGGTTGTAGTGCCCGGATCGGCCTTGGCTCAAGCGATCAGGAACCCTGCCCGGCAGGCTCGTCTTGCCCGCCTCCTCCGCCAGCCGCGCACCAAAGTCGTGGCTCTCGATCGTGTCGAAGCCACGAACGTGGGCCGTCTCTTAGCTACCAGCGGAACAAGCGACATTGCCGACGCGCACGTGGTGGTCTGCGCGCGACGGGCGGGGACCACCATCGTCACCAGCGATCCCGGCGATCTACGCACCCTCGACCCCGACGTCACCCTCATCGCCGTCTGAGGTGCCGCTGGGATGTTGGCCGGCGGGGCGGGGGCTTTCACGCGTCGTCGACACTAGCGCCGCGCTTCCTCCACACCGCTATCATGCGGCGACCCACGGCTAGCTTCACCAGATTCGCGGGCCGCCTGATGGGCGCTCACCCGGTCGGCGTAGTCGGCGGCGACCCAAAATCTTCGCGCACCACGGTGCGCCAAGGAACGAAGGCGCCGGGTTCCTGACCTGGGCAACACGGAAATCCGTGTGATGGAGCCGCCTGTCGGAATCGAACCGACGACCTAGTCATTACGAGCCTTGCCGTTCCCGCTCGCGCTCTCGTTGGGATCAGGGCATCTGGCGTCAACCGTGCGAAAGCGCTCTGTTCAATCGTGTTGGGCGGTGCTCGCATGCGGCCAAAATGCGGCCAGTTCCTGTGGTCCGTGACTGTGCAGGGTAGAGCCATCGATCCGATAATGGCCGGGTTGTTTGCTCGGGGCTGGCTGGTGTCAGGGGTGAACGGAGTTCATCACGTAGTGACGCGTAGCGCCCTTGACGGCGGGCGGGGTCGTGCAAACGATTCGGCGTCGGGTCGGTGTCTCGGTGGTGAGTGGGCAGGCGGTCCGTAGCTGGGGCTGATCGTTGCTGGTTGTGAGCGTCTGGGTCTTCGGGCTCGGGCGCTTCTTGCTATTTCGGTCTGTTGGCCGCGTGGCGTGGCCGAGCCACGGCCGGAGGTCTGGCGAGGTCCGCGCGCGGCTTGCGCGCCGCGTAGCGGTGCGCCTTGAACCAGTAGAGAAAGTCCTCACGGGGGCGTGCAAGGCTCTGGTTAGTCGCCGGGCTCCATGCTCTCGTCACTGTCGCCCCACCAAGGGCGGTTCTGAACGTCTGGTAGGTCCGACATTCCGAACTCGGTGCGGACCGCGCGGAGGAACGTCCAGTAGGCCTGCTCGGCCGCTTGATCGCGTTTGTGCGGTTCGCCGGGACCGTGGCCGTGGCCGAAGAACCATCGCGCTGTTGCGTCGTAGAGATCACGTGCAACGCGCACTGTCTCAGGCGTTCCGTGAAAGTCCACCGAATTCAACGTGCGATAGAAGGGCACAAGCGCTTCTTCGTCCGTATGGGGCGGTGACCAATCCGGACGAAGCCCGTTCTCGTACTCACTGACCCCATCTCGTATTTGCTGGTACTTCTCGATCACAGCGAGATAGGCGTCCCGTCGATAGTCGAATAGGCGTGCCTCACGCTCCTTATCGGCCTCGCGCGATAGGCGAACATCGGACCGCCATTGGGTAAGCGCCGCTCCCACCAGGGTTCCAACAACACCGATTCCACCAGACAACAACAGCGTGATGTTCCCAGGGTCCACCCGCGCAGCCTATGGCACTCGATAACATTGAGGTCAGTTCGTCAATCAACGTCGCCCAGGCCACCCGGGTTTCGCTGTTGACCGGGTGAGGTCCCTGCGGGTTCGTACACTGTGTGGGTGCAACAGATGTTCCTAGCGTCAAAGCGGATCGGTGGGTTGAGCCGTGTCTTGCCCGGCCCACCCCGCGATCTGCGAACCGTGTTTGTCCCGACGGCGGGGCTGCCCTATGGCGCTGCTCCGTGGATCGACAGCCGTCGTCAGTGGTTAGATGCGGCCGGGTTCAAGTTCGAGGAGCTTGAGATAGGCACTGCATGCCCTCGGGAGGTTGCCGCCACGCTCGGGGATGCCGATCTGGTTTACGTCGAGGGCGGCAACACGTATTACTTGTTGGAGCAGATGCAACGGTGTCGCTTTTGGGAGGCGATGGAGGAATCGGAGGCGGTCTACGCCGGATGCAGTGCGGGCGCGATCGTTGTGTGTCCGGATATCGCCTATATCGGCGGACTTGATGAGCGTGCGGCCGCGCCGGGTTTGGTGAGCACGCAAGGAGCGGGACTGGTCGAGTTCAGCATCCTGCCTCACATGGACGATTCGCGGATTGCGGATGAGCTGGCGCAGATCGTGGATGCGTGGCCGGAGGGTGAGCTGTTGATCGGCCTCGATGATGACCAAGCCCTGATCGTGGACGGTGGTGTAGTCCGGTGCGTGCACTCGCCGGAGGACCTGGTGGAGGTTGGTCAGTCCGGTACCGGGAACTCGTAGACGAGTGAGGTCGCGTCGGCGGCGATCACCGACAGCATGACCTCCACTGGGCGGTCATCCTGATCACGGATGGTCCGGATGAACTCAAGCACGGGCGTCGCGGTGGGTAGGTCGAGCGCGTCGGACTCACTGCGCGTGGGCATCCGTGCTGACCACTCCTCCCGAATCGTGCTTGGCGAGTGCCCGGCCTGGTGGAGTTGGCCGAAGTCTCCACCGGTTCCAGTCTCCTGCTCCGTAAGCGTGGTTCCCGTAGCGATGTCGAGCGGGTAGTAAGAGTCCGCAAGCTGGTGCGGTCGTTCCTCGATCGACACCAGTCGTCGGCGTACCCACACCAGCTCACCCTCCGGGGTGTCAAGCCGCTCCGTCACACTCGTCGGCGGCAGGACTTCGGCCAGCTCAAGGATCACGCGGCTCGCTGATGTGCCCTGACTCGCGGCCTCTCCGCCGAGGATCGGTAGACCTTCGGTGAGCCAGCGGCTCCGTGAGTAGCGCTCCATCCCGATCCGCTGGATATGCGGGCGAGCACGAACGAACGTGCCGACATTCGGAACCTTGGTGATCAGTCCCTCGCTCACCAGCGCATCTAACGCGGCGCGGGCGGTCCACCGGGCCACGCCATAGCGGGTCATGAGCACGTTCTCACCCGGTACGCGGTCGCCGTCAGATAGCTGCCCGTCAGCGATGGCAGCGCGCAACGCATCGGCGATCTGCTCGTTAAGCGATCGCTCCGCGCTCTGATCAATGTCCCTGAACTCCATGAGGTCTATTCTCGCGCAACTTCTCCGGAGAGGCTACTTGACACCTCTCCGGAGAGGGTGGTTTGCTAATGGGACCTCTCCGGAGAGGCCGGAGGGGAATGGATAGGAGCAATGAGATGGCGATGCAGAGGCGGTTTCGGGTGGAGCACGGGGACGTGTTTCCGGCTGGTGCGTTTTTGAAGGGGAGCGTTGAGCCGGTGCTGGATTTCAATGTTGAGAAGCGGGCGGATGGGTCGCGGCCTCAGCAGGTTGATCGGGATTCGGGTCTGTTGTTGTGGCAGGCGACGGTGATCGATGTGGATGAGGAGGCGGGGAAGCGGGAGACCGTGATCTCGGTGAAGTTCGTGGCGAAGGTTCGGCCGGTGCCGCCGGAGAACAAGACACCGTTTCCGTGGACTCCGGTGGAGTTCACCGGGTTGTCGGCGTTGGCGTATGTCGATGACAACGGTGCTGGCCGGGCTCGGTTGGCGTGGTCGTTCCGGGCTGAGGGCATGGTCGAACCCGGCAAGTCCGTGAAGGCGGTGGCGTGATGGGTCCGGTGGAGTTGGTGCGGGTGTTGGAGGCTGCGCGGGTGCTGCTGGTCGCTGCTGGTGATGCGGCGGATGCGCGGTGTGAGCGTGCGGTGGCTGTCCGGTATCACTGCACGGCTGGTGATGTGGACCGGGTGGCGGGGCATGTGGTCCGGGCGGCGGCTGCGGCTGCAGGTACCGGGGTGCTGCTGGGCGCGAGGGGTGACGGGTCGTGAGGGGCCGAGTGTTGGCTGAGGCGGGTCCCGATGTGGTGCGGGGTCCGAAGGGGCTCCGGATGCCGTTGTGGGTGTGTGTGACCGGCCAGGTGTTGAAGTTCACCGCACGCGTGGCGTGGTGGATTGGGCGGCGTCCGTGGTTGTGGGTGCCGGTTGCTACCGGCGGACTGGTCTACGAGGCGGCGGGTTGGGCTGGTGTTGCGGCGCTGTGGGTAGTGCTGGTGGCGGGCCTGGTGGGGTGGCGGCGGTGGTGGCCCGTGGGGTTCGCGAGGTGGGTCGCGTATCCGGCTTGGGGTGTGTGGCGGGGTCTGGTGTATCGGCGGGGCTGGTCGGTGGTGATGGAATCAATTGGGTTGACGGGGAGGTATGACAGCCGGGCGTGGCTCCCGGTGCTGGTGAGGGTCCGTTCGACCGGTCTGGTGGATCGGGTCACGGTCCGGGTCCTGCCCGGACAGACGATTGATGACTGGGTTACAGCGGCTCCGAGGCTCGCTGCGGCGTATGGGGTGACTGATTGCCGGGTCCGTCGTGGTAGGCGTGCTCGGCGGCTGGTGCTGCACTTCCTCGTGTCGGACCCGTTCGGGACCGTCCCGCCACCGGTGCCGGTGTCGGTGACTCGGTTGCGGGTCGGTATGGGTGAGGACGGCGAACCCTTCGTCCTCGATTACGGGCGTCATCCGCATCTGTTGATGGTCGGCGCGACGGGGTCGGGTAAGTCTGGTGGACAGGCCGCGTTGTTGGCTGCGTTGGCACCGACTGGTGCGGCGGTGTGTCTGATCGACTTGAAACACGGCATCTCAGCGGAGCCGTATAGGCC
Organism: Nocardioides sp.; assembly: GCA_051657765.1. Classification (GTDB taxonomy): domain Bacteria; phylum Actinomycetota; class Actinomycetes; order Propionibacteriales; family Nocardioidaceae; genus Nocardioides. The sequence goes on along the minus strand of JBOFLH010000159.1, from coordinate 2,953 downwards.
TCGTGCCTCGGTGATCGCAGTGACGCAAACCGACGCGGTGAAGCTCCTCGGGGACTGCCTCGCGCTGGGTCATGCACGTGCTGAGGTGTGTAAGGCCCTCGGAGTGGACAAGATCAGCGACCTTCCTGCTGAGGTACGTGCGGGGATGCCTGAGGTTTACGTGGTCGTGGACGAGATCTCCGAACTCGGCCTCGCAGTCAAAGTAGAGGAGAAGACCGCCGCGATCGAAGGCACCAGCAATTTGTTGCGGTGTGTGCAGTTGCTGCGGTTCGCGGGTATCCACATCACCGTGTGTGGTCAACGGTTCGGGTCGAGTATGGGCCCGAGGATTACTGATATCCGGGCCCAGTTGCCCGGGCGGGTGTGTTTCCGGGTCGATGACCGCGAGTCAGCGGATATGGCGTTCAAAGACATCTCCGCCGACGCAGTCAGGGCTGCGCTCGATGTCCACCCCGCTATGCCTGGTGTGGCGGTAGTCAACGACGGCCCCGACCGGTGGCGACGCGTCCGGATGTCGGCGGTATCCCACGCCGAACTCGCCGAAACTGCGAAGGCTCACGCCGGTCGCCGGGTCGAGTGGGAACTACTCCTAGCAGGCGAATGCGCCCTGGACGTCCCCGACACCCTCGCCGATGTTGTGGAGCCGACACCGTTACCCGGCATCAACGAACAGGACGAGGGCCTTCGTGGGGGTGAAGCGGCATGAAACGCCGGACCGTGGCACAACGCGAGATCGAACACCCTGCGCGGGTACGGCTGGATACCGCAATCACCGGGGTGCTTGATGGTGGTGGGCGGGTGCCGTGTGTGGCCCGTCCGGGGGTATTCGACCCCGATAGTCCAGAGTACGACAAGGCGATGGCGGTACGTGGTTGTACCCGCCTATGCCCGGTGATCGCGCCGTGCTGGTCCTGGGTGGCCACGGGGCCGGATGTCACCGGCATCGTGGCGGGGCGGCTCCACAATCCGTACCCCGAACACGATCCCGAGCCGGAACCTGCCGTGGTGTGGCTCCAAGTCAAGACCCGCAACAAGGTCGTCGGGCTCCAAGCAGCGCTCGATCTCGACGGCCTCGACCTAGGCGGCAGCCATGCCGTTGCCGGTGATGCCGCATGAGGAATGTGTCCACAATCTCCCGGGCACCCCTAGCCAGACACGGCGCGGGTGCCGGGGACTCAACCGAACCCGCGCTTGGGGTCCCCGACAGTGTGGCCGGTGATGTGTCGGCACGGTTCGCCGACGGGTCGTTCCGGGCCTGGGCGGACACTGCGGAAGCAGTCGGGTTCTGTGCCCACCCGGTCCGGCTGGTCGGCCACTCGGTGACTCATGGCCTGGACCCGGTGACCGGGGAGATCGGCGGCCTGCTCGGCTCGTTCAGTAGCGATCAGACGCCGATGGGTGTGCTCTACCGGCCCTGCGGCAACAGGCGTGCCGATATCTGCCCCGCGTGCTCGCGGGTCTACGCACGGGATACCTACGCGATGATCCACGCCGGGGTGGCCGGGGGTAAAACGATCCCCGAGACCGTCGCTGGCAATCCGCTGCTCTTCCTCACGCTGACCGCACCCTCGTTCGGCCACGTCCACGGACCGCGACCGGATGCTAGGACCGGCGAACCGATCGGTGGCCGCTGCCGCCCCCGCACACGCCTCACCCGTTGCCCCCACGGCAACCCGACGTCTTGCCCGGTGGTGCATGAGCCCGGCGATGTCGTCAATGGGTCGCCGCTCTGCTCGGAGTGTTACGACTGGAACTCCGCGATCATCTGGCAGTGGTGGGCCCCCGAACTCTGGCGGCGCACGACAATCGCGATCCGTCGTGCCCTCGCCACCGAACTCGACGTACCCGAGTACAAACTCAAGACCGCCGCGTCGTTGCAGTATGCCAAAGTCGCTGAGACTCAGGCCCGGGGCTTGGTCCACTACCACGCCCTGATCCGCCTCGACGGACCCAACGGCCCCGGGTCGGCCGCGCCCATCGATGGCACCGAGCTGGCCGACCTCATCAACCAGACCGCGAAGGCCGTGACCTACACCGTGCCCGGCGTCGATCGTGATGACCCCGAACGCGTCCTAGCCTGGGGCACCCAACAAGACACCCGTGTTATCTCGCCAGAAAAACGTGCTCGGGATCCCGAGCAAGAAACACTGACACCAGGGCAGGTCGCCGGCTATCTCGCGAAGTACGCCACCAAAGACACCGCGAGCTACCACCTCGAAGGGCCGCGACCCGCACACCTGGGCCGGTTGACTCAAACCTGCCGGACCCTGCACACCCGCGCACGAGACCAGCTCCAGCAGCTCCGCGACGACGCCGCCGAACACGGCCACCCGGTCGACAAGATCGAGTCCCCGTATGCGCTGCTCGGGAAGTGGGCGCACATGCTCGGCTACCGAGGCCACTTCTCCTCCAAGTCCCGCTCCTACTCGATCACCCTCGGGAAGCTCCGCCGTGCACGCGCCCGCTACATGCGACTCATCGCCGCCGGGCATGTCCTGGACCGGCTCGACGTACGCGAACTCGAAACACGACTCCTGGCCGACGACCAAGAGACCACCATCACCTTCGGGTCCTGGTCCCTCAACGGCATCGGCTGGCCCACCACCGGCGACCAAGCCCTCGCGCTCGCCGCCGCCGCACGCGCACGTGAACACCAACAACAAGCAGCAGCGCAACGACAGGCACAACGACGAAACGAACTAGGAGAGGCAGCATGAGTAGGGACGACGAAGTGCGGTTTCCGCGCTTGCTGACGGTGGCTGATGTGGCGGCGATCCTGTCCGTGCCGGCCTCCACGGTGCATCACTGGGCGGTGAGGGGTCAGGGTCCGCCGTCGTTCAAAGTCGGTAAGCATCGTCGGTTCGACGCTGCGACGGTGGCTGCCTGGATTGAGGCCGCGAAGGGTGAGGCGGCGTGATCGAACGTCGTGTTCTGCCTTCTGGGCGTGTGTCGT
>JBOFLH010000158.1:0-8343 GCA_051657765.1 Nocardioides sp. | reverse complement strand
ATGCCTTGTTCGAGCGGCCGTGCATGCTGCATCGCTTTCCGAAGGGCCTGGCCGGCGAGAAGGTGCACCAAAAGCGGCTGCCGGCCGGGGCGCCACCCTGGGTGCAGACCGTGCGGCTGTTTTTTCCGCGCTGGAGCCGCACCGCCGACGAATTGTGCGTGACCGAGTTGGCGAGTGTGGTGTGGGCGGTGCAGATGTCGACGGTGGAGTTCCACCCCTGGAACAGTCGACGCGAGGATACCGAGAAGCCCGACGAGTGGCGCATCGATCTCGACCCGGGACCGGCCTGTGACTTCGCTACGGTGCAACGCGTGGCACATGTCGTGCACGGCATCCTCGACGAGCTTGGGGCGACCGGGTTTCCTAAGACCAGCGGCGGCGCCGGGATGCACGTCTATGTGCGGATCCGGCCCGAGCACGGCTTCGCCGCCGTACGGCGCGCGGCCCTGGCCTTCGCCCGTGAGGTCGAGCGCCGAGCGCCGAAGCAGGTCACCACCGCCTGGTGGCGCAAGGATCGCGATCCGCGGCACCTGTTCGTCGACTACAACCAGAATGCCCGCGATCACACCATCGCGGCCGCCTATTCGGTGCGGGGGCTGCCCGATGCGCGGGTCTCCGCGCCGGTCGGCTGGCACGAAGTCGACGCGATCGATCCCCGGGACTTCACGATCTTCACGATGCCCCGTCGTTACGTCGAACTCGGCGATCTGCATGCCGGTATCGACGACCACGCCTTCGACATCGCCCCGCTGTTGGCGTGGGCCGAGCGCGACGAGCGAGATGGCGGGCTGCCCGTTGGCGAGGATCCCGGCGGGTGACCCAGCCGCCAGGTAGTAGCCGGGACGGGCCACTGTCGACCTGGGGCATTAGTCTTGGACCATGCCGGTTGTCGACATCGCGGACACATTGTCACTGTTCTCCGACCAATGGGCGCCCAAGGTGGTCGCGCGGCTCAACGACTATGAGGTCAAGCTGGTCAAGCTCACCGGCGAGTTCGTGTGGCACAGCCATTCGGACACCGATGAGCTTTTCTTGGTGGTTGACGGCGAGCTGACTATTCAGTTGCGGGACGGCAATGTCACGCTCGGCCCGGGACAGCTCTACGTAGTACCTCGTGGCGTCGAGCATTGTCCGATCGCCCGAGGCGAGGTCAGTGCGCTGCTGATCGAGTCGGTCGGCGTGGTCAACACCGGTCAGGCGGGCGGTGAGCTGACCGCGCCGTACGACGACAGCCTGCTGAGTTCGCCAGGCTCGGGCTGACCGGGCAGGGATCGAGCCGGTGGGTATCCAGATCACGCCAAGCATCCTGAACGCCGACCTCGCGGCGCTGGGTGCCGAAGTTGCCCGAATTCCCAGCGCGGACTGGGTCCACGTAGATGTGATGGACAACCACTTTGTGCCGAACCTCACCCTCGGCCTTCCGGTGATCGAGAGCCTGCTGCGGCACACCACGCTGCCGTTGGACGCGCATCTGATGATCGAGGATCCGGACCGCTGGGCTCCGGCGTACGCCGAGGCCGGCTGCGCGAGCGTGACGTTCCACGCCGAAGCGGCTCGGGCCCCGATCCGGCTGGCTCGGGAGATCCGGACTTGCGGTGCGCGCGCCAGCCTGGCCGTCAAGCCGGCGACGGCCATCGAGCCGTACGCCGATCTGTTGCCCGAGCTGGACATGGTGTTGCTGATGACGGTGGAACCCGGGTTCGGCGGCCAACGGTTTCTCGACGTGGTGTTGCCCAAGATCCGGCAGGCCCGGGCGTTGATCGACAAGGCAGGTGTCGAGTGCTGGCTCCAGGTAGACGGTGGCGTATCGCTCACCACCATCGAACGTTGCGCCGAGGCCGGCGCGGATGTCTTCGTCGCGGGGTCCGCAGTCTATGCCGCAGCCGATCCGGACGCGATGGTGCAGGCGCTGCGGCGGACGGCGGAGTCCGCGACATCCTGACCGCCTCCAGTTGAACACCGGGCTTGTGCTTGTGAACGTCGCGGCGCGCATCGGCCCGGATGTGACAGAATCGTGGCCAGCAGAGTTTTGAACTCGCGTGCTCTGGGGGCGGTGAAAGTCCGCACCGGCGGTGAAAGTCCGCGACCCGGCCGCAGCCAGCGTCCGGTTGATCAGGTGAGATTCCTGAACCGACGGTCAAAGTCCGGATGGGAAGGTGCGCGCCGGATCGATCAGGCCCAAGACGGCCGTCTCGTTCGTTCCGTTCACCCTGGAGTCCGCACTGAGCACACCGATGCGAAGGGGCAGGGCGAGGTGAGCATCACCGATACAGAGCGGCGCGCGATGCGCCGCGCGCTCGAGCTGGCCGCCACCCCGGGCGTACCATTGGGTCCTAATCCCCGGGTCGGCTGCGTGCTGCTCAACGAGGACGGAGTCCAGGTCGCCGAGGGATTTCATCGGGGCGCCGGGACGCCACACGCGGAGGTGGCCGCACTGGAGGTGGCGGGTCCGGCCGCACGATCGAGCACCGCGGTGGTGACACTGGAGCCCTGTAATCACGCTGGCCGGACCGGCCCGTGTACTCAGGCATTGATCTCGGCCGGCGTGCGACGGGTGGTCGTAGCGCAAGCGGATCCGAACCCGGTGGCGGCGGGCGGAGCGACGACGCTCCGGGAGGCCGGGGTATCGGTGGAGATGGGGTTGCTGGCCGACCGTGCACGCACCGTCAATCGTGCGTGGAGCTTTGCCATGGCCCATCGGCGACCCTTTGTGACCTGGAAGTTCGCGAGCACCCTCGATGGCTACAGTGCCGCGGCGGACGGCAGCAGCCGATGGATCAGTAGTTCGGCGGCGCGGCGGGACGTGCATCGGCTCCGGTCGCACTGCGACGTCATCCTGGTCGGCACAAACACGGTCGCGTGCGACGATCCCGAACTCACCGTGCGGGACGAGTTCGACGCGCCGGCGCCGTATCAACCACTCCGGGCGGTCATGGGCACGAGGACGCTCGCTGCCGAGCACCGGGTGTTCAACGACCGCGCCGAGACCGTTCAGCTGAGGACCCGGGACCCGCGGGCCGGACTTGAGGAGTTGTTCGGCCAAGGCCGCCAGCACGTCTTCCTCGAGGGCGGTCCGACGCTGGCCGCCGCGTTTTTGCGCGCCGGGCTGGTCGACGAGACTGTCGGATATATCTCGCCGATACTTCTCGGCGCGGGCCGGCCGGCGGTAGCCGACCTCGGTGTTGCCGCACTGGCCGACGCCTATCGCTTCGAGGTCACCGACGTAAGAGTGGTGGACCCGCACGACCACCGCGAGGACCCCTGTATCCGCATCACCATGAAGGGAAAGTGACGTGTTCACCGGCATTGTGGAAGAACTTGGCGAGATCGCCGAGGTTCGGGATCTGGGCGACTCGGTTCAACTCACCGTGCGGGCAGACGTGGTGCTGGGCGATCTATCGCTCGGCGACTCCGTCGCGGTGAACGGTTGCTGCCTGACGGTCGCCGCTCTCGACCCTGGTAGCCGAACCTGGACGGCGGACGTGATGGCGGAGACTCTGGACAAGACCTCGCTCGGCGAGGCGAGTTCGGGGGACCGGGTCAATCTTGAGCGCGCGGTTACCGCCAGCACCCGTCTCGGCGGGCATATCGTGCAGGGGCACGTTGACGCGGTCGGCACGATCGGGACGCGAACCTCGAGCGAACACTGGGACCTGGTGGAGATCTCGATCCCAGGCGAGCTGTCGGGCTACCTGGTGGACAAGGGCTCGATCACGGTAGACGGGGTCAGCCTGACCGTGGTGTCGGTTACGGAGACTTCCTGCACGGTGAGCTTGATTCCGGAAACCCTGGCTCGCACGACCCTCGGCGATCGGGCACCGGGTGAGCCGGTCAATCTGGAGGTCGACGTGATCGCCAAGTATGTCGCCAGTCAGGTTGCCCGGCTGGCGGACGGACACCGCATGGTTCGGCTTGGGATGGCAGGCAGCCATGAGCACCGCTGATCGAAGCCAGCGGCCGAGCACGGCTATCCGGGTGGAGACCGTCGAGCGGGCGATCGCCGACATCGCCGGCGGCAAGGCGGTGATCGTGATCGACGATGAGGATCGGGAGAACGAAGGAGATTTGATCTTCGCGGCGGCCAAGGCGACACCGGCGTTGATGGCCTTCACCATCCGTTACTCCAGCGGGGTGATCTGCGTGCCGATGCCGCCGGAGATGTTGGACCGACTGGAAATCCCGTTGATGACGCCGCACAACAAGGACCGCATGCGCACGGCATACACGATCTCGGTCGATGCGCGCGACGGCGTGACTACCGGCATCTCCGCGGCTGATCGAGCGCATACGGTCCGGGTGCTCGCCGACTCGGCGACCGAGCCCTGGGAGGTCACCCGGCCCGGTCACGTGTTCCCGCTGCGCTACCGCGACGGCGGGGTGTTGGTCCGCCGCGGCCACACGGAGGCGGCGGTCGACCTGGCTCGGCTCGCCGGCCTTACTCCGGTTGGCGTACTGGTTGAGATCGTCAACGACGACGGCACCATGAAGCGGGGAGCCGAGTTGCGACGGTTCGCCGACGAGCACGATCTGGCGATGATCCGAATCGATGATCTAGTGCGCTACCGACATCGCCACGAACGCCATGCCGAGCGGGTCGCGGTCACGCACTTGCCCACCCGGCACGGCGACTTCACCGCGTACGGCTATCGGATCAGCGTCGACGGCAGCGAGCAGCTGGCGTTGGTGTACGGCGATGTGAGTGGCCCGGAGCCGGTGCTCACCAGGGTGCATTCGGAGTGCCTGACGGGTGACGTTTTCGGCTCGGCGCGATGTGACTGCGGGCCGCAACTCGACCAGGCCATGGCGAGGATCGCAGCGGCCGGGCGCGGCGTGCTCGTCTACCTGCGTGGCCACGAGGGGCGCGGCATCGGGCTGGTGGCCAAGCTGCAAGCCTATGCGCTCCAAGATGCCGGCTTGGACACCGTCGACGCCAATCTGGAGCTGGGGCTGCCCGCCGATGCCCGGCACTATGGTTGGGCGACCCAGATCCTCAAGGACCTCGACGTTCTCGCGGTCCGGTTGCTCACCAACAACCCGGCCAAGGTCGCTAGCTTTCGCGAATGCGGCATCGAGGTCGCCGAGCAGGTCGCGTTGGTACCGACCCCGACCGACCAGAACCTGGCCTACTTGCAGACCAAGCGTGATCGGATGGGCCACAACCTTCCGGGCCTCGATCCGGCCCTGGAACGCGTGCCGACCGATCCGACCGGGCTCGCGCAGTGAGCGGTAGTGGTGCTCCGCCGACGGTGCGGCTGATCGGGGACGGGCTACGGATCGCCGTGCTGGCCGCGAAATGGCATCAGTCGGTGATGGACGGACTGGTCGCCGGCGCCGACCGGGCGCTGAACGATGCCGGCGTGCGAGGCTACGACGTGATCCGGGTGCCCGGCGCGTTCGAGTTGCCGGTGGCGGCGGCGACGATCGCGGACAACTACGACGCGATCGTTGCCCTCGGCGTGGTGATCCGTGGAGGCACCCCGCACTTCGATTACGTGTGTGCGGCGGCGACAGACGGTTTGCTGAAGGTTGCCGTCGAGCACCGCACGCCAATCGGCTTCGGGCTACTGACCTGTGATACCGAACAGCAGGCTCTCGACCGAGCCGGGTTGGTGGGTCGACCAGGTATGCCGGATTCGGCCGAGGACAAGGGTTATGAGGCAGCCTCGGCGGCACTGGAAACGGTGCTTGCGCTTCGCCGAGTGCGGTCCGCGAGCGATCCCGACCGCGAGGGGCGTCGCGATCGGGCTCGCACTAGCTCCCGAAGTCCGTCTCCTGGGTGAGCCGGATGTGGTTGCCCGATGGATCCCGGAACGAGGAGTCGGTGCCGTAGGGCTGCGGGTGTGGCTTGTCGATGAACTCCACGCCTCGCTCGGTCAGCTCCTCGTAGGACCGCTGACAGTCGGGGGTGGTCAAGAAGACGGTGCCGGCGAACCCTTTGCCCATCAGCTCCCGGACCTGCGCGGCGGTGGCCTGGTCCATCACCGGCGGCCCCGGAATGGCCACAACACAATGGTGAAGTCGGGTTGTTCGGCACGCCCGGACCACGCAGCTCGGCACCCGAGCCTGGCTGGTGGCCGGCTGGCAGGCCGCGCGATGGCGAGTCGGGGTGAGACCCTACATCCGGCGAAGCTCGTGGTGAACGACCCCACGCTGGACAGCCCGACCGCGACGCAGATTCGCAACACTGTCCAGTCGGAGTTCCGCAGGAGCGTGCCGCGCGCTCGAGCCGGCGCGTCAGCAGATACTGGTGCGGAGCTTCGCCGAACGCCTTGGGAACTCCCGCTGAAATGCGCGGGGGAGAGGCGGGCCACCGCCGCCATGTCGGGAACGGACACCGGTTGGGCGTATCGGGCATCGGCGAGGTCTTTGGCGCGGAGGAGGTGGCGAGAAGGCGGAAGCTGAGACACGGCACCATCCTGGCACGTGGTACGCCGTAGGCTGGTGGACTGTGAAGACCTTCGACGAGCTATGGGCCGAGTTGGCCGGCAAGGCCGAGAGCCGCCCCTCCGGATCCGGTACGGTGCGGCAGTTGGAGGCCGGCGTACACGCGATCGGAAAGAAGCTTCTCGAGGAAGCCGCGGAGGCATGGATGGCGGCCGAGCACGAAGGCCCCGAGCGCACTGCGGAGGAGATCAGCCAAGTGCTGTATCACGCCCAGGTATTGATGTTGGCCAGTGGACTAACCCTCGATGACGTCTATGCCCACCTCTGAGGTGCCAGCGAAGTTGGCTGGGAAGTTGACTGGGAAGGCGCCCGAGAAATCTCTCCGTATTGCGGTGCCCAACAAAGGCGCACTCGCGCAGGCATCGGCCGAGATCCTGCGGGAGTCCGGCTATCGGCAGCGCCATGACGCCAAGGAGCTGGTGCTGACCGACCCCGATAACGGCGTGGAGTTCTTCTATCTCCGACCGCGCGACATCGCGCTCTACGTCGGCGAAGGCACCTTGGACGTCGGCATCACCGGTCGCGACCTACTGCTTGACTCGGGGGCGCACGCCGAAGAGATGCTGTCGCTCGGTTTCGGCCGGTCCAACTTTCACTTCGCCGGCCCGGTCGGTCAGTTCACCGATCCCGACCAGGTGGTAGGCAAACGGATCGCGACGTCGTATGTCGGGGTGGTTCGGAGCTTTCTGGACGAGCACGGAATCCGCGCGCAGGTCACCCGGTTGGACGGGGCCGTCGAAACCTCGATCCAGCTGGGCGTTGCGGACGTCATCGCCGACGTCGTGGAGACCGGCAGCACCTTGCGCGCGGCCGGCCTGGAGACCTTCGGGCCGGTGATCCTACGGTCCGAAGCGGTGCTGATCACCCGCGCGGACACCGAGTTGCCCGCGGGGTTCGAGGTGTTCCGGCGCCGCCTTGAAGGGGTATTGGTGGCTCGCGGCTACGTCATGATGGATTACGACATTCCCGTCGAGCACGTCGAGACCGCGGTGGCGATGACCCCGGGCATCGAGAGCCCCACCGTGTTGCCGTTGCACCGTGACGGCTGGGTCGCCGTGCGAGCCATGGTGCCGCGGGCTGGGGCGCAGCGGCTGATGGACGAACTCTTCGATATCGGTGCCCGCGCGATCCTGGTGACGGATATCCATGCCTGCCGGCTCTGACCACGCCCCGACCCGACAGCCGCCGATCAAGTTGCCGCACACCTGGCGACCACTCGGGGTGCGACTCTCCGGCTCGGTGTTCGGTGGCGCGCTGGTGGCGGTCGCGGCGATCGCCTGGGTGTCGCTTCCCGAGGAGATCCAGAGTAGGTTCACCACGTTTCAGCGGATAACGATGTTGGTGTTGTGCGCGGTGGCCTTCGGTGCCTGGTTGGCGTTGGTGCGCTCGCGGGTGGTCGCGGACGTCGAGCGACTCACCGTGGTCAACGGCTTTCGGCGGCGGGAGTTCGATTGGGCCGAGGTGGTCTCGGCCACCCTGGGTCGGGGTGCTCCGTGGGCAAGCCTGGATCTTGCGGACGGCACTACCGTGCCGGCAATGGGAATCCAGGGGTCGGACGGCGCCCGAGCACGGGCCGCGATCCGGCAATTGAGTTTTCTGGTGAGGCACCCACCGACTCGGTCCAGCCCCAGTTGAGCGGCCGATCCTAGCCCCAGCCCTAACGTCGGCCTCAGCGTCGCGTCGGCCTACGCGTCGGCGGGGCTGGCGTCAGCCAGGGCGGTGATGCCCCAGCTGGTGCGGAAGGTATCGCCGGCTTCGCCGGCTGGTGCGAGGTGCACCAGGTCGATGCCACTGCGGAACGCGTCGGGTGGGCTGGTCATCGGCTCCACAGCCAGCGACCGGCGCGCGGTGGCGGAGTCATCGGCGCTGAAGAGCTGCAGCCAGCGGTGGGTGTCGTCG
>JBOFLH010000157.1:0-12252 GCA_051657765.1 Nocardioides sp. | reverse complement strand
GGTGTTCGGCCCACTCGTCCGCCAGCGCCTGGGTGAGATTCACGGTCGCCGCTTTTGCGGACGAATAGAGGCTGTAGCCGCTTCGCCCACGGGTGTAGGAACTCGAGGTGAACAGCAGGAACGATCCGTGTACGGCCTGGAGGAGCGGAAAGAAGACCTGTGCGATGAAGATGGGGCCGAGGTAGTTGATCTCGGTGGCCGAGTAGATGGTTTCTTCGCTGGCCTCGAGCAGGAGGCCCCGAGGGAGTACCCCGGCGGTGTTCACCACGTAGTCCACGCGACCGGTGGCGGCGACCACCTCGGCGGCCGCCTTTGCCACATCGACCCGTCGTTCGACATGGGTCCGGGTGGTCGATCTGCTGAACGAGAAGACGTCTGCCCCGAAGCTCTTGGCTAGTGCGGCGATGTCCGCGCCGATACCGGATCCGCCGCCGAAGACAACGACCGTCTTTCCGGCCAGGGCCGCACGGTACTCGTCATCGGTGCCCGGCGAGGGCAGGTCACTGCTGGTGAGCTGGAACAGCCGGTCGGCCAGGTAGACGTCTATCGGCTCGGTCACCTTCATGTTGCGGTCGTCGCCGTGTACCACCCAGATCGGTACGTCGGGAAGGTACCGCAACACCACACTGCAATCGTCGGTGGCGACGAAGTGGGGGTCCTCGGCGGCCAGTTCGTAGGCCCGGTTGATGGTCTCGGAGCGAAACGCCTGGGGTGTTTGCCCACGTCGCAAGGTCGCACGATCCGGCACTGCGACGATGGTGTTCTGCTCGCCCACCTCGACAATGGTATCCGCGGACGCGATAGCCACATCGACCGCCGAATAGTCCCGCAATGCCTCGAAACACTCGGTGATGATGCGAGCGGTGATCAGTGGCCGCACGGCGTCGTGCAACAACACATAACACGGGTCCTCGCCCAAGCTGGCGAGGGCTCGGCGGGTGGTGTCGCTGCGAGCCTGCCCGCCCTCCAGGATCTGCGAGACCTTAGTATGATTCCCCGACTGAACAATGGTTCGCACGGCATCGAGATGCCCGGGGGTCATCATGATGACGATGTCGTCTACCAGCGGGTGGGTGGACATCGCGTGCAGCGAGTGCTCCAAGATGGTGCGCCCCGCTACCTTGATCAGTTGCTTGGGGATATCCAGGCCGACGCGGGAACCTACTCCGCCGGCTAGCAGGACGGCGACTCGGCGCGGCTGGCTCGGGTTGTTCGAGGCGGGGAGGGGAACCACGGGGAGTATCTTGTCAGACCCGTCGAACGGTGCCGGGTAGTGTCGTATTTGAGTGGTTGGGCCGAATGGAGAAACTGCATGACTGAATCGGGCCGCCGCCCGCTTCCTGAAGGTGTTCGGCTAGTGCACATCGGGCCGCACAAAACCGGTAGCTCCGCGATCCAGGTGTCGCTTCACCGAGCCCGTCAAGAGCTGGCACAGCATGGGGTCCATTACGCCGGCGTGGGCACTCGGCCGAAGCGCGCGGCGTGGGCGCTCGGCATCCGCGGTAAACCGGCTACCGCCGCTCCCCTGAACATCCGGTATTGGCAGGCCCTGGTCGACGAGGTGGCCGATGCCCCCGGAACCCGGGTGTGCGTCAGCAATGAGGACTTCGGGCGGGCCACGCTGGCCCAGATCGAGAGAGTGGTCAAGGACCTGGGTGGTGACCGGGTGCACGTGGTGGCGGTTGCTCGTCGCCTCGATCGATACCTGCCGTCCCAATGGCAAGAACGTGTCAAGGCTGGGGACACTCGAAGTTACGACGAGTGGCTTCGGGTCGTGCTGGACCGCGACAACAAGAACTTCGATTGGGACCGGCGCAACGTGTGGCACTCGCACGGCACCGGGCAGTTGATCAATCGCTGGAATCGGGTGCTCGGCCCGGGGCGATTCACCTTGATCGTCGGTGACGAAACCGATCGCACCCAGCAGGTGCGGACGTTCGAGCAGCTATTGGGGCTGCCGGCCAACCTCCTGCGGGTACACGCCGACCGGGCGAACCGTGGACTCAGTTGGTGGGAGACCGAATTTGTCCGCCGGGTGAACCTGGCTACCCGCGAATACGGATGGGACTCACCCAAACAGCGACGAATGGTGTGGCGTGAAGTGGTCAGCGTGCTGACTTCTTTGCCTGCCCCACAGGTCGGCTTGCCATCACCGCCGCTACCCGGCTGGGCCGTAGACCGGGTGCGGGATTTCAGCGCTCGCCGGGTGGGCGCGTTGCGGTCCATGGACCTCGACGTCGTCGGTGACCTGGACTGGTTGTTGGTGCCCGATGAGGTCGCGGTGGGGTATCCGCCGATCGAGTCCTTGACCGGCATGGTCTCGGCGGCTTCCACGGTGGCGGCCATGCTTGCTCGAAACGCTGAGGCAGCCCGCAACACACTGGACCCGCCTGGCGCACTCAGAAGTCCATCCGAGCATGGCCGGAACGGACGCCGTGAAAGTGATGGTTTGATAGGGACATGGTTGACGCTCATCAGGTCGTTAGGCAGGCGCGTTCGCGCGCGCGGTCGATCCTAGATTCAATCCGCGGCGGCGCTACTGGACAGATCGGCCCGCCATCGGCTGATGGCGGCGCATCCGGACGAGGTGTCGCCGGGACTTCCTCGCCAGGCGCGGGCGGATCAGAACGGGGAGGACCGGGCCGGTCCGGAGCAAAGTCGAGCAGCCTTCCCGCGGACTACGACGACGCCGCCAAGGAATGCATCGGGCTGGTCAGGCCCTACACCATGACCAGCCCGGAGAAGCTTTTTGCCCTGATCACCGCCGTCCGATACGTCGTCGATCAGGGAGTTGACGGGGCGATCGTGGAATGCGGTGTGTGGCGCGGCGGGTCGATGCACGCGATCGCACGCACTCTCGACGAATGTGGTGCCCACGACCGTTCGCTCTACCTCTTCGACACCTTCGAGGGGATGACTGAGCCGACCGATCGCGATCACAAGTTGGTCGGCGGCAAGGCAGCGGACCTATTGCAGGCGGCGAGCAAAGAAAAGTGGGTATGGGCAATTGCGTCGACCGAGGACGTGGAGGCCGGCCTACGGACCCTGCCGTATCCGTATGACCGGTTTACGCTGGTAAAAGGCCCGGTCGAGGAGACGATTCCGGAGCACGCACCTGAGTCCATCGCCTTGTTGCGCCTGGACACCGACTGGTACGAGTCGACCAAACACGAGCTCGAGCACCTATATGGTCGACTCCAGCCGGGCGGCGTGCTCATCATCGACGACTACGGCACGTGGGCCGGCTCGAAGGAGGCCACCGATGAGTTCCTCGCCGGTCTGCCGGCGGCGCCGCTGATGCTGCGCGCCGGCCGTTCGCGAATCGGCGTCAAACCTGGGCGCTAAGAGGCGAAACCGCCAAGCCCAGTCGATCGGGGCCCAGCTGATTGTTCCGGCCGTTCGTTCTGCCCCGGTTGTTCTGCGTGGTTGTTCTCCTGGGTCCGCGCCAATGGTCTGCACGCCTATGATGGCACCATGAGCGTGATCGGCGTGATCGGCGTGATCGGAGCCGGCCGGGTAGGCGCGGTCTTGGCATCCGCGCTGCGGACCGCCGGCCATCAGGTCGCCGCCGTCGCCGGCGAGTCCGACGCCTCGCGGACCCGGATCGCGGAGCTGTTGCCCGGAGTGCCTACGCTCAAACCGAGCGCGGTCGCCCGGGCGAGCGAGGTTGTGTTCTTGACCGTTCCCGACGACATGCTCGGCAACGTCGCCGCGATGCTGTGCGGGAGCGGAGCCATCCGACCCGATCACTATGTTGTGCACACCTCGGGTCTGCATGGTCTGCGAGTCCTGGACGACGCGACCGCGATTGGCGCGCGACCGATAGCCATCCACCCTGCCATGACCTTCACCGGAACGGCCGTTGACGCCGACCGGTTGGCCGGCTGTGCCTTTGCGGTCACCGCAGAACCCGACGAACGCGACTTCGCCGCACGACTAGTCCGCGATCTCGGCGGACGCGTTCTGTGGATCCCAGAGAGTCATCGAAGCCTCTACCACGCCGGGCTCGCCCACGGCGCCAATCACCTGGTCACCTTGGTGGCCGAGGCGATGGAGATCCTCTCAGCCGCGGGCGTGGACGACCCAGCCGCCACCCTGCGACCGTTGCTCTCTGCGGCACTGGAGAACTCCCTTGATCAAGGCGACGCGGCGCTGACGGGTCCGATCGTCCGCGGTGACGTCAACACCGTTCGTGACCACTTGGCTGAGCTGGCGGCGAACGCGCCTCAGGCGTTGGCGTCATACCTCACCTTGGCCAAAGCCACCCTGAGTCGAGTGGTCACCGATGGCCGCGTTCTGCCGATCCGGGCCGCCAAGATTGCCCGGGTGGTCGATGACGCCGCTGCGGCCGCCGGCGCCGACCGAGCCTCGTTCCTGCGGTGAGACCCGCGGAAGCTGGGCCGGTTCTGGTGTCCACCCGGCCTGAGCTTGCGGCGGCGCTCGACCGCGTGCGCCGGGACGGCCCGATCGGTTTCGTGCCAACCATGGGCGCCCTGCACGCCGGTCACGCCAGCCTGATCTCGCTCGGCCGCGATCGGATCGGCGACGGGACGATGGTGGTCTCGATCTTCGTGAACCCCACCCAATTCGGTGATACCGAGTCCGGTGCCGCCGACCTGGTTCGCTATCCGCGCACGCTGGCTGCCGATCTCGGCCTGTGCCGTACGGTGGGCGCCGACATCGTCTTCGCTCCTGACCTGGAGGTCCTCTATCCGGGCGGCTCCGCGGATCACGCCGTGCGCGGACCGGCACCCCGCAGCACGGCCCCGGCCGGCAGTGGATCACCAGTCGGGTCGCCACTGGGTCCGGTCACCATCGATCCCGGGCCGTCCGGTGACATCCTCGAAGGAGCAGCTCGGCCAGGGCACTTTCGAGGAGTGTTGACGGTCGTGGCGAAGCTGTTCGGGTTGGTCCGACCGGATCTTGCCGTGTTCGGCGAGAAAGACTTTCAGCAGCTCGCCCTGGTCCGACGGATGGTCGCGGATCTCAACCTCGGCGTCGAGGTAGTCGGCGCTCCTACCGTGCGTGAACCGGACGGGTTGGCGTTGAGTTCTCGCAACCGCTTCCTCACGGTTGCTCAGCGTGTACACGCCCGGACTCTGCATCGTGCGCTCGGCGAAGCCGTCGCCGTCGCCGCGGCGGGAGCTGGGCTCGTGGCCGCCGATGCAGCGGCCCGGAAGGTGCTCGCCGACACACCCGAGGTCGACGTCGACTACCTGACCTTTACCGATCCTGGACTCACCCCTCTCTCCACGCGCGACGCATCGGGAGGGTCCGGGCGCGTGCTGGTGGCCGCCCGCCTGGGCAGTGTCCGGTTGATTGACAACTGCGCCATCACGTTTCCGAGTCCCGAGGTTGAGAGCGCCGACTACGAGTCCGCTCCTCGGCCCACCGGCGATTGAGGTTCTCGCGATTACGGTCGGATAACCTGCCCTGCATGGTCAACGCTGCCCAGGGGGCAACCACCCTCAGTACGTCCCAGCCGGCCGGGCCGGCCCACGCGTCAGGGCCGAGTGCCGTACCTCGACCAGTTCGCGGACCCGGGCGTCTCTTGGCGGCCGAGCCGGGCTGGACCACCCGCGCGGACGTCGTGGTCGTCGGTTCCGGGATCGCTGGCCTGACCGTGGCGCTGCGTATCCATGCGGGAGACCCGACCCTTACCGTGCTGGTGGTCACCAAAGACGTCCTCAGCGCTGGGTCGACGCAGTGGGCACAGGGCGGCATCGCCGCCGCGCTCGGGCCCGGTGACACGCCCGGCCAGCACGAGGTGGACACCTTGGTGGCCGGTGCCGGAGGCTGCGATCTCGACGCGGTCCGTGCTTTGGTAACCGAGGGTCCGGACGCGGTCCGCGAGTTGATCGCGCTCGGCACCAACTTCGACCAGCACGACGGCGAGTTGTCACTGACCAGGGAGGGTGGTCATCACCGCGATCGGATCGCGCACGCCGGTGGGGATGCGACCGGTGCCGAAATTCAGCGGGCGCTGATCGCCGCTATCGATCGGACACCGGCCATTGCGGTCATCGAACACGCATTGGCTATCGACTTGCTGAGAGGTGCCGACGGAGGCGTCGCGGGACTCACTCTGCACGTGATCGGCGAAGGCCAGCACGACGGAGTCGGCGCCGCGCACTGCCGAGCCGTGGTGCTGGCGAGCGGCGGCCTCGGACAAGTGTTCTCGCAGACCACCAATCCGTCCGTCTCGACCGGTGACGGGATGGCGATCGCGCTGCGAGCCGGCGCGGTCTTGCGGGACTTGGAGTTCGTCCAGTTTCATCCCACTGTGATGTACCTCGGTCCGGATTCACGTGGGCAACAACCGTTGATCTCGGAGGCGGTGCGCGGCGAGGGTGCCTTCCTGGTCGACTTCGATGGCAACCGGATCATGCAAGGTGTGCATGCCTTGGCCGATCTCGCACCGCGCGATGTGGTCGCCAAGGCGATTACCAGACGGATGAACGAGACCGGCCGCCCGCATATGTGGCTCGACGCTCGCCATCTCGGCCGGGCCTTCTGGGAGCGGCGGTTCCCGACCATCTTGGCGACGGCCCGACTGCACGGGGTCGACCCGGTCGCAAGCCTGATCCCGGTAGCACCAGCCTGCCACTATGCCTCTGGCGGCGTCGCCACCGACGTGTGGGGACGATCCACCGTGCCTGGCCTCTATGCCACCGGCGAGGTTGCCTGCTCGGGGGTGCACGGTGCCAACCGGCTGGCGTCGAACTCTTTGCTGGAGGGTCTGGTCTTCTCCCGACGGATCGCCGAGGTCCTGACGGCCGAGCTCGCACCCTGGCGTGACCCGGCGGTCGATCACCGAGACGCCGGACTGCTGGCTGGGTCCATTCGCCGGCCGTTGCAGGAGACGATGACCTCACGAGTGGGCGTGTTGCGATCGGCTCGCGGTATGGCGGAGGCTCGACAGAGCCTGGCGGGCCTCGCTACCGAAGTCAGCTCGGGGCCCGACCTCGCCGCGTGGGAGGCCACCAACCTGCTGACGGTCAGCGCCGTTCTAGCCGCCGCCGCACAGTTGCGCGAGGAGACTCGAGGGTCGCATTGGCGGGAGGACTTTCCTGAGCGGGATGACTCGGCCTGGGCCGGCCATATCGATGTTCGAGTCGCCGATGGGCAGCCGGAACTGAGATTCGTGGTCGCCACACCGACCGATCTCGCGCACCGATGAGCGCCTCAGCTGATCGCCCAGCCGATCGCCCAGCTCCGGTGCCGCTGAGCGGGCTGCCTGAGCAGCTGATGGCAGAGCTGATCGGTTGCGGGCTGCACCCAGAAACGGTCATCCGGGATATCGCGAATGCGGTAGCCGAGGACCTGCCTGGGGGCGGAGTCGACGTCACCAGCGCGGCGACCATCGCTGCCGAGGCGACTGCGGTGGGTGAGTTCGTTGCTCGTGAGCCCGGCACGCTGGCCGGCCTGCATGTCGCCGCCGCGGTGTTTCACTACGTTTTGGGCGATCGGGTGTCGGTACGCGAGCGTCTTGCCGAAGGCTCGCGAGTCCAGCCGGGCGAGGTCATCATGCGCGTCGACGGGCCGACCCGCGGCTTGTTGACCGCGGAGCGGACCGCGTTGAACTTCGTCAGCCATCTGTCGGGCATTGCGACCGCGACAGCCCGGTGGGTCGACGCGCTGGCTGGCACCTCCGCGCGAGTGCTGGACACTCGAAAGACGCTGCCCAACTATCGCGCGTTACAGAAGTATGCCGTGCGGTGTGGCGGCGGCCACAATCATCGGTTTTCACTGACAGACGCCGCTATGGTGAAAGACAACCATGTGATCGCCGCTGGCGGAGTAGTTCAGGCTTATCAATCGGTGCGCTCCGCCTATCCGGAATTGCCGGTGATTGTGGAGGTGACCACATTGGGTCAACTCCAAGGCTTGCTGGACGTCGGTTGTCAACGCATGCTCCTGGACAATATGAGCAATGACATGATGGCCGAAGCCGTCCGGCTGACTGCCGGTCGAGCGATTCTGGAAGCGTCTGGCGGGTTGACCCTCGCGCGAGCTCGTTCGGTTGCCGAGACTGGAGTCGATCTGATATCAGTCGGTGCGCTCACTCATTCGGTCCGAGTTTTCGACATCGGTCTGGACTTGCTCGACGATTAGTGGTCGATTGTCCGGTCCGACTCGATTTATCGCAAGCGCCGGAGTAGTGTGTCCGAGTTGACATTATTATTTGGGGAGGAAACTCATGGCACAAAAAGTAAACGTGGTTCTGATCGACGACATGGACGGCTCGATGGCGACTCAGACTGTCAACTTCGCTCTGGATGGGGCCGCCTACGAAATCGACTTGAACGACACCAACGCGGCTGCGCTTCGTGAGTTCTTGGCCGGCTACATCGGATTCTCCCGACGGACCGGGTCGACCAAGCGAGGCCGACGGACGACGGTGACGAACCTCGGTCCGAGCACCAAGCAGATTCGCGATTGGGCGCGCAGCAACGGCTACACGATCTCGGATCGTGGCCGGGTGTCGGCGGATGTCCGCGCCGCATTTGACGCTGCGCAGTAGCCGCGATCCAGGTGGGGGAGGTCGCTCGGTTGTTGAACGATCTTCTTGGCAAAAGCCCCTGATAGGCCCTGAAGTCTTGGTAGTGTTCTGCTCGCTGGGGGGACCGGCAGTGACGGTTTGTCCCTCCAGCGAACGGAAGTTAGATGAAGAGCAAGACTCGGGCAAGCTCTCCGTGGCGGCGGCTTCAGCCGCGTCCGTCGTTCGTTTTTGTGCAGGTTTTCGCGCTTCTCGCGTTCACGCTTACCTATCTCTCGGTTGATGCGATCGCTCCCGAGCGGGCCGACGCCTACCAGTCACCGACCGCTGCGTGGGGCAACTTGACCGTCGGCGCCACCGATTCGACCAACGTGACCTATCCGGGCGGCACCGTGGCTACCGTCACCACGACGGGCCTCACGGACCTGACCGCGGCAACGACGCTGGGCGCGCGTGGGTTTGATGTGACGCAGTACACGCCGACGAACATGGTGACCGGCGACACGGCCGCGAACATCACGGTCAACACCGGGGATTGCGCCATTACTGGAGTATGTGCCAATCGGGGAACGGTCACACTCGGGTTCAATCATCCGGTCCGTAATCCCATTATTCACCTTGCGGGTATCGGTGGCAGCGCCACGACCACCACCGGCGGTGTCCTCACCGCGCAGTCGGATCTGCACTCGATCTGGGATCTCACCACCCCAGGGGTCACCATCAGCAAGCTGGACGGCAATACGCAATTCGCCGTAACCGGCGGGAACCGGGTCACCGCTACAAACGACAGCACCAGTTTCAGCTGCACGACCAATGTGAACGGCGCCCCTACCGCAACAGCGGCGGCTACCGCAGCCTGCGGAAGCATCCAAGTCACGGGGACTGTTACCTCACTTGCGTTTGCCATCTCCGCCATTCTGGTGCAAAACAACCTCGCGCGGCCGGGCGCGAATACGGCCACCTCCGGTGACGGCGTTGCTCTCGCCGTCACCCTGCCCGAAGACTTTTCTGATGCGCCAGCCACCTACAACGCGGCCCAGGCCCCCTCGCATGTGATTAGCAACTTATCGCTCGGCGCAAGCGTTGACGAGGACAACGTGGCTGTTCGGAACGCGACAGCCAGTCCGTTTCCCACCACCGGGGCAACTGGAGATGGGGCCGACGAAGATGCGTTTGCATCGTTGAGCGATATATCGACCGCCAATAGTGGTGGCAGCTATTCGCTCACGGTGCCGACCTCCGGCATCAGCAAGGCCTCGCGACTGTGTGGCTATATCGACTGGAACAAGAACGGGGTCTTCGACAGCCCCGGTGAGCGAGCCTGTGCCAGCCCGGCAGCCGGCTCCACCTCGTCGGTGCTGACCTGGGCGGTGCCCGCCGGGCTGACCCCGGGGACCACCTATGCCCGATTCCGATTGGGCTACACCGCCGCCCAAGTCGAGTCCCCAACCGGCCGTGCCGACTCCGGTGAGGTCGAGGACTACCAAGTCAATCTCGTGCCGCCGCCGCTCAATCTGACCAAGACCGCGGGAGTGCTTTCTGGCCCCACGTTGGCCGGTGACTATTCCGTCACCTACACGGTTACAGTCACCAACCCCAGCACGCCGGCTGCCACTTATGGTCCGATCACCGACACCGCATCGTTCAACTCCAACCTCACCGTCACCGGGGCATCGTGGACCGGGCAGGCGACTGGCTCGGCGACCGGTGCCGGTCCGTTTACCATCGGCGCGGCCAACACCAGCATCGCGGCCGGCGCGACCCACACCTACAACCTGACCATCAACTTCCGGTACACCGGTACCGGCACGGCGACGGCGTGTGGTGGCCCCGGCACGGGTCTGTACAACGCGGCGTCGTTGCCGGGTGCCCAGGAGACCGGCCCGACCACCGACAACAACGCCTGCGTGGCGCCACCTCCGAGGCCCAACCCGTCGATATCCCTCGACAAGCAGGCCGGTACCCCGACCGGCAACGCCGTCGGATCGACCATCGCGTATACCTTCTTGGTCACCAACACCGGAAATGTCCCGCTCACCTCGTATGCGGTGTCGGATCCCCAGGTTGGACCGGTGACTTGCCCCCCTGGCGCTCTTGCGGTCGGCCAAACCGCAACGTGCACCAAGACCTACACCCTCACCCAGGCCGACATCGACGCCGGAACGGTGAACAACACCGCCACCGCAACCGGCACACCACCGGGCGGTGGCACCGTGACCGGCACCGACTCAACGGTGACACCGCTAACTCGAACCACGAGCATCACTCTGGACAAGCAGGCCGGCACCCCGTCGGGTAACACTGCTGGGTCAACGATTGCCTATAGCTTTGTCGTGACCAACACTGGCACGACCACGCTGACCGCTGTGTCGGTGTCGGATCCGAAGGTGGGTCCGGTGACCTGTCCGGTGACGACCCTGGCTCCGGGTGCATCCACGACGTGTACGAAGACGTATGTGTTGACGCAGGCGGATGTGGATGCCGGTGCGATCAACAACACCGCTACGGTGACCGGTACCCCGCCAGCGGGGTTGACCCCACCTACTGCGTCCGACAACACCACCACGCCGATTGCCCGAACCGCAGCCTTGACTCTGGACAAGCAGGCCGGTGGCCCCACCGGCGCTACGGCGGGCTCGACAATCACCTATTCGTTCGTAGTGGCCAACACCGGAAACGTGACCCTGACCGGGTTGACCATTGGCGACCCCAAGGTCGGGCCCGTCACTTGCGCTACCTCCACGTTGGCGCCCGGCACACAGACCACCTGCACGAAGGTCTACACCATCACGCAGGCAGATGTGGATGCTGGTAGCGTGCTCAACACGGCTACCGCGAATGGGACTCCGCCGACCGGGGTGACCCCGCCGCCACCGGCAACCGACTCGACCACGACCCCGCTGACCCCCGGTCCAGCATTGACCTTGGACAAGCAGTCCGGTCCGCCCACGGGCGCCACGGTCGGTTCGACGATTCCATATACGTTCTTGGTCACGAATACCGGTAACGTTACGTTGACCTCGGTAGGGGTCTCGGATCCGAAGGTGGGATCGGTCTCCTGTCCGGTGACCACGTTGGCCCCTGCGGCCAGCACCACGTGTACTGCGAGCTACACCTTGACCCAGGCCGACATCGATGCCGGATCGGTTATCAATACGGCCACAGCTGCTGGCACGCCACCCACCGGCCCGCCGGTGCAGGCCACGGACACCAACACCGCGCCGGTGACGCGAACGCCGGCGCTGACGCTCGATAAGCAGGCGGGGGTGCCGTCGGGGACCACGGCTGGTTCGACGATTGCGTATAGCTTCTTGATGTCGAATACCGGGAATGTGACGTTGGATCCGGTGAGTGTGTCGGATCCGAAGGTGGGGCCGGTGTCGTGTCCGCCGGGTGCGTTGGCGCCTGGCGCGACGATCACCTGTACCAAGACGTACACGTTGACGCAGTTGGACGTGGACTCCGGTCAGGTCACCAACACCGCGACCGCGACCGGCACGCCGCCGACCGGTCTGACGCCGCCTACCGCGACCGACTCCACGGCAACCCCGATTCTTCGTACGGCGGCAATCACCGTGGATAAGCAGGCGGGTGCGCCGTCGGGTAATGCGGCGGGTTCGACGATTGCGTACACGTTTGTGGTGACGAACACGGGCAACGTCACCCTGACGAGTGTGGGCGTCGCTGACCCGAAGGTGGGTCCGGTGTCGTGTCCGTCGGGTGCGTTGGCGCCTGGTGCGAGTGTGACGTGT
>JBOFLH010000156.1:0-21064 GCA_051657765.1 Nocardioides sp. | reverse complement strand
GGCGACAATGACGCCGTCTAACTTCTCGCCGACACGCTGGTGCAGCAGTCCGGCCTCCACCAGATCGATGATCGCCCGCTCATAGCGGTTGGCTCGGGTCGCCGAGTCCCGCATGACATCCGGCAGGCTGTCGAGCTCGGCCAGCACCCAGTCCGGGACCGGTTGGCCGGCGCAGATCGCCAAGCACATCTCTCCCGTATAGCGATCGATCAAGCGGCGAAGCGGCGCGGTGACGTGCGCGTAGGGCGCGGCCAATGCGGAATGCTGGATCTTCTCGGGTACCTCGCCTACGAACCCGACATAGCCCGACCCGCGGAGCAATCGAGTACACGAGGTGATCATGGCGGCCTGATCGGCGATCGCCGGGTCCAAGGCTCGCACGAAGTCGGCATACCCGACCTCAGTCGGCCACGATATGCCCAGCGCCCGCGCGGTGCGACGCAGCCGGGCTACGTCGTGCTCAGCTGGCCGCGGCAACGTCCGCACCAGGCCGACTCCGGCATCCAGCATCAGTGATGCCGCCGCGAAACCAGTCAGCAGCGAGATCTGGGCGTTCCACCCTTCAACCGGCAGCGGCACCCGATAGGCCAACGCCCAGCGGTCATCGCTGACGACGATCTCTTGGTCCGGCAGCGGCAGCGACACACCCCCGCGCTCGCGCTCCTTCGCCTCACGAAGCTGACCGACCACCTTCAGCAGACGCAACGTCTCACTGGTGCGGCCGCTGTCGATCTGCGCCTGGGCTTGGCCATAGTCGAGCTGGGCGCGCGACTTGACCCGGGCCCGCTCGACTCGGACCCCCACTCCCTCGCCGGTAGCATCCAGCTCGATCGTCCACAGCAACGCGGGCCGCACCTGACCCGGCAGCAGCGACCCGGCGTCTTCGGAGATGGCCTTCGGGTGCAGCGGCACCTTGGTGTCCGCGCCATACAACGTCTCCCCACGCTGATGCGCGGCCAGGTCCACCAGGTCGCCCGCCGCGACGAAGGCGCCAAGGTCGGCGATCGCGTAGTGCACGGTGTAGCCCCGCTCACTCGCGGCAATGTGCAGCGCTTGGTCGAGATCGCGAGCGGTCGGCGGGTCGATCGTCAGGAATTCGAGATCGGTGCGGTCCAGCGCCGGCAGGCGTGGCGCGCCCGCCGCTCGCCTCGCGGCCTGGTCGACCTCAGCGGGAAAGGCCGCTTCGACGGCCATCTCCGCCTGGAGGTCGGCGATACCCGCGCGCATCAGCTTGGCTACGTCGATGTCGCTGTCGCTGCCATCAAGACTTGACGTCAGGGTTACCTGGGGAATTCGGGGCACGGCGATCACCCTAACCAGCTCCGGTCAGTCGGTGCTGCTTGACCCGGCGCTAGCGTCCCTGGGCATAGGGTTGCCCGGTGCTTATCTTGCTGCCGCCGTCGGAGGGAAAGGCGCCGGCTACTCGCGGCAGGCCTCTTGACCTCGCCCGCTTGGTGGCTCCGGAGCTGACCCAGGTCCGCACGCGAGTCCTGAGCGCACTCGCGGACGTTTCCGCCTCCCCGACCGGACTGCGCACCCTCGGTTTGTCCCCCGGCCTGGCCGACCAGCTCGACCACAATGTGCGGCTGGTTACGGCGCCCTCGGCCCGGGCCGATCGGATCTATCGCGGCGTTCTCTTCGAGGCCCTCGGCTTCGACAGCCTGCCGGCCGTGGCCCGCCGACGGGCTGGCAGCCGGGTGTTGATCACATCCTCGGTCTTCGGTGTGCTCCGGCCCCACGATCGGATCCCGGCGTACCGTTTGTCCGGCAGTGTCAATCTGCCCGGACTCGGTCCGATCGCCCGCGTGTGGCGTGATGTCCTCGACCCGACACTGACCGCGCTGGCTGGCCGGCGGCTCCTGGTCGATCTGCGCTCGTCGACCTATGCCGCGTTCTGGCGCCCCGGGTCAAGCTCGGCCCTCCGGTTGGCGAGCGTGCGGGTGTGGCATGAGGTCGATGGCAGACGAACGATCGTGAGTCACTTCAACAAGGCCACGAAAGGGCGCATCGTCCGAGCGTTGCTGACCGACGGCGCTGATCCGCGCTCACCGCACGAACTCGCCGAGGTGCTGACCGGGTTGGGCTGGACGGTGGAAGTTGCGACCGCACGAACGACCGGGGATCAGGCAGGCACGGTCCTGGACGTCATCGTGACCACGCTTTGACCGCGACGGCGCCGCCGGCGGCCGGGTGAGCGACCTCGGCGGGCGATCACGGCGAACCATCGGAGCCGGCTGGGCCGCCGGGATCACCAGAGCGAGTCGTCGGCGGGTCGCGCGTTGAACAACCACAACGACGAACCCACGGGTCGATCATCGGTCGGCGGATAGTAGGTCACCACGGTGACCGAGGCGGGCAGCAGCTCCATCCGGAACACCGACTGCAGCGGTGTCCCCAATGCATCAGCGACTAACACTTTGATCGGCGTGGCATGGCTGAGCACCGCCACCGTCGAGCCGCGGTGTCGAGACAACACGGTCTTCAGGCCCGCTCGGACCCGGCGTTGAACCCCCCGAACCGACTCCCCCGAGCCGGTTCCCCTCGCGGTGTGACCGCCAGCGCGAACCTCGAGCGAGCCCAGCCATTGCTTGACCTCCTCCGGGAACCCCTCGGCCGCCTCGGCGAAAGTCAGGCCGTCCCAGGTGCCGAACTCCAACTCCGCGAACCTGGGCTCGGGCACCACCGGAACGTTCCAGTGCTCGGCCACGATCTCGGCCGACTCGGTCGCTCTGCGCACCGGGGACGAAATCACGGCCTCGATCTGCGGGGCCTTCGGGGCGAGCCACCGAGCGGTGGCCAGCACCTGCGCGCGGCCTAGGTCGAGCAGCCCCGGATTGCCACCGGCGAGGCCCCCGGAGAATCGCCGGTCCACGGTGTGCTGGGTGACCCCATGACGGATCAACACCAACGTGGTCGGCGCGGCCCGGGCCGCCTCGATCCTAGAGTCAGCGCGGTCATCATCCGACCAGTCCGTATCCGGCCGGTCCGTACCGGCCCGGTCCTGATCCGATTGCTCGGACTCAACGGAGCTGGCACCAGCCGAGGTCTCGCCGAGCACCCGGACTCCCGAGCGCAGCCCGTCCAACGCTTCGTTGGCCAGCCGGTCCGCGTGTCCGTTCTGCGCGCGAGGCACCCAGGTGTACCTCGTGCCGAACGGCGCCAGTTGATGCGCCTGCATCGCCAAGGGCTTCATGTCCGGGTGCTTGATCTTCCAGTTCCCGGACATCTGTTCGACGACCAGCTTCGAGTCCATCCGGACTTCAATCTCCGCTTCGGGAGCCAGCTCCGCGGCCAACCGTAGGCCCGCGATGAGCCCGGAGTACTCCGCGACGTTGTTGGTGGCCACCCCGATAGTGGTGCCGTCCTCGGCGATAACCTGACCGGTGGCCGCGTCGCTCAAGACCGCGCCGTACGCCGCTGGGCCCGGATTGCCACGCGAGCCACCGTCGGCCTGGATCAGGACGCTGCGAACGCTCACAGCCCGGACTCGGCGGTCCGTACCAGGATCCGTTGACACTCCTCGCACCGCACCACTTCGTCGCTAGGCAGCGCCTTGATCTTCGCCAGCTCCAGATTGTCCACGGTGAGCCGGCAGCCGGCGCACTGGCGCTGCCGCAATTCGGCCGCACCGACGCCGTCCTTGGCGACACGCAGCCGGTCGTAGAGGGCCAGCAGGTCAGCCGGCAGGTCCGCGATCAGCACGTCGCGCTCGGCGGCACACTCCGCCAAGCTGGCGTCGAGCACGGCGGTTTGTTCGTCTCTGGCCGCCACTAGCGAGCGGCCACGCTCGTCGACCGCCGTCAACTGGGCGGCCAACGAGTCCAGGGTGCGCTGGGCATCCTCCAACCGCTCCATGATCTCGAGCTCTTCGTCCTCGAGTACGCCGATCCGGCGGTCGAGGGAGACCAGCTCGTGCTGCATGCGCTCGAGATCTTTGGGGTTGCTGATCACGCCCTGATCGATCCGGTCCTGGTCGCGTGTGCGGCGGGCCTTCACCAGCTCGACGTCCTGGTCGGCTTTGAGCTGGTCGGCGGTGAGGTCCTCCACCACGATGCGCGCGTCGCGAACCTGGTTGTCCAGCTCGGCCCGAGTCTGGGTCAGGGCGACCAGCTCGGCGTGCTCAGGCAGGCGTTCGCGCTGGTGACGGGCTTGATTGGCGCGGGCATCGACATGTTGTACGTCGAGCAGCTTCAGTTGGGCGGTCGGGTCGGCTTTCAGCGGAGGCTCCTCGTCAGATCCGGAAGGTCCATGGATCGGTCGGAGTCAGGCTAACCCGAGTCGCGACCCGTTCTTCGAACGCGGCCGAAAGTCGAGCGGCAACTACCGGGAGCCACGTCCACTCCGCCGCCCAATGCGCCACGTCGATCAGTGCCGGCCCCTCATGGTCCAGAAACTCCGCGGCGCGGTGGTGCCGCAGATCGCTGGTGAGGTAGACGTCGACGTCCTCACTAATCAACTGATCAAGCAGAAAGTCACCGGACCCCCCGCACACCGCCACCCGGTGGACCAGCCGATCACGCGCACCGGCCACTCGGACGCCCCCTGCGGTGGCCGGCAAGGCAGCGGCCACCGTCTCGGCGAACTGACTCAAGATGGTCGGGGTCACGGTGCCGATCCGACCGGTGCCGATCCGACCGGTGCCGACATGAGCCGGGCCTATCCCATCGGTGTCCGCCGATCGGATCGCACCTGGTAGCAAATCGCCGACCGTCGGCACGATCGGTCGGAGCTCGTCGAGACCAAGCGCCAAGGCCAACGACTCCGAAACACCCCCGATCGCCTCGTCGGCGTTGGTATGCGCGGTGAACAACGCGCACCGAGCGTTCGCCAGCGCCGCGACGATCCGGCCCTTGGGGGTGGTGCCGGCCATCGAGTGCACCGGCTTGAGGAACAGCGGATGATGCACGACCACCAGGTCGGCGCCCCAGGCGACCGCCTCGGCGACAACGGCCGGCGCGGGGTCCACCGCGAACATGACTTTGGCCACTGGCGCCGCGAGGTCTCCCCAGACCAGGCCGACGGCGTCCCACTGGGCCGCCGTGTGCGGCGGGTACCACTCGTCAAGCTGGTGCAGCAGCTCACCGAGGGCTACGCCATTGGATTCTCCTCCGGCCGAAGTTCCCGCGGGATCAGGCATCGCAGAGTCAGGCATGGTGGGGAGCGTAGTCGACCCGCAGATGAGAAGTTCCTCATCACGCTCTCATCGGCGGGCCACTATAAGGCAAGATCGTGGCACCATGAAGAACTGGTGGAAACCGCTGATCGTCGTCATCGTCGCGCTGCCGGTGATGGCCTACGTCGCCGACGCCCTCGCCGCCGCGCGCCCGGACGCTCGCCAGTACGACACGATACTGCTCGCCCCACCAGACAGCCCACGATCCGCCTCGACGCCCGCCCAACCAGGCGGAGCACTTGAGTCGCCGGACCCGCCTGAGAACACGACGCCTACCCGATCAACGAGTCAATCGCGCCCGTCGACAGTTGAGGTCACCCCCCGCCCGGACGATCTCGACGACGATTCCGACGACGCCGGCCGCGACGACGACCCCGGGCCGGATCGAGGAGACCATGCCGACACCGATCGAGACGACCACACCGACGACGGTGACCACCATGGGAGGGATCACGACTCCGACCACGGGACGGGCCCCGGGAAAGGCCGCGGGAAAGGCCGCGGCGGGGACGACGGCAGGGACGACGGCAGGGACGACGGCAGGGACGACAACTCCGACCACGGGACGGGCCGCGGCGGGGACGACGGCAGGGACGACGACTCCGACCACGGAAAGCACCGCGGCAGGGGCCACGAGGGCGGTGGCGACCACGATGCCGGCGGCGGCAATCGAAGCGGATCCGGATCGGGTGGTACGGATCAATCCCGGCACGACTAGTTCGTCCACTCGCCCTCCCAGCATCGCTCGCGCCGCCGCGGACTCGAACCACGTTCTCGGGCCGCGACCACGAACTGGTCTATCGGTCCGCACCCGGATCGTGGTTTCCTTGGCGGTTCTGGTCACCGCCGCACTCTCGGTCGTCGGGGCGATCATCTACGTGCTGGAGTCCTCACGACTCACCGGACGGTCCGTCGAGCTGGCCGACCAGGAACTCGCCGAGTTCCGCACTCTGCAACGCACCGACCAGTTCGACGATGTGGACACATTGTTGTACGAGTTCCTGCGCCGCAATGTGCCCAGCGACAACGAAATGTTGGTCGGCTGGATCAACAACGCGCCCCGCTATCGGTCGACCCAGCGGCATCGGTCCCTGACCGAGGACCCGGACTTCCGTGCCGCGGTCCGAGCGCTCGCGGATCGTGGCGGCGCCCAGCGAGTGGATTCCGTGGTCGGCGAGCTGCTCCTCACCGCCCAACCGGTTGCCGAACGGCGCGCCGCGACCGACGGCCCGGTTCGCCGCGACACCGACTCCACTCAGCTCCGCGCTTCTCGCCCGAACGAGGCGCCAACCCCCGGCGCGGGCGCCGCTCCCGCCACCGGGGCGTTGGTGATCGTCAGCTTCCTCGACGACGACCGCCGCGAACTCCTCACCCTGATGCGCACCTGTGCTGCGGTCGGCATACTCTCCCTCGGCGCTATCGTGCTGGTCGCGCGATGGCAAGCCGGCCGCCTACTGGCACCGTTGCGACGCCTCAACGACACCGCGCGCGAGATCGGCAGCGGTGACCTCTCCAGCCGAATCCCGGAGAGCGGCAACGACGACCTCACCGCGTTGACTCGGACGGTGAACGAGATGCTCGCCCGGCTGGACGGCTCGTTCAGCTCGCAGCGCCGCTTCCTTGACGAGGCTGGTCACGAGCTGCGCACCCCACTGACCGTGTTGCGTGGACATCTCGAGTTGCTCGACACCACCGATACCGCAGATGTTGACCAGACCCGCGCGTTGCTGCTGGAGGAGGTGGATCGGATGTCGCGGCTGGTTGGCGACATGATCCTGCTCGCCCGGAGCGATCGACCCGACTTCGTCACCAAGACACCGGTTCGGTTGGACCAGCTAATGCGCACCGCCTACGCGAAGGCGGTGGCGCTTGGTGATCGTGACTGGCGATTGGATGCCGTCCCGCCGGCGACGGTGCGGGTGGATCAGCAGCGGCTGACCCAAGCCCTGTTACAGCTGGCTGACAACGCGGTCAAGCACACCGACCCCGCGGACGAAATCGGCATCGGCGCCAGCGTGGCAAGGGGCGAAGTGCGGGTGTGGGTCCGCGACGGCGGCGACGGCGTATCGCCCGCGGACCGCACGGCGATCTTCGAGCGATACGGTCGCGGCCGGGTGCGCCCGGGCGATGAGGGCTTCGGACTGGGCCTGTCGATCGTCGCCGCCATCGCGAAGGCGCACGGCGGCGAGGTCGAGGTCCGCGATGCCGTGCCGCGCGGCGCGGAGTTCACGGTGCTGCTTCCCGCGGAGGCCGTATGCCGCGACTCCTGATCGTCGAGGACGAGCGACGAATCGCCTCGTTCCTGGCCAAGGGCATGACCGCCACCGGACACCGGGCCACTGTTGCCGTCGACGGAGTCGCCGGTCTCGAACACGCTCTCACCGGCTCGTTCGACCTGATGATCCTGGATATCGGCCTGCCCGGGCTGGACGGCTTCGAAGTACTCACCCGGATGCGCGGGGCCGGCTTGGAACTGCCGGTTATCGTGCTGACCGCGCGCGACTCGGTGGCCGACACGGTCTCGGCTCTCGAGGGCGGCGCCGACGACTATGTGTCGAAGCCGTTTTCCTTCGCGGAGCTGCTGGCCAGAGTTCGGCTGCGGCTTCGGCAAACCGGCGGCGGAACCGCTGACGACGTGTTGTCGGCCGGCGACGTGCGCCTGGATCGCCGCACCCGGCGGGCCACGGTCGGCGAGAAGGAATGGGATCTCTCAGCGCGCGAGTTCGTCCTGGCCGAGATCTTTATGCTCAACGCCGGCACCGTGCTCTCGCGCGAGGAACTTCTCAGCCACGTGTGGGGCTACGACTTCGACCCGGGCTCGAATGTCGTCGACGTCTACGTGGGCTACCTCCGCAAGAAGCTCGGTGCCGGCACTATCAGCACCGTGCGCGGAATGGGCTATCGCTTCAATCGCTAGCGGTGGCTGATGCCGGCGCGAGATGTTTGAGCGCCTCACGCCGCGACAGGTTCGAGATCTCGTCGGTCCACCCGGCAACGGCGGCGCGCACCCAGTCCGGGTCTGTGCGAGCGTATTCGCGCAGCGCCCAGCCGATCGCCTTGCGCAACCAGAACGACGGCTCGCCGAGGTTGGGGCCGATCACCTCCCGCAGCAGACCGGGATCGGTGGCGGAGCGATGGCGTAGCTGACAGAGCACCGCGGTACGCCGCACCCAAAGGTTGGCGTCGCCGGCCCACTCACGCATGACTGGCGTGACCGGCTCCCGATGGCGCCGCAGCACGTCGCCGACCAGGTGGGCGGCGATCTCGTCGACGTAGTCCCACCAGGCCCCGGTAGTCACCAGGTGTCGAAACAGCGGCAGTGCGTCGAGGTCGCGCCATTGTCCGGCATGGCGGAGTCGGGCGACGGCGATCGCGGCATATCGATCTTCGCGATAGCCGGCCTCGTCCCACAGCACGCGGATGGCGTGTGCCCAGTCGGCGCGGCTGGTGGGCCGAAACTCGACCAGCCGGGGCTTCAGCAGTGCCGTCAGCTCGGGCGAGGTCAGCCCGCGGTAGGGCATCTCAGATTTCATGTAGGCCTGTTGGCGCAGGGCGCGTTGCGGATCCCCGGCGGTGGCGAGGGCGTCCCGGATCGCGTCGACGAGTTGGTTCCCAGTCATTCGGACCCAGTCATTCGGACCCAGTCATTCGGACCCAGTCATTCGGAGCCGGTTGCTTGATCCTCGGAAACGAGCACAGCAGGCCAATCTATGCCACCGCGGGTGAGCTGGCAACGGCCGCGTCAGGACCGGTCGACTCCGCAATGACGACGACCTTACCGAGGGCACGTCCGGAACCGACGTACGCCAGCGCGGCGGGTACCTCGGCCAAGGCAAACGTTCGGTCGATGGGTACCTTGATATCGCCCGTCACACAGAGCGCGGCCAGCGGACCGAAGTGTGTCGGGCCTTGCTTGACGGCGAGCACGCCGAGAGAACGACCGGTCAGCCGGCCGGCTGCCGAGCCGACAGTGAGCACCCGCAAGAGGGTACGCACGGACCCACCGACGCACCGGTATCGACCACCCGACGCCAGCGCCCGCCGATAGGCGAAGACCGACCGATGTGCGACTAGATCCAGAATTACGTCATAGGGCTGAGCTGCTCGGGTGAAGTCGGCGCCGCGGTAGTCGATCGTCTCATCGGCGCCCATCGAACGCATGAAGTCGCGCTTGGCGGCGGTGTCGACGCCAGTGACGTGGGCGCCGAGCCGTTTGGCGAGCTGAATCGCGAATGCGCCCGATCCGCCGCCGGCCCCGTTGATCAGCACCCGGTTGCCCTCCTCGACCCCCGCCATGCCCTGCCAGGCGATGGCACCGGACTGCGGGATCGTGGCAACCTGGGCAAACGTGAGCTGCGGCGGCCTATGGGCCAATGCGGTCTCCGGCGCGAGCGCGTACTCCGCGAAGCCACCTTTCAGCGCGAGGTTGTCGCCGTACACCTCATCGCCGGGCCGGAACCGGGTGACGCCCTCCCCTACCTCGCTCACCACCCCGGCGACATCGGACCCCAGGATCTGACGGGCCGGGGCGCGCAGTCCGCCGATCCGCGCATAGGCCGGTGTTCCCCGCAGACATTCCCAGTCACTCAGGTTCACCGACGTCGCGGCGACCCGAAGTAGCACCTGGCCGGATCCGGGTGAGGGGGTCGGACACTCGACGAGAGATAACACCTCCGGTGTTCCATACCGGCGATAGACCACGGCTTTCACCGAGTACCGCCTGCCCAGGTCATGGCAGCAACGCTAGCAATGCGCCGCCCCGGGGCCGATGCGCGGCCCGGGGATTCGTGCGGTGGGCGCAGCAGGGATCGAACCTGCGACCGCTGGCTTGTAAGGCCAGTGCTCTACCGCTGAGCTATACGCCCGCACCCGAGGGGGGTGGCGGTGATGTGTCGAGGTACCACACCGGGGACCACACTAGTGGGCAAATAAGTGTCGCGCTGCTGGCGTCTCGGGTCACCAGCAGCGCGACAAGAAAATACTAGGCACATCCGGCACCGAAGTCAGGTGATTCAACAATTTGGTGCGAAAATACGGTTATCTGGTCTAGCCCAGGCTGGTCAGCTGCTTCACGTGCTCGTCCAGGTCCCGACTATCAGCGGCCGCGTTGTGCACGGCCCACCGCACGCGCCCGGCCTTGTCCACGATGAACGAGGAGCGGCGCGGTGCGCCCTTGGCCTCGTTGAACACACCGTATGCCCGGGCCACCTCGCCGTGCGGCCAGAAGTCGGAGAGCAGCGGAAAGTTCAACCCGTCGGTGTCCGCGAACACCCGAAGTGCATACGTCGGGTCGCAGGAGACGGCAACCACTTCACTGTCGAAGGTCAGGAAGTCGGCCAGCCGGTCCCGGATGCCGGCCATCTCGCCGGTGCACACGCCGGAGAACGCAAACGGATAGAACAGGATCGCCACGGCCTTGTGGCCGCGGAATGACGATAGCGACGTGTCCTGGCCGAACTGGTCGCGCAACGTGAAGTCTGGCGCGAGATCACCGATCTGAATGGCCGTCATGGGCAAATCCTCGCATCCCGGCCGAACCTGTCTACCCGAGGGTTGTCAGCGCCTCGGACGTCCGCTCACTGGGGCGTTTTCGGAGCCAGCAGCCGAGTAGCGACCCACTCCTTGCTGACCGCCGCCGTGGTGGTCTGCGCCAGTCCGGCCACCGGAGCCGCCTCCGCGATGTCGGCCGCGCCCAGCGCGTTGGGTCGACCGATCTTCGGGGTGAGCAACCAGATCGCGCCACCACCCACGAGATCGGTGAGCGAATCCACCAAACCGTCGACCAGGTCGCCGTCCTCGGCTCGCCACCACAACAACACAGCGTCGACGACATTGCCGTAGTCACTATCCACCATGTCGGCGTCGATGCAATCCTCGATCGCGAGACGCAACTCGTCGTCGACGTCGCTGTCCCAGTTCAGCTCTTGGATGACCATGCCGCGCTTGAAACCCAGACGGCTTGCCGGTGACGCGTCACCCGCAGACGATGTCAACCCAACTCCTCAACTAGACGACACGAGCTGTGGCGGCTTAACCGACTGCATCGCCGGGCGATGCGTTGCCGCAACTGGGGAGTAGTCCACCGGACTTCCCCGCCGGACGCAAGCTTGGTCCGCTCCGGCGCGCCGAAATCACGCGAACAATCGGCGAGAATGTTTTGTCGAGGGACCGAAGATGGAACGATGAGCACGTGATCCATGAGGGAATGCCGACGCAACTGCCCGATATCGACCCGGACGAGACCACCGAATGGCTCGATTCGCTCAGCGCCTTGGCGGACGAGCGAGGCGGCGACCGAGCGCGTTACGTGTTGCTGCGCTTGGTGGAGCGAGCCCGGGAGCGTGGCATCGGCGTGCCGCCGCTGCTGAGCACCGACTACATCAACACGATCCCGCCCGAGCGCGAATCGACGTTCCCGGGCGACGAAGACCTGGAGCGGCAGATCCGGCGACTGGTCCGGTGGAACGCTGCGGTCATGGTCTCGGCAGCCAACCGCAAGGGCCTGGAGGTCGGCGGGCACATCGCGTCCTACCAGTCGGCGGCAACGCTTTACGAAGTGGGCTATAACTACTTCTTCCGCGGCCACGATCACCCCGGCGGCGGGGACCACATCTACATCCAGGGCCACGCCGCACCCGGCATCTACTCCCGAGCCTTCCTGATGGGTCGACTGAGCACCGACCAGCTGGGCGCCTTCCGTCAAGAGGTGCAGCACGGTCCGGGCAACGGCCTGTCGTCCTATCCGCACCCGCGGCTGATGCCGGACTTCTGGGAGTACCCGACGGTGTCCATGGGACTGGCCGCCATCAACTCGATCTACCAGGCCCGGTTCAACCGCTACCTGCATCACCGCGGCATCAAGGACACCTCGCAGCAACATGTGTGGACCTTCCTCGGCGACGGCGAGATGGGGGAACCTGAGTCACTCGGCGCCATCACACTCGCCGCTCGCGAAGAGCTCGACAACCTCACCTTCGTGGTCAACTGCAACCTGCAACAACTCGACGGACCAGTTCGCGGCAACGGCAAGATCATGCAGGAGCTCGAGTCGGTCTTCCGCGGCGCCGGCTGGAACGTCATCAAGGTGGTCTGGGGCAAGGAATGGGACGCGTTGCTGGCCCAGGACATCGACGGTGTCCTGGTCAACCAGATGAATCGCACCCCGGACGGCAACTTCCAGACGTTCTCGGTGGAAAGCGGCGCCTATATCCGGGAGAACTTCTTCGGCACCGATCCGCGGCTCCAGGCGCTGGTGGCGCACCTGAGCGACGAACAGATCGAGCGGTTACCCCGAGGCGGTCACGACTATCGGAAGGTCTACTCCGCCTTCAAGGCAGCTGTCGATCACATCGGTCAGCCAACGGTGATCTTGGCGCACACTGTCAAGGGGTGGACGATCGAGGCGTTGGAGGGCAAGAACGCCACCCACCAGATGAAGAAGCTGACCAAGAGCAATCTCAAGCAGTTCCGCGATCGACTGCGACTGCCGATCACCGACGAATACATCGATGCCGAGGCGGCCCCGTTCTATCACCCTGGTCAGGACGACAGCGTCATTCAGTACATGGTCGAGCGACGTCGCCAGTTGGGCGGGCCGGCGCCACGACGCGTGCTGCGCGCCAAACCGTTGAATCTGCCCGGCGAGAAGACCTATGCCGAGCTCAAGCAGGGCTCCGGGAAGCAGGCGATCGCCACCACGATGGCGTTCGTTCGGCTCCTCAAGGACCTGATGCGTGATCCGGAAATCGGGCACCGGATCGTGCCGATCGCGCCCGACGAATATCGCACCTTCGGTATGGATTCGATGTTCTCCACCGCCAAGATCTACAACCCGCACGGCCAGACCTATGAGGCGGTCGATCGGGCTCAGTTGATGGCCTACAAGGAGTCGGCCCAGGGTCAAATGCTGCACGAAGGAATCTCCGAGGCCGGCTCGATCGCCTCGGCGACGGCGGCTGGGTCGGCCTACGCTACTCACGCCGAGCCGATGATCCCCTTCTACATCTTCTATTCCATGTTCGGCTTCCAGCGCACTGCGGACTCGATCTGGGCCATGACCGATCAGCTGGCTCGCGGCTTTCTCATCGGCGCTACCGCGGGTCGTACGACGCTCACCGGCGAGGGCTTGCAGCACGCGGACGGACATTCGCCGCTACTGGCCACCACCAACCCGGCCGTGGTGCACTACGACCCCGCGTTCTCCTACGAGATCGCGCACATCGTCTCCGACGGTCTGCGCCGGATGTACGGCGCGTCGCCGGAGCATCCGAACGGGGAGGACGTGGTCTTCTATCTGACGGTCTACAACGAGCCGTTGGTGCACCCGGCCGAGCCCGCCGAGATCGATGTGGAGGGTCTACTACGCGGGATTCACCATGTCGCGGAGCCGCCGGCCGCGCTGCCGCTCGACGCGCCTCGCGTGCAACTGCTGGCCAGTGGGGTCGGCTTCGCCTGGATCCAGAAGGCGCAGCAGTTGCTTGCCGACGAGTGGGGCGTGGCCGCCGACATCTGGTCAGTCACCTCGTGGAACGAGCTAGCCCGCGATGCCATCGCGGCCGAACAGTGGAATCTGCTCAATCCGGGTGAACCACCGCGCACCGCATATGTGGCAGACAAACTCAAGAACACGGTTGGGCCGGTCGTCGCAGTCTCCGACTACATGTCTGCGGTGCCACTGCAGATCGCCCGGTGGGTGCCCGGCGAGTACCACGTGCTCGGAACCGATGGGTTCGGCTTCGCCGACACCAGGCCGGCGGCCCGCCGATACTTCCACGTCGATGCCGAATCCGTGGTGGTGCAAGCCCTGCGGGCACTCGCGGACCAGGGCAAGATCGAGCGCGCGTCGGTAGCGAAGGCGTTCGCGCAGTATCGCATTGACGACCCAACCTCGGTGCGCGGCGTTCTCCAAGAAGGCGGACCCGCCTAGGCGTGGTGAGGCGTCGCACAGTCCCGGGCGCCTAGGTGTAGGAATCCTACAGATCGACTAGCGTAGGCTGCGCGCGATTGATCGTGTCTACCCCGACCGATTGATCGATCCGAGTCACCACCAGGACCGTGCGGAGGCACCGTGTCAGAGTCCGCAGCCACCGCGCTCCAGCAATCCGTCGGCGCGCTCAGCAGCAACGCCATGGCTCGAATGAACGACGAAATGCCCTGGTTCGCCAGCCTTGGCGCCGACGAACGGTCCTGGGTTGGCCTGATTGTGCAGGCCGGTATCCGCGGCTTCGTCAGCTGGTATCGCCGCAACGCGCGCAACCCGATCACCGGCGACCAGGCTGTGGCAGCAGCGGTCTTCGGAGTCGCTCCACGTGCGTTGACCAGCACGATCAGCCTGCAGCAAACCGTCGATCTGGTGCGGTTGGGCATCGACGTCGTCGAACAGAACATCGACGACACGGTGGACCCGGCCGACGCCCCCGACGTGCACGAGGCGTTACTGAGGTATGCCCGGGAGATCGCGTTTGCCACCGCCCAGGTCTACGCCCGAGCCGCCGAACTGCGCGGCGCTTGGGATGCTCGGCTCGAAGCCCTGGTGGTTGATTCGGTTCTCCGGTCCGAAGGTGACGATGCCGTGCTCTCGCGGGCGAGTGCCCTGGGATGGGGAAATCGAGAAGGCGTCGTGGTGGTGGTCGGTTCGATGCCGTCCGAACGTTCGGAGACCGACTTGTTCGAGGCGGTGCGACACGCGGCGCGTGGTGCTGGTATGGACGCACTCTGCGGCACGCAAGGTGACCGCCTGGTGGTGGTCCTGGGCGGCGTCGCTCAGGCGAGCGACGCCGCCTCGGTCGTCGCCGGCCAGTTCGGCGACGGCGCGGTGGTGGTCGGCCCGGTCGTCGCGGACCTCAGCGCCGGCCAGCTCTCAGCCCGGGCAGCCGTTTCGGGCCATCGGGCCGCCGTCGGCTGGCCCGATGCTCCTCGGCCCGTGAGCTCCGACGAACTGCTGCCAGAACGAGTACTGGCCGGCGACGGGCACGCCCGACGGCATCTGCTCGACGCACTCTTCGCACCGCTGGCCGGCAGCAGTGACACGCTGATCGATACGCTCACGGCCTACTTCCGGCAGGGCACCTCGATCGAGGGGACCGCACGCGCGCTGTTCGTTCATCCCAACACCGTGCGATACCGGCTCAGGCAGGCCACCGAGCTGACCGGACTCGATCCGGCCGACGCTCGTCACGGCTTCGCCTATCGCATCGCGTTGGTGTTGGGCCGCCAATTGCCCCGACAACGACCATAGGAACGTGCGTGTGCAAAGTGGTTCGGCATACCTGCCGACTACCGGCCTGCCGACTACCGGCCTGCCGACTACCGGCCTGCCGACTACGGGGTCCGGTGTGGCTAGAGTGTTCGCTTCTTCTCCGGCTCGCTGCCCCATGGACCTGGTCGATAGGCAGCGCGCATTAACAGTGCCGATCCTCAGCAGGCCCGCGGATCATCGGTGACGTCGAGTCGTTGAGGCGATCTTGTGCCTGAACCTCTCGCTTTTGTTGGTTCCCTACAAAAGGACGTTCACAGATTCGTGTGTGCCCGATGCGAGAGTTTGCCATCTGATTCGGCACAGTAGACCCGTGCTCGCAATCGCCGCGCCCGGACAGGGCGCCCAGTCCCCAGGCTTCCTTGGCCCCTGGCTGGCGGATGCCCGCCTCGCCGCAGACCTGGCGGTCTACTCCGAGGCTGCCGATCTCGACCTGGGTCATTACGGCACTGAGGCAGACACGGACGTGATCCGGGACACCGCGATAGCCCAGCCCCTTCTGGTTGCCGCCGGGTTGCTGACGGGCTCAGCCGTGCTGGCTGAAGACGGCGGCGGGGAGCTCGGGTCGCAGTCGGGCCGGCCCCACTCGGATCTGATGCGCCCCGACCTCTGGACCGGACACAGCGTCGGCGAATTGACCGTCGCGGGACTATCTGGCGTGTTGTCTCCGGCGCAGGCCGTGCGGATCGTCGCCGAGCGCGGCAGAGCCATGGCCGATGCGTCCGCGGTCGCCGCTACCGGCATGACGGCGGTCCTCGGCGGCGTTCGCGAGGAGGTTCTCGCCGCCCTGGACCGACATGGGTTGACCGCGGCCAACGACAACGGCCCCGGACAGATCGTGGCCGCCGGCACGATCCACCAACTGGCCGAGTTGGCCGCTGATCCGCCGGCGGGTTGCCGGCTGATCTCGCTGAGCGTCGCCGGCGCGTTTCACACCGCACATATGGCGTCGGCCGTGGCCCGCCTGTCGTCCGCCGTCGCGCCGGTGCAACCAGCCGCCCCTTCGATGCCGATCGTGTCCAACCGCGATGGCGCCCTTGTCGAGACCGGAGCCGAGGTCGTTGAGCGCATCGTCGGGCAGGTGGCCAACCCGGTTCGGTGGGACCTCTGCATGCAGACGCTGGTGACTCAAGGGGTGACCGGGCTTCTCGAGCTATCACCGGCCGGCACTCTCAGCGGAATTGCCAGACGGGCCATGCCCGGGGTCGCCACCTTCGCACTCAAGGGCCCCGATCAGATCCCCGAAGCTCGGGCGTTCTGTGCCGAACACCGGGCGGTGCGCGCCCGATGAGCCCGCTCAGCAACGCCGAACCGATCCACCACACAGCCATCGTGGGGTTGGGTGCCTACCGCCCCAGCCGCATCGTTCCCAACTCAGCGGTTACTGAGGCGATCAACTCCAGCGACGAATGGATCCAACAACGCTCGGGGATCAAACAGCGCCGATGGGCGACCGATGAGGAAACCATCTCGATGATGAGTGTGGCCGCCGCCCGCGATGCCATGGCTCAGGCCGGCATCAGCGGAGAACAGGTCGACTGTGTGGTGGTGGCAACCATCAGCCACATGATGAACACCCCGGCGGCTGCCACGCTCATCGCCCACGAGCTGGGCACCAACAACGCTGCCGCGTTTGACATCTCCGCAGCGTGCGCCGGCTTCTGTTACGGCCTTGCGGTGGCCTCGGACCTTGTGCGCGCCGGCAGCGCCCGTTACGCCTTGGTGATTGGCGTCGAGCGACTCTCCGATATCACCGACCCGCTGGATAGAGGCTCGGCATTCATCTTTGCCGACGGCGCCGGCGCGGTCGTCGTCGGCCCGAGTGCCACCCCGGGGATCGGTCCCGTGGTCTGGGGCTCGGACGGGGACCAGTTTGACCTTATCCGCCAGCGCGAGGACTGGCGTGACGTCGTCGGTACGCCGCAGCGGCCCGGCTCCGGGCGGATGCCCCATTTGGTCATGCAAGGGAATCCCGTCTTCCGATGGGCATCGTTTGCCATGGCCAAAGTGGCCCAGGAGGCACTTGACCGCGCGGGCGTCACGGCCGCCGAACTCGACCTGTTCGTGCCGCACCAAGCCAACATGCGGATCACCGACGCGATGGCGCGGGCGATGAAGTTGCCCGAACGCGTTCGCATTGCGCGCGACATTGCCGAACAAGGCAACACCTCTGCCGCCTCGATTCCGCTGGCGCTGGACCGAATGCTCGCCGACGGCGAGGCCAAGAGCGGCGACCTCGCCCTCTTTGTCGCCTTTGGCGCCGGCCTCGCATATGCGGCGCAAGTCGTGACCGTCCCGTAGACCGTCACCGTCCCTTCGATAGGGAACAATCAAGGGCAATACCGCCACAACAATGAAGGAGATCCAATCCAGATGGCCACTACCGAAGAAATTCGCGCGGACCTAGCCGAGATCGTCAACGAGGTTGCCGGAATTCCTGCTGATGACGTCCAGCTCGACAAGTCGTTTGTCGACGACCTGGATGTCGACTCGCTCTCGATGGTCGAGGTGGTCGTGGCCGCCGAGGAGAAATTCAGCGTGTCGATTCCCGACGACGAGGTCAAGAATCTGAAGACGGTCGGCGATGCCGTTGCCTTCATCGAGACCGCTCAGGGCTGATCGACGCGGATGCCGCATCCGGCCCTCCCGGGCCGGGTGCGGCGCTGCTCTGACGTCGCCGGCCGTAGGATGATGTCCATGCCACTACCTCGTCCCGAACCCACCACGGTTGTCGTCACCGGCCTGGGTGCCACCTCGCCTGTCGGCGGGGATGTCCCGACCACGTGGTCTGCCCTCCTCGCGGGAACCTCCGGCGTCGACCGGCTGAAAGACGAGTGGGCCGAGCAGCTCGGCGCACAGATCGCAGCGAAGGTCGCGGTCGAGCCGTTGGAGGTTCTCGATCGAGTCAAAGCGCGCCGGCTGGACCGGTCTGGCCAGTTCGCCTTGGTGGCCGCGCTCGAAGCGTGGCGCGACTGCGGTCTAGCCGACAGCGGAGATGTCGACCCGGAGCGCCTTGCGGTCGCGATGGCCTCGGGGATCGGCGGGGTCACCACTCTGCTGGCCAATTACGATGCTCTGTTGGCCAAAGGCCCGCGACGCGTGTCACCCCTGGCCATTCCCATGCTGATGCCGAATGGCCCGGCAGCCAACGTCGGAC
Source organism: Nocardioides sp. (assembly GCA_051657765.1). Lineage (GTDB taxonomy): Bacteria > Actinomycetota > Actinomycetes > Propionibacteriales > Nocardioidaceae > Nocardioides. Next base: position 2,479 of record JBOFLH010000156.1, on the reverse strand, counting down.
TGACGATCGGCGCGAAGGCGGGTGTGCATACTCCGGTGTCCGCGTGTGCCTCCGGCAACGAGGCGATCGCAATGGGGATCGACCTGATTCGGCTTGGTCGGGCCGATGTCGTCGTCTGCGGGGGCACCGAGGCGGCGATTCATCCGTTGCCGATGGCCGCGTTCGGGCAGATGATGGCACTGTCCAAACGCAACGACGATCCGGGCGCGGCTTCCAGGCCGTGGGATAGGGCTCGAGACGGCTTCGTGCTCGGCGAAGGAGGCGCTGCCATCGTGTTGGAGTCGGCCGAGCATGCCGCAGCTAGGGGCGCACGCGCGTATGCCGAGGCCGCGGGCGCCGGCATCACCGCAGATGCCCATGACATCGCGCAACCCGATCCGGCTGGGTCCGGAGCAACCCGGGCGATCACCATCGCATTGCGATCCGCCGGCCTGGCGCCGGGCGATATCACCCACATCAACGCGCATGCCACCTCTACCCCCCAAGGTGACCTGGCCGAGGCCCTGGCGATCCGTAGTGCGCTAGGCGAGTCTTCCGCGATCGTCACCTCCACGAAGTCGATGACCGGACATTTACTCGGCGCCGCCGGCGCTCTGGAATCGGTTGCGAGCATCTTGGCGCTGCAGAGCCGCACCGTTCCGCCGACCATCAACCTGGAGGATCCCGAAGACATCGGGCTGGATGTCGCGCGGTCGGTCCGTGACCTGCCGGCGGGGGACAATGCCGCGCTGAACAACTCGTTCGGCTTTGGCGGCCACAACGTGGCACTGGTCTTCCGCGGCGTCTAGCCGCTCGACTGCTATCGCGCTTGGTGACAGCCCCAAGCGCGCGGAACCCTTGGTGGCGTCCGGGCCCGTGGTTAGACGACTTGGTGTAGCCATCGCACCGGCGCGCCGTCGCCGGCATGTCGGAACGTCTCCAGCTCGTCGTCCCACGGCTTGCCCAGCAGCTTGTCGATCTCGGTCATCATGCTGCCTTCGCCGAGCGCGGTCCGCACGACAGCGGCCTTCAGCCGATCTTCGGGGATCAGAATGTCTCCGTGGAGTCCGGTGACGGCGTGGAACACGCCCAGCGCCGGGGTGTAGGAGTACCGCGAGCCTTCCGCCGCTGACGAAGGCTCTTCGGTGATCTCGAACCGTAGTTGCTCCCACCCACGAAGTGCCGAGGTGACGCCAGCCGCCGAGCCGACATCGCCACTCCAGGAGAACTCGGCTCGGAAGGCGCCCGGCTGTGCTGGCTGAGGGATCCAGTCAAGATTGACTTGGACACCAAGCACGCCACCAACGGCCCACTCGACATGTGGGCACAACGCGGACGGCGCGGAGTGAGCATAGAACACGCCCCTGCTGATGGAGCGCGTCATCGTTGTTGACATGGGGTGACCTCCTGGTAGCTCCGGCGTCGAGATACGCCTTCCCCAGCGGTCTCTGTGGAGCTAAGACAAGAAGTCACACCTATGTAGTTACCGGGACCATTCTGGCCTACCTTGCCCAAGAAAGCTAGTCGATCAGGTCCCGGCTTCGCGGTCGAGCCGAGCGGTCAACGCATCCGCACGATCCGCCGCATCGGTCAATTCCTCGCCGTCGATAGCATCGGTCCGATGGAACCAGGTGAGCGCATCATTGGCTCGTCCGGCGGCCTCCAGGGTGTCCGCGTAGGCGTAACGCAATCGCACCACCCATGACGCTCTGGTCGACGACGACAGCGGAGCCTGTTCCAACACGCGAAGGGCCGCGTCGAGTTGGCCCAAATCCCGTCGAGCACCTGATTCGACGATGGTCATCTCGGCCTTCGCCTCAGAGGCGAAGTTCAACACTGACGGACTCTTGGCTAGTTTGAGCGCCATCTCGGGTTGCCCGAGCGCACGGTGGCAGTCGGCCATCATCGGTAGGTAGGCGGTCACTCCGTTCATCCGCTTGGCCGCTCGCAGCTCGGACAACGCCTCACCGTAACGGCCCGCCGCGTATGCCGCCTCACCACATGCCTCTCGAACCACCGCGAGCCGGGCCGCCCGGGCCCGTGCCGCGACGGTGTGCTGATACGCGGTCTCCGGATCCTCATCGATGATGGCGCCGGCGGCCGCTAGGTGACGCGCGATCCGCGCCGCCAACTTCTCCGGAAGCCCCTTGAGTTGCGCGGCGACCGAGCGATCGAGTTCACCCCCGGTGATCTCGTCCGGGATCGGCGGGCCGTCGTAGGCTACTTGCTCCGAGGTTCGGGGGCGCGTGTCATCTGCGGGCCGCTTCCAATCGCCTTGGCGCCCCGGACGATCTCCCGAGCGTCCGTCGGATCGGCCCCTGGATTGCCCCCTCGACGCGTTGCCATCGAAACGCCGACCACTCGCGCTTCCGCCCGGCGACGCACTGCCACGACGATCGCCGGTGCCGCGCGAGTCACGACGAGGCGAAGCGTCCCGTCTTCCCTGCTGCGGACGACGGTCATCGGCCATGGCGCGTCTCCTCTGTTGATTATGTGTTTG
>JBOFLH010000155.1:0-5975 GCA_051657765.1 Nocardioides sp. | reverse complement strand
GACTTTCAGCTGAGTCGGCGTCCGGGCCAGCGCCTCGCGCGCTGCCTCGGCGGCCGCCGCGAAGACATCGCGGATCCGCAGCTCCTCGGTGAGCACTCCGGACTGGTGCGCAACCGTGTCGGCGGCACCGGCAGCCGCTCGCGCCACGGACAACATGGTCCCCTCAACGGGCGCGCCGACAGCGGCGTAGCTGGCGTCGCTGGCCCGACTCAGTGCCTCGGCGATGGTCACGCTGGTGAGTTCGCCAGGCTGGGTCCGCACCATGCGGTCCACGAACGCGCCCAGCATCTGGCTCAGGATCACCCCGGAGTTTCCGCGGGCACCCACCAGTGCGCCACGGGCGAGCGCGCGCAGGCAGTGTGCGGAGACTTCGGCATTCCCGGCGGGCCGCACCGTTGCACCGGTCATTGCCTCAGTCACCGGCACAGCCATTGCCTCGCGCAGGGCCTCACGGGCTGCCGACATGGTGAGGAACATGTTGGTGCCGGTATCGCTATCGGGGATCGGATAGACGTTGAGGGCGTCGATCTCCTCGCGGGCCGCCGCCAACGCATCGGTCGCGAGGTCGACGAAACGGACCACGACCGGCAGCTCGATGCTCGGCACCCGCGAACCGGGCACCCGCGAACCGGGCGTCGACACGCCGGGGTCAGGCACGGTCTCCATGGGCCGCCTCTCCTGCTGGGGAACGCCATAGGTTAATCACATTTCGATCCGGTCGGACTGCTGTCGAACCTCGATTCGCGACCCGCACGCCTGATCGGATATTCTGCCCAGGTTGCCCAGATCGCGAGACCTTGAGTCGAGCCGGGGCCGAAACCGTCATTCGATCAATACTCAGGAGTCAGCCGTGGCCGCCGTTTGCGACATCTGCGCCAAGAAGCCGGGCTTCGGCAACAACCGGCCGTGGTCGCGCAAGATCACCAAGCGTCGGTTCAATCCGAACATCCAGCGGGTGCGGGCCACCGTCAACGGCACGCCCAAGCGCCTCAACGTGTGCACCGGCTGCATCAAGGCTGGCAAAGTCACTCGCTGACCCTTACCCCCACCTCCCCCGGCCCCCACCTCCCCCGGCCGAGGCGTCACAAGCGACGCGCGAGACGTCACAAAATCCCGCCGACGCGTCACAAACGACGGGCAGTCTGTGGCTGGGAAGTCCGCCGGCTGCGGAAAATGCAGACAATCGATGACCAACCGAGCACGCTGCGGACCCGGCCTAGAAGTGTGTCCAGCCGGTGGGGCCGTGGTACGGCAAACCGGACACCGTCACCCAGTCCGGGGTAACCCCGAACGCCTCGACGTTCGCCGATTGGCCGGCGTCGGCAAGGCCGGCCCGGTCAGATTGGCCGTCGCTCCGGCGACCGTGGACCGAGCCGATCACCTGCCACCGCGGCGGCACCGAGTCCGGATCAGCGAAGGTGGCCAACAACCCATGATCGTCACCGCCGCCCAAAACGAAGTGCAGCGGGTCGACGCCGACCGCGCTACCGACCGCCTGTAGCGGATCGGGAATGTCGAACGCGGCCGCGTCGACATCGATAGCCACCCCGGAGGCTTTGGCAAGGTGTCCGGCTTCGGCAAGCAACCCGTCCGAGATATCGATCATGGCCGTGGCGCCGGCGAGTGCGGCGTCCGGTCCCGCGTCGTACGGCGGTTGAGGACGTTGCAACGCCTGGACCAGAACGCGGGGCGACCGGAAGCCCCTCGACAGCACGGCCAGTCCGCCGGCGGCCCAGCCTTGCCGACCGCAGAGAGCCAGCACATCTCCCGGCTGCGCCCCGGAGCGAAGCACCGGGGCATGGCCGCACGTGCCGAGCGCGGTGACTGCGATGACGATCTGATCGGCCCGGGTCAGATCTCCACCCACCACACATGCGCCCACCAGCTCGGCCTCCTCCTGGAAGCCACGCGCGAAGTCGAGCGCCCAGCTCAGCGGCAGCTCAGCCGGCGCCGCGAGCCCGATCGTGAGCGAATGCGCACGCCCGCCCATCGCGTTGATGTCCGACAGATTCGCCGCGGCCGCTCGGTGACCGACATCGGCGGCATCGGACCACTCGCGGCGAAAGTGCCGGGACTCGACCATCAGATCGGTCGACACCACGACATGTCCCGACCGGGTCCGCAGCACAGCAGCATCGTCGCCGATGCCGACCAGAACTTGCTCGCCACCCGTATCGTCCCCCGGGCCGAAGATCGATCTGAGTTCATCGACCAGGCGGAACTCACCGACATCGGCCAGGGTCCGGGACTCAGCCACCGTCATGAAGCCATCTCAGCAGAGGGCGCCCGGCGCAGCGGCCGACACGCCCTACCGGGCTCAGCCGGGCGCACGGTAGGTTGGCAAACCAGTGGCGTGGGCCACCGTACGTCGAAGGAGAGTTCTGATGGTCGTCCAGGCATACATCCTGATCCAAACCGATGTCGGCAAGGCTTCGGAGGTCGCTCGGGCGATCGGCCAAGTCAAGGGTGTGACGCTGTCGGAGGATGTCACCGGGCCGTATGACGTGATTGTGCGCGCCGAGGCCCGCAATGTCGATGATCTGGGCAAACTCGTGGTGGCCAAACTGCAGTCCATCGAGGGCATTACCCGCACGCTGACCTGCCCGGTCGTTCACATCTAACGGTGCGCCACCCGATCGTAGGCCGTGGGCTGCTCGGCTGTGGCGCCGTACTCGTTCTGCTGGCGGCCGGGGTGCTCGTGCGGGCGGGCTTGGATGACGGCCCGGTCTCGGTGCCCCGCCCCAGGCTCGGCGATGCTGAGCAAGCTGCCTGTCGTGACTTCATCGGTGACCTGCCTGACCGGTTGGCCGACCAGGATGCTCGGCCGATCTCGCCCACCCACGGTCTCGCCGCCGCCTGGGGTGACCCGGCAATCGTCGTACGTTGCCGCGGCGACATGCCCGACGAATTCGACGAATTCGCGGCCTGCGAGGAGATCGCCGGGATCGGTTGGTTCACCCCACCGGATCAATTGACCGACCAGACGGTCGACGCGCAGGTCAGCACGATTGGCGTCGCACCGGCGATCACGGTGCTGCTGCCGGCAAGTCGTCGAGCAAACGCCGCCGGGGTGCTTGTCGCGCTCGCGCCGGCGCTGAAGGCACACCTGAGCGCCATCGCACCCTGCGTCTAGCTGAGCACGCACGGCATTGTTTCAGCCCAGTCAGGTCAGCCCAGCGCACGTTCAGTCAGGTCAGCGTAGGGCGATGCCCCGCCGTAAGGCGAGTTGCAACAGCCGGTCGATCAACGCGGGATAGTCGACCCCGGTGGCGGCCCACATCTGGGGAAACATCGACACCGGCGTGAAGCCGGGCATGGTGTTGAGTTCGTTGATCACCAACGACTCGTCGGGCATCACGAAGAAGTCAACCCGAGCCAGCCCCTCGCCGCCCACCGCGGTGAACGCCAGCGCCGACAACTCGCGCAGCCGTTCGGCAACATCCGGTGCGAGCTTCGCCGGTATGTCGAGTTGGGTGTGCTCACCGGGGAGGTACTTGGCCGCGAAGTCGTAGAACTCGTGTTCTCCGCCGACCCGGATCTCGGCCGGGATGCTGGTTTCGGGGGTACCGTCCAAGGCCTGCAACACCCCGCACTCGACTTCGCGTGCGCCTTCGGCGGCCACTTCCACCAGTACCTTGGGGTCGTGTTGCATGGCCTCGACCAAGGCACCATCGAGCTCGTCGGGCCGGCGCACCTTGGAGATACCGATGCTGGACCCGCCGCGAGCGGGCTTGACGAACAACGGGGCGCCCAGTGCCCACACTCGTGCCCGGCACCCTTCCGGATCCGCCTTCCACTGATGCTGGGTGACCACCTCCGACGGCAGCACTGGCAAGCCGGCGGCGGCCAGCACGATCTTCATGAACGCTTTGTCCATGCACACCGCCGAGGCGAGGACACCGGCGCCGACATACCTGATGCCGGTCATCTCGAACATGCCCTGGATCGTGCCGTCCTCACCCCACGGCCCGTGCAGCAACGGGAAGACCACGTCAATGTCGCCGAGTTCCTCAGGCGGACGAGACGGTTCGGTGACCACCAACGAGGTGCGCTCACTTTGCTGGACCAACGCGACCGACGGCCGGTCCGCCTCGACACTGGGCAGCGCCCCGGCATCGGAGATACGCAGTCGGGCCGGGTCACTGGATTCCAGCACCCAGCGACCGTCCACGGCGATGCCGATCGGCACCACGTCGTACTTATCCCGATCGATGGCCGCCAGCACACTGCCCGCGGTGACGCACGAGATGGCATGCTCGCTCGATCGGCCACCGAACACCACTGCGACCCGAGGCTTGCGGTGGTCGTCTTGATTGAGGCTTGCTGGCGTTGGTGAGTCGTTCATCGCGCTGACCCTACCGGCCCGACCCAACGCGCACCTGCCAAAGGCGTCAACCGGTCCGCCCCGGGCGGGGTCGGCCACCGGTCCCGGTCACCGATCCCCCTAGACTCCGCTCAGTGTCAGGGTGAGGTTGCCGCTGTTGCGGTGGTGGGATCCTGAGCATCTGGTGTCTGGCTCATAGACTCCGTGTCGCCTTCGGGTTGGTGTGCATGCGTTTCGCCGGCATTGGGTGTGATGGACCGGCCGGCGTGGCTTGATAGGAGCGTGGCAACGCCCCGACTGAGATGTGTCCGCCGACCGGCCCAACGGTCCACTCACTCATCCAAGTGAAGGAGGCAACCACCATGGTTGTTGTTGGTGCCGATGTACACAAGCGGACCCACACATTTGTTGCGGTCGATGATGTCGGCCGGGAGATTGGTTCGAAGACTTTTGATGCGATCACGGTGGGGTATCTCAAGGCGGTGGTGTGGGCTCGTCGGGAGTTCGGAACTGACCTGGTCTGGGCGATCGAGGACTGTCGTCATCTCTCGGCCCGGTTGGAACGCGACCTCCTCACTGCAGGTGAGTCGGTGGTGCGGGTGCCACCGAAGATGATGGCCGAGCAGCGGCGCATCGGACGCACCAGGGGGAAGTCTGATCCGATTGATGGGCTCGCGGTTGCGCGTGCTGCGCAACGTGAACCGGGTCTGCCGGTGGCCTCGCATGATGATGTCTCTCGTGAACTGAAGTTGCTGGTCGATAGGCGTGATGACCGGGTCAAACACCGCACCGCGACGATCAACCGGTTGTTGTGGCGCGTCCATGAACTCGACCCTGCATGGGCGCCGAAGCCACGGTCGATGGACCTTGCTAAACACCAACATCTCCTGGCCGACACGTTGGCCGGTGTGCCGGGGATCGTGGCCGAACTAGCCCGCGATGAGCTCAACGATGTGATCGAGTTGACCGTCGGTATCAACGACCTCGAGCGTCGTCTGCGTGGCCTGGTCAACGACGTGGCACCCAGCCTGCGAGCGATGCCCGGAGTGGGTGTGCTGACCGCCGCGAAACTCGTCGGTGGAACCGCCGGCGTCGCCCGTTTCAAGTCCGAAGCAGGAAGGCATGTCCACCCCAGAAGCACTCCGCTGCCTCAAACGACGACTCGCACGCATCGTGTTCAACCACCTCACAATCGACCAGGCCAGATCCGCGACCAAACTCGCGCACGCTGCTTGACGTAGGAGAAACCCATGGCACGCGCTGACGCAGGCTCTCGTGACGGCCGGGGCGAGGACCCAGCCGACGGCATCGGGCAACCGGCGCCCGAGGTCGGGGCGACACGCCACCCGGGGAACCTGCACCCCGACACCATCGCGGTGCGGGCCGGCCGTCCCGGCCGGACACCGGACGCGCCGCTGAACACCCCGGTGACGCTGGCGGCGACCTATGTTGCCGGCGGCGACCCGGAGTACGGCAGGTACACCAATCCCACCTGGACCGCATTCGAGGACGCCCTGGGAGCCCTGGAGGGCGGTCGGTGTCTGTCCTTCGGGTCCGGTATGGCGGCGGTGACCTGCCTGCTGGAGCTGGTCACCATCGGCGAGTTGGTGGTGGCACCCCGACATGGCTACAACGGCGTCACCATGCAGCT
>JBOFLH010000154.1:0-1410 GCA_051657765.1 Nocardioides sp. | reverse complement strand
ACTTAGGCAGGCTCATTGATCCAGATAGCAGTCGCCAAACACAACGCAGAATCCCCCGGCGTCCCACAGAGCCACGACGAGGCCGGCCTACAGCCGAACGGTCGAAACAGCGTCGTTCCGCCCAGAGTGACCGGATGGCGACGTTGAGGGACGTCAACTCGGCACCTCGGCGTCTTGCAGCATGATTCGGCGTGGTGAACCTCGGCCAACTGCTACGGGCGCCCAGGCGGCTCACTGGGACGATAGACCGTTGCGTAGCGAATCAGGTCTCCCGGGGCTCTCGGGCCGAGTAGCCCGTCGCTGCCGTCAGACTCCGCAAGCACGGACCGGGTCTGGGCCATGATCGACTCTCGCACAACCTCGACCGAGATCGGTCCCCAAAGGCACATCTCGACGATTTCAGAGGTGTAGGCGAATTCGTCGGTGCCAGTCAAACCATGGACTTTGATCTCTAACCCTGTCATCCCCATTCGTGGCTCAAGTCGGAGGACGCGGTCCCCAACCGAAAACTCACAGGCAAGCCTGTCGATGTTGAGGATCCTTGTAAGTTGGATCTCTCGCTCAAGCAGACGGCAACGCAGATCGGCGGGAAGCGGATAGTTGGATGGCGAGATTCGCCGATGCGTCGCCGATTCGATCAGGTCTCCCATAAACACGATCGCAACCGAGGGCCTACTGGCGCCCTCCATCATGCGCGGCACTACCGCATCAAGCTCCGCGCTCGTGACCTCGTCAGTGCCTGCGATCAGCACGTCATGGATGCCGAACTGGTGAACAGCCAATGATGTCGGCGCACTGATGCACGCCCCAACGACCTGCTCGACGGCGGCGTAGTCGGGCTCCGGGAGCGTGAACTCCACGGCTATTCGGGCGCTGCCTTCCTCCTCGATGTAGCTCTCGCTCAGGTACAGGGCCGCGTTGGAGCCACGCTCAGCCTGACGAGCAACGCGACCGGTCGGCGGCCGAGCTGGCACGGCTCGGTTCTTGCACTCCAAGACGGCTATGCCATCGGCCAGCACAAGAACGAGATCACCGACCCCAATCAGCGTAGTCAAGTCCGCCAGGATCGGAAGACAGCCGGCGGCCTGGAGTTCTTGGGCGCGGGCCACCACGAACTGGAAGTCATCCCCCTGGGACGTAATGTGGGCCGGCTTTCCAGGACTTCGAGACAACGTCCGGATCGTATGCGCCGGCAGGAGCGAATGAACCAGACCGTCGCCAATAGCGCGGAGCAGGTGCCTCTGGCGCTTGGCTTCGACCCGGTGCGGTCCGTCGGAATCTCGTTCCGCGTCGGCGATGGCCGCGGCAAGTCGAACTTGCCACTCAAGCACGTCCGGACCACCGCCGAGATCGTCGAATTCCATGAGGAGGGCCCGGCGCTGCGCTGCGTAATCTGGTCGATCCACCTGC
>JBOFLH010000153.1:0-2150 GCA_051657765.1 Nocardioides sp. | reverse complement strand
TGACAGGTCGCCGGTATGCGGTTTCGTGCCCGGCCGGGGCCTCGGCTAGGCTGGCTCCTGCTGCACCGGGGTGTGGCGCAGCTTGGTAGCGCGCTTCGTTCGGGACGAAGAGGCCGCAGGTTCAAATCCTGTCAGCCCGACCGTGTGATGTCTCAGGACATCGGCGACACCCGGACCCACGGAAGCGTGGGTTCGGGTGTTTTTCGTTTGGGGTTTCGTGGTTGGTAGTCGCGGGTTGTGTCGATGGTGAGTTCGCGGAGGAGTTCTCCGGTGGCGGCGTTGACGACGCGTACGTCGCGGTCTTGGACGAGCGGGATGACGTAGGTTCCGGCGTGGGTTCGGCCGATGCCGATGTGGTGCAGTCGGCTGTTGTGCCGCAGGCTGACGGAGCCGGCGGCGGTTATACTCGTCGAGGACCGACACTGCAAAGAACGAGCCCTTGCGGAGCTTCGGGATTCGCAACGACACATCGCCGGCCTTGGTCGCCAGCGGCTTGGCGCGGGGTGCTGTTGAGTTCGGGCTCCGCCGTTGGACCCCAAACCCCACCACCCGAAGGACCCTCCTCGCTTGTTGAGGCGCACAACGCTACGTCTGTCGGCCCTGGTCACTAGTGCCCATTGTGAGGGTGACCCAGGGTGGCTAACTCCGCTAGGCGCCCTAGAGGTCGTTCAGACAGGAAGATGAGAAAGCGGGATCGCGATGAGTACGAATGCCGAGCTGTCCGAGTTCTTCGGAGAACTGAACATCAAGCTCCGCATCGAGTTCAACGAGGAGCCCTCCGTAGTCGGCGGGGGCTTGTTGAACAAGATGGTCGGGCCGGAGACACAGGTCGTGTCTTTGAAGCTCGATGTCAGCACTCCAGATGTGGAGCCCGAGAAGTCCGGCGACGATCAGGAGTTCGCGGTCGTCGACGGCAACCAGGTACCTATGACTTATGGCGTTGACTATCGACCCTTAACTGCGGACGAGTATGAAACGGCTGCCTTTCGCGGATCGTCGATTCGTCTGCAGAGCCACCGTAGTGAACCAGTGGTCCACCAGGCGCCCAACGGCGCATTCTTCACGGTGGGTGACCTCTTGCGAGCAATCGAGGAGACTGAGCGGCAAGCACGGCCCAATAGTGTGGGCTTCATGGGCGGGATCGATGTCGATCACATCTACTTCGACGGCCTTCACAAGAAGGATGATGACGTCTGGATGACGTTATGGGGTTCCTGAGCAGCGCAACGATCACGACCAGGTGAACCGCCCGGCGTGTTGGTCCAACCGTAGGTAAGCCGACCGTGGGTGTGGTCAGCGTCCGCGGAAGCACCGACCCACTCCCCAGGCGGCCGGACCAGCGACTGGGCCATGGCCGCGGGATCGCGAGAGGTTGACTAGCGGCGATGGTCCGATAGGCTCAAGCTGACTTTTCCGAAAGTTTCGATGGGTGATCGATGGTCGCCCAATCCCGGGGGGGATAACTGTGCACAACAATACCGTGAATCAGCTGCGCCGAAAGACGGCCTTGGCTGTTCTCGTTGGGCTGCTTGTCGCCGGATTGGGGATTGCCCCGGCGGAGGCTGTGCCACCCACGCATCCCGGGCTGGTGCCGCAGACGCCGGCCACCGGCTACCCGGCGATCCTCAAAACGCCGGTTTTCGCCAGCCCCAACCCGGACCGTGACCGCCCGGTGAGCCGCCAGGTGTTCGCGGCCGAGCAGGTGGGCCGCGCCATCGTGTCCGGTGGAGACTTCTTTGAGATCCGCCAGCCGGACGGCACCGTCCTCCAGCAGAAGTACTTCGCCGCGTGGAACATCGACACCAAGGAGATGATCTGCGCCGGCGAGTTCGTTTTCAACAACGAGGTGCTGTCCATCGAGCCAGGACCCACACCCACGACGTTGTATGTCGGCGGACGGTTCAGCACGGTTACCGGTGCCGATGGCGTCGCCTACCCGCGCGCCCGGATCGTGAAGCTCGACCTGGCCGATTGCTCGGTACGGCGTGCCTTCGCGCCTGGCGCGCTGGACGGACCCGTTGATGAGATCGAATACGGGCTGGACCGGCTCTTCGTCGGTGGCGACTTCAAGACAGTTGGCGGCGTCCCCGCGGAGACCCTGATCGAAGTCAGCCCACGCACCGGCACCCGAGTCAGCGCGTTCAGCGTCA
>JBOFLH010000152.1:0-1724 GCA_051657765.1 Nocardioides sp. | reverse complement strand
GTCGCCTGGCCAAGTTCGGTATCTGGTTCGGAGGGCCTCGCTCCGTACAACACGATGCTTGGGGTGTTCCGCATGCGGGCCCTGGCACGGTGGATCAAACTTTACGACGACCTGCCCGAAGATGGCCTCACTGCGCCCGGATCGGACCAAGGACCGGCACGCCGCCGGTTTGCTCAGGCACTTACGCGAGTGGCCGAGCTCGAAGCTCAAGCGATTGCATTCACGCTAGGTATGGCGGATGCGCCTGACGTTCCCGCGCTCGCTGACCCTGTGATCCGTATGCTGGACGTTCCCTACCAAACGACCAACGACTGGACGGACTGGTACTCATTCACTGATGCGGCGCCCGACCTATATGCCCGGCTGATCGAACTTTCATATCGATGCGGTGGGTACGGCCAGCTCGAACAGCTCGTCGACAGGTTCAAGGTGGCTTGGGACAGCCCTGAGCGACGCTCGTACTGGCCGCCTACAAGGCGCGTTGGCGTGGTTCGCGCCGCGGCCCACCTCGTCGAGGCAGCAGAGTGGTGTGCTGCTGAGCTCGAGACGGTCGAGTCTCTGATCGTGGCGGGGAACGACCCCCACGCTCGAGCGAGCACGTGGCTCGAGATCGCGAAGGCGCGTTCTGAGATCGGCGACCGGGCTGGTGCAATTCGTGCCGTTGGCAACGCCCATCGGGATGGTTGGGGCCCAGCACAGCATCACGACGACAACCAGCTCGTCACGTGGTTGGCGTGGCTAGTCGAAACCGTAAGGACCGGTGAGATCGATCAGGAAACATTCTTGAACGAAGCTCGGACGTACGCTCGAAGACTGGTTGTGGCTGCTGACGGGGCGGAAGGCCAAGCGTCTGAGGCAGCCGGCGACCTCGTGAAGGCGGTCTTCGCCTACGACCCGGGTCTCGCCGCTGACATGGGCGAGACGCTGTGCAATCGGGGGGTGATTTCCGAGGTTGACATGGTGCTTTCAATCGTCAAGGGTGCAGCGGAAAGTTCGGAGGTGAAACCCGAGTTGGTGGCCCCTGTGCTGACTCAGCTCCTGATGCCGTTGAGCACTGATACATCCATGAGCATCGAGGAGCTTCTGGTCGGCCGGAGTGCGCACGCGGTCGAACTCACTGAACAGTTCGCGCGGGCGAGAGCTGTGTGGTCGGCCCCAGACAGCAGGAGGTCGGACGCCTCTGCGGAGTCAGAGTCGCCGGACGGTGTTCCAGAACCCGAGCAAGGCCGCGTGGTTCAGTTGCCCACGATGTTGGGGCAGATGCGTATCAAGAAGGCCTCGGAGGTAACTCAGGGCGAGATGGCCCTGTGGTCTCGGGCGATCGCTGCCCACAATGGCGTCGTTCAGCGGGTGCTCGGGGTTGAACTCCTCGGTGAGGCAGAGCGACTCGCACTCGCCCCAACCACAATCTCCGCCTTCGCCGGCCTAGCAGCAAGCGCCGGAGCAGTTGAGCAGGCCGAAGCAGCTCTCAGTCGCATACTTGCTCGAACGAAGGCCTATGGCTGGATGCGTCACTATGACGGTGGCAGTCGAGTGACCGTATTCGAGGCAGCGATTCAGCAAGCGGGCGGCGCACTCGTTGACCTTGCCGCTCACGACCTGGCATCGCTGGTTGCTTCCAGAACAATCGGTGGTGACTTCTATCCCAGGGATTTGAAACGCTTCGCGCAGCTCTTCGGTGGTACCGACCTAGTAGCGCGGTGCTGGGCGGACATCCGGGCCTA
>JBOFLH010000151.1:0-3631 GCA_051657765.1 Nocardioides sp. | reverse complement strand
TGACGAGACCGGCGTAGGTATCGTTCGCGGCCGGACTCTCTTGGCCGATGCGATTGCTTCCAGCGTTGACGAACACGCTCGATTCGGTGGCGTCGTGCCCGAGGTGGCTTCGCGCGCGCACCTCGAGGCGATGATCCCGACGATCGAGCGAGCCTGTCAGACCGCCGATGTGCGACTCGCCGACGTCGACGCGATCGCGGTGACTAGCGGCCCGGGGCTGGTCGGGGCACTGCTGGTCGGAGTTGCCTCGGCCAAGGCGCTGGCCCTGGCGCTGGGCAAGCCGCTGTACGGTGTGAACCACCTCTCCGCGCATGTCGCGGTCGACCAACTGGAGCACGGCCCGTTGCCCGAGCCGTGTGTGGCGTTGCTGGTCTCTGGCGGTCACTCGAGTTTGCTGCTGGTCGAGGATGTCACCCTAGGCGTGGAGCCGTTGGGAGCGACGATCGACGACGCCGCCGGTGAGGCGTTCGACAAGGTCGCCAGGTTGCTTGGCTTGCCGTTTCCTGGTGGCCCACACATCGATCGGGCCGCTCGCGACGGCCAGGTCACGATCGACTTTCCGCGCGGCCTGACCTCGCGGCGTGACTTGGTGCGGCATCGCTTCGATTTCTCGTTCTCCGGGCTGAAGACCGCGGTAGCGCGATGGGTGGAGGCGCGTCAGCGAGCCGGCGAGCCTGTGCCGGTGAACGATGTCGCGGCATCCTTCCAGAACGCCGTGTGTGACGTTCTGGTCCGCAAGGCGCTGGATGCTGCGGTCGCCCGGGGGGTCGATGATTTGCTGATCGGGGGAGGGGTGGCCGCCAACTCTCAGCTACGGACGCTGGCCACCGAACGTGCCGCGGACCTGGGCATTCGGGTCCGGGTACCCAGGCCGGGACTGTGCACCGACAACGGCGCGATGGTGGCAGCGTTGGGTGCTGAGTTGGTCGCGCGGAGCCGGGCTCCTTCGGCCCTCGACCTGCCGGCCGACTCCTCGATGCCGATCACCACCGTGGTTGCTTGAGGTTTGGTGGCCCGAGTGGTCGTGACCGAAGTGGTGGTGGCCCAAGTAGTGGTGGCCCAAGTAGTGGTGGCCGGACGCTCAGGGTGTGCCGGTCGGGGCAGTCGGGTTGATGGTCGCGGTCGCGGTCGCGCTCGGACTCGAGGTGTCGGTGGCGCTGGGAGAACTGGAGGCTGGTCCGGTGGAGCTCGGTGGGTCCGCGATGATTGAGCTGGGCGGCGACTTGGTCTGTCGCGGTCCGTCGGCTGTGGGCGGGCTCTCACTGTCGTTCCGTGGTGGTCGGGTGGGAGCAGAGGTTGGTCCAGTTGCCGCACCGGATGGTCCGGTTGTTGCCAAAGGGCCGCTGGAGACGGTGCGGACAGCCCCCGGACTGGGCCTCGTGCCGTCCGGATTCGGTGAGGCGATCACGATCAGGACGGCGGATTCGGTTGCCCTGGTTTCTGCTACGTCCGCGGTCGCCACGAGTGGGCCGTTCGCCGGCCGGGTCCTGTCGTCCCGGGTACTCGCACCCACCACCGCTACCGCGGTTGACGCGATGAGTACCACAACCGCAACAGCGCCGAGCGCCACCCCGGCATGCCGACGCAGGCTCGCCCGCGCTGCGTGTCGAACCACATCCGCGCTGAGCTGCGGCAACGCGGCGGCCTCAGCCGCGTCATTGAGGCCGCTGATCAGGCGAGAGCTGAGGTCGCCTGGTACCTGGTCAGTCATGCAGCCCTACCTTTCATAGCGGGCGCTAGGTTGAGCCGGCGTAGGCGCCACACTGTTCTGCAGCGTCGATCGGGCGGCTGACTCCTGCTCGGCGACGGTGTTGACATCGAGATCCAGGCGCCGGGCAATCTCCGCAACCGTCAGGCGGTCGAAGCAGCGGAGCATGATGATGTCTCGCTGCTGCTCCGGCAACGACTGAATTGCTGACCAACGGGGCGTCGCCTCGCCGGCGGAATCCCAGCCGTCGGCCTCCTCGGCCCTGATCATCAATGAGGCAGCGACGGCACTGCGAGCGGCGTTCTCAAGCTCGACGGTCCGGGTTCGCGACACCTTGAGCAGACGGGAAACGGCAGTCACCGGCTGGTTGTCGAAGTAGCGCAGAACCGTGACCGCGCGCTCCGGTTGCGGCAGGATCTGGACTGCGCCCCACACTGCCGCACTAGCGGGATCGCGGAGCGCGTTGGCTCGGACGACGCCCCTTGATCGGGTAGCCCGGCCGCGCCGAGCCGGCTTGGTGGGTGTGCGCGGAAGCTTGTCGAGTATGAGGCCGCGGACGTAGAGGTCGAGGTCGGATCGATGGCGGCTGGCGGCCCAGCTCTTTCTCAGCGCGCTCAGGGCTTCTCGGGTCACCCGATGAGCGGTCGGCCGGTGTGCGGTCAACAAGAACGCGAGTCGCATCAAGTGGCCCTGCTTCTCCTCGACATACCGCGCGAAGGCATCCTCGAGGTCGGTCGACCCGGACTTGCGTCCCACTCTCATTCTTGCCTCAACCCCACTAGACTCCCGCGCGATTGCCCCCGTTTGAGCCGCACGTACCACCATACTGAAATTCGGTCATCGCGGGTATCGGCGGACCACCATGCGGAGGAGCCGGCGAATTGCGGCGCCTATCGGCGGGACCGGCCCGCGTAAAGCAGCCCAAAATCGCAGGTTTTGCTGTTCTCGGCCCGGCGCGAGCGAGACGCAGGCCTGGCCTTGGCGGGCTCCGGCTGGTTACCGTGTCGCCGAACGGAGTAACCGACGCCTAATCACGGAGGAATCATGCAGCAGGCCGGCGTTCAGCAAGTCAAGGCCGTGGTAGCCCGAGCCAAAGGTCAACCCGTGCGGGTCGAGACCATCAACGTGCCCGCGCCCGGGCCGGGCGAGGCCGTGGTGAAGATCTCGGCGTGCGGGGTCTGCCATACCGACCTCCACTATCGCGAGGGCGGGATCAATGACGACTTCCCGTTCCTGCTCGGGCATGAGGCGGCCGGCGTCGTAGAGTCCGTGGGCGCGGGTGTCACCGACCTGGCGCCGGGCGACTTCGTGATCCTCAACTGGCGAGCGGTCTGCGGCAGCTGTCGTTCCTGCAACCGCGGCGAGCCATGGTACTGCTTTGCCACCCACAACGCCGCTCAGAAGATGACCATGGCGGAAGGTGATGGAGCCGGTACGCCACTGTCCCCGGCGCTCGGCATCGGCGCTTTTGCGGAGAAGACCTTGGTGGCGGCCGGTCAATGCACCAAGGTGGACGCTTCGGCGCGCGCGGCGGCGGTGGGGTTGTTGGGTTGCGGTGTGATGGCCGGGCTCGGCGCCGCGATCAACACCGGCCGTGTCTCGCGTGGCATGTCCGTGGCCGTGATCGGCTGCGGCGGGGTGGGTATGGCGGCGATTGCGGGTTCGGTGCTGGCCGGTGCGCGCACGATCGTCGCGGTGGACATCGACGATCGAAAGCTCGAGTGGGCCACGGGAATGGGTGCCACCGCGGTGGTGAATTCGACGCAGGCGGATCCGGTGGCCGCGATCCAGGCCGCGACCCAGGGCCACGGCGCTGACGTGGTGATCGATGCGGTCGGGCGGCCGGAAACATGGAAGCAGGCCTTCTACGCCCGCGACCTGGCCGGCACCGTCGTCTTGGTCGGCGTGCCTACCCCGGAGATG
>JBOFLH010000150.1:0-6696 GCA_051657765.1 Nocardioides sp. | reverse complement strand
ACGCCTTCCTGAACACTCCGAAGCCATGATCAAGTGGACCATGATCGGCATCATGACCCGACGCCTCGCACCCCCACCGGGCCGCAGACCATGGCAACCCAAACCCACCCCAACACCCACTTCTTAAACACGTTCTTAGTGGTGAGTCCGAATGCACCAGGTTGGACCGCCGGACGAGTGGAAGTAGGACTCTCATACCTGTTGTCCGGCGCCATCCCAAAGAGGAACCGGACGTGAGTCTCCCGGCCGGGCCCCGTTGTTCGGCGATCAGGATTCTCACTCCGCAGAGAGTGCGGAGTCAGGCGCGCCCGCTCGGCCGAAGCTGGTGACGATGGCGGTGGCCTCGGCCACGAGGAGGTCGTCGACGTTGCGGCCTGTCCATGCAAGGTGGCCGCAGGCTTCGAGAAGGACGATGCCGTGGATACGCGCCCAGCTTCGCATCGCGATGTCGACAACGCCCGCGGGGACGATCCCCATGGCGGAATCGAAAACGCTGAGGTCGATGGTCTCCCCGGCGGGACCGAGGGGAGCGAGTTGGCCGTCGGTGTGCGCCACCACGAACAGGGAGAGCATCGGCATGCCGAATCGGCGCACGGCCTGATCGGTGACGCCACCGGGCTGAGCGCGGAATCCTGCGACGGGAGTGCCAAGGATCAGGGCGAACTGTTCTGGGTGATCCCTCGCCCATTGGCGGTAGGTTCGTCCGAGCGCGATGGCGCGATCGAGGAACTCAGGGCCGGTCTCGTCAAGAGCGCGGCCGATGGCTTGACCGAACCGCTCGAAACCATCCGCGATGAGTAACTCGAGCAGACCCGTTCGTCCGTCGACGTACCGGTATAGACCCCCCGGGCTGATGTTCGCGCCACGCGCGACTTCTCGCAGGGAGAGGTTGCTCGGACCCGACCGCCGCAACTCCGAGAGGGCGGCGTCTCGGATGGATTGCTCCAACGCCGCTCGAAGTTGCTCACGTCGTCCCGCCATTCGGTGAGTTTAGCCAACCAACACCGCTCTGAGCACATTGCTTGCGTTGCGAACAATGTTCCGATATGTTCGAGAACATGCAACGCATTGTAAACAATGTTCGCTTTTCAGACAGGCCACGGAGTTTGCCGGCTTGATCGCGAGCCGCCCGAGGGTCGCGCGATGACGCACACCGACCTCGGGGCCCCCACACTCGGCGGGCTTCGTTCATCGCCACTCGCCTTGCTGTACCTCGCCACCGGAATCCTCGGCCTGGTCGGCACCTGGTACTTCAACCTTCGGTTCTCGGCGACGGACGCCGACGCCAGCTATCTCGAGAGTTGGTTCGCGAACAGCGCCGCCTCGTCAGCAGCAGTCGACCTGCTCATCGTCGCCGCAGTCGCATCCGTGTGGATGGTGGTGGAAGCTCGCCGCCTCCGACTCCGGTTCGTGTGGCTGTTCGTCCTCGCCATACCGACCTTGGCCCTCGCGTTCTCGTTCCCGCTCTTCCTCGCCTACCGACACGCCCACCTGAACCGAACCCAGCCACCAGGAGGTCACGCATGAAGCCCCTTCTCAGACAGGCATGGACCATCGGACGCGGACTGACGGTCCTTGCGATCGTCAACCTGGTCCTCCTCCTGGTGTCGATCGTCGCGCGATTCACCGACGACACCGTCGTGAACGGTATCTCCGTGTGGGACAAGCCCATCAAGTTCGCAATCTCGTTCCTGGCGTACGCGCCGATGTTGCTGTGGCTGTTCTCTCGTATAGAACGCACGCGACCCATTCGCTTCGGGCTTGGTGTCCTCGGCTGGTCGATGATCGTCGAGATCTCGGTCATCTTTCTTCAATCGGCGCGGGGCACCGCATCGCACTTCAACAACGCGACCACGCTGGACGGCCTGCTCTACAACATCATGGCGGCCGGCGTCGGAGTCTTCTCGCTCGCGGGCCTCCTCACCGGGTTGGTGCTCACCCGCAAGCGCCTCGGATCGGGTGCGCTCGCCCTCGCCACGAAACTCGCCATCCCGATGATGACCGTCGGCGGAGTCCTCGGCTTCGCGATGACCGGCCCGAAGCCGGGTCAGGACGAAGCCGGAGGCAAGGTGATCGGTGCCCACACCGTCGGCGGACCCGACACCGCCGAGGGCATCGCGTTTCTCGGCTGGTCGACCGAACACGGCGACCTCCGCGTGGCGCACTTCCTGGGCCTGCACTCACTTCATGTCGTGCCTCTCATTGCGCTGATCATCATCCGGATGTGCCGGCGCGGCGTCCTGACCCTCAACGAACGGGGACAACGAGTCGCCACCGCGTTCGGCGCTACGGCATGGGCGGGGCTCGTCGCTGCCGCGCTGATCCAGGCACTCCGAGGAGTCCCCGTCACCAACCCGGACGACATCACCTGGACCTCGTTGTTCCTACTCGCAGGAGTGCCGGCTGCCATCGCAGCGGGACTCGCCGTACGCCCCCCGAGCCAGTTTCGGCCGGCGGCTCCGCTAGCGCGGTCAGCGAGCGGTTGAGGGGTCGGCGTGGTGTTTCATCACCTGGCCCGGACGGTTGATGCGCGCGAAGTCGGCACGCCGGCGCCGGAGATCGGCGACGAACAGATCGGGTGGTGGACGGCCTGAACGCGCACCGTTCGCTGAGATCGGTCGCGAAGGAGCGACGGGCAGCGAACACGTGAGCTCAGTGGTCAGTCCTGGAGCTATGAGTGCCATACCCCCGACGCCCAACGCGTTCCGCGAAGGCGTCGAGCGCGTCAATGACGTCTTGGGCGATCCACGCCCGGTTGCGCTGCCCGCCGCCCGCACGTTTAAGGATGCCCGCTTCCTCGAGTTGCTCGACGGCACGTTGGGCCGCGGACAAGGCGACGCCTATGCCGGTTTCGACGTAGGCGATGTTGATCGCAGGCTGGTTCAACAGATGCGGGAGCAGGCGTCGTGCCGTCGAACCACGCCTGGAGGCGAGGCTCTCGCTCCATCCTTCGTAGACCTGCTCCAGGTCGTCGACGAGAGTCCGGCCGTTGCCGATCGCACGGAACGATGCGTTGATGAACTGTCGGATTATGGTCTCCACGTACCCTTCGCGAAAGTCCGTGAGCGCGTGGAAGTAGGCCGACGTGTCGGTCAACAGCCCGGCAGAGACCGGGACGGTCAGCGTGCGGGTGACGCCCGAGTGGCGCAGCATCGCGTGGACCAGGGTCCGCCCGATGCGGCCGTTGCCGTCGTTAAAGGGGTGGATTGTCTCGAACTGCGCGTGCGCGATAGCGACCTGTACCAACACGGGCAGGTCGACGCGGTTGACATAGGCGATGAGGTCATCGAGTGCGGCCGGAACCCGTGATTGATGCGGCGGCACGAACGATGCCGTGTGCGGGCTCAGCGCGTTGCTGCCGATCCAGACCTGCTGGTCACGAAGTCGGCCAGGGGCGGCATAGGCATGCCGGTCAAGCAACGCCTGGTGGGCAGCAAGTATCGTGTCGGCGCTGATGTTGTCGGCCAACGCGACAGCGCGCTGCATGGCGGTGACGTTCGCGGTCACCAGCTGAGCGTTCGGCCCGGCCTTCGGCTCGATGGCAGCCATCGCCAGCGCGCGAGCACCAGCTGTCACTCCCTCGATCTCTGACGACGATGCCGACTCCGTGCGCAGGAGCACTGACGCCAGCGGCGCGAGTTCGGCGGCCGCGTCGTCGCCTTCGCGAGCGGCACGACGTTCGGCGATCGCAGTGACCTCGGCATCGAAGCGAGTGATCTCGCGAACGGCATCCTCGGCCTCAGCTTGGAGTTCGGCATCGACCTGTAGCTTGGATTCAGCAATTGCAACCGGAATAGCCGCTTGATACGGGCCACGAGCCGAGAGTTGCTGGCGGCGGGAGACCGAGTGGTCTGGTTCGCGGTTCCAAGGATGGGTTTCCCAGGCGACAGCGAACTCGGGATGTAACGCGCCGCGGTCGTGGTTCATTCCACGACTTTACACCACTTTATGCTAACAAAGTGGTGTAACGCCTATCCCAATTCGACGACGGAGAGGACCTCGAATGAGTGGTCTCGCTACCGCAAGATGTCACCTTCCCGATATCTTTCGTGACATGACTCCGTTGTCGCCCGCTGCGGTGATCCGAGAGACGCCGGCGAAGTCCTTCGTTCATGTCGACAGGCTCCCCGGCTCCTCGACCGCTGCCCGGCGGGCGGCTTCGCGTGCGGTCAAGGATGGGCTGCTGCTGCCTGTGCGTCGGGGCCTGTATTGCCAGAGCCGTCATACTCGGTACGGCGTGGTCGCACCGCGACCCGAGGCGGTCGCCCGTGCCGCCCTCTACGAGAAGGAGATCGCCCTGCTGGAGCTGCTGCGCTCCGCCGAGGTTTACGTCGAGGCAGGTTGGGATGCGCTTGTCGCCCGGCTCAACGAGACGTTGGCGGTGGCCGCGTGAGAAGAGAACCCATGATCACCAGACACCGCATCAAGAGCGTCGCGGCCGCCGGCGTGATGACGCTCACCCTGTCTGCTGGCCTGACCGCCTGCGGAGACGACAGTTCGGGCGCTCGCGCGGTTGCCCCCACCGAAAGGCAGACCGCGAGCAACGGCGACGTGTTCAACGGTGCCGACCTGCAGTTCGCCACCGACATGATCCCGCACCACGCCCAGGCCATCGAAATGGTCACTCTGACTGATGGCCGTCCCCTTGACCCCGAGGTCGAGAAGCTCGCAAACGCGATCCGCGACGCCCAGGGCCCCGAGGTCGAGATCATGGTCGACTGGCTCACCGCCTGGGACCAGGAGGTCCCAGAGACCTCTATCGACCATGCCAACGCGGGCCATGACACCGGCGATAGGGCCGATGACTCCGCCGCGGTCACCTCAGACCTGCCGGGCATGATGAGCGAAGACGACATGGACGCACTGGCCGACGCTCCCGATAAGGAGTTCCAGGCACTTTGGCTTCAGATGATGACCGAGCATCACACCGGGGCCATCGAAATAGCCAAGGTCGAGCAGGAGAACGGCGAGTTTCCTGACGCGATCACCCTTGCCGAGTCGATCCGGGCCGGCCAGGCCGATGAGATCGCCCAGTTGGAAAGCTGGCTCGGTTCCTGACCTCCGACGCTCGATGTTCCCGCCTCGCGCGCGGCCACCGGCGGTCAGCACGTTGGCCGGGTAGTGCCGCAGTCCGCACCGCGGAAGACCATCGATGCGGGCGCACAAGCCCGAGGCGCAAACTAGTGTTGCCCCTGTGATCACCGGTGAGTTGAAGAACAAGATCGACCGGGTTTGGGACGCCTTCTGGTCCGGCGGCATCAGTAACCCGCTCGAGGTCATCGAGCAGATCACCTACCTGTTGTTCATCCGCCGTCTCGACGACATCCAGACGCTGGCGGAGAAGAAGGCGCGGGCCACCAAGACCGGGTCATCGAGAACCCGGTGTTCCTGCCCGGCCAGACGCACTTGCGATGGAGCGAGTTCAAGAATCCTCCCCCGAGGTGATGCACAAGACCGTCGCCGACCAGGTCTTCCCGTTTCTGCGCGGGCTCGGCACCCAGGTCGGGGGCAGATCCGGGTCAACCGGGTCGACGTACAGCGACCACATGAAGGACGCCCGGTTCACCATTCCTACCCCGGCGCTGCTGTCCAAGGTCGTCGACATGCTCGACGACATCCAGATGGCCGATCGCGACACCTACGGCGACCTCTACGAGTACCTGCTCTCCAAGATCGCGTCGGCCGGCGTGAACGGCCAGTTCCGTACGCCGCGCCACATCATCGAACTGATGGTCACGATGACCGCCCCGAAGCCTACTGACAAGATCTGCGACCCGGCCTGCGGCACCGGCGGCTTCCTGGTCGCCGCGAGTGAGTACGTCCGCGACACCCAACGCCGACGCCTTGCTCGACTCGGCGCTACGCGCGCACTTCCACCGCTCGATGTTCCACGGCTACGACTTCGACTCCACCATGCTCCGCGTCGGCAGCATGAACATGCTGCTGCACGGCATCGATTCGCCCGACATCCGCTATCGCGACTCTCTGTCCGAAGGGGCGGCCGACCGAGTATCGCCAGAAGATCAGCGACGGGAAACCACCGTGCCCACGCCAGCAGCGGTCCGGCGCGAACCTTGGCCCGTAGCCGGCGAGCTCCTCGGCTCCGCCGGTACGATGAGTCCATGGCCAAGATCGCAACGTCTGCCCGGACGCCGCTCAGCGGCCCCATGGGCAAACGTGTGGCTGCCCATCGTAGCGAGCTACACGAGCTGCTCCGTCGTCACGGCGTCACCAACCCTGAGATCTTTGGTAGTGCCGCTCGCAGCGACGACCGAGAAGACAGCGACATCGATCTCCTGGTTGACTTCGCACCTGGGACCAGCATCATCGACATCATCGGCATTCAGCGCGAGTTGGCGGAGCTGCTCGGAGTGCCCGTCGATCTAGTTCCGCGCAACAGCCTCAAAGACCGTGTCCGTGCTCGCGTACAGAACGACCTTCTGCCGCTGTGAGCCGCTCGGATGCCGACGTCATCGACGATATCGCGGCCGCTATCGAGTCGATCCACGCTCATCTGCAACATGGGCCGATATCCGTGGAGATCGTGATGGATGCCGTCGCAATGCGACTGCTGGAGATCGGCGAAGCCGTCAAGGCGCTCGCACCGGACCTAATCGCATCCGAGCCAGACATCCCCTGGGGCGACATCGCCGGCATGCGAGACTTTCTCGCCCACCACTACGTCGCAACCAGTCC
>JBOFLH010000149.1:0-1042 GCA_051657765.1 Nocardioides sp. | reverse complement strand
ATGACACAACGTTTCCGAGAGATTGAAGACTATTCAGGAGGAGTAGTCACCACAGACAGTGCCGACGCATCACAAGAGAATCAATCCGATTCTGCAACGGTCGACGTAGTCTTCGCGCGCGCCGCTGCTCGACCAGGGTTAGTCGCGGACATGCTTTCCGGTGTTGCGGGGAGCAGGATTGCCGGCGGTTCGATGAGCGTGCTCGGCGGACACACCCTGTCGTGTTGGTTGGTGCCCGCTGGCGTAGGCGAGAAACTTGAGCTGGAAATTAGCGAGCTGGCCACGCTCGGTGGCAGGGTCCGCAGCACAAGGACGCCCGGTGGTTCGAACTGGCGACCTGGCGTGCCACGGCAAACGATATGGCTGGCCTGGCAGGCGCCGGATTCGATTGGAATATTTGCGGCCGTGCTAGACAAGACATTTTCGTATCTGCGAAGGTCTCTGGGTAGTAGCACAGCCATTGATGTCCGATATGCAGTTTCGAGAGTGCTTATGGGTTCGCGCGGCTGCGCTGGTAAAGTGAAGCTGCATGTCGGCATAGAGCCCGGCGCGCTAAAGCCGCTTCTGGAGGGCCTACAGGTCGAATTGCGACACGTGCTTACTGAAGGCGATGGAGCTTACAATGGGGTGAGCCCTTGGTGGGTGACCTACCAATCGCGCGTCCGACGCTCAGCTCTTTGGCGCCGTCGCACGGATGCTGGTTCAATTGTGGTTCAAGAAGACGAGCCAGGCGAGGAACCGTGGGCGTCGCTGCTGCCAACCTAGCCCGCTGAGGCTTTGTGGATGCCAGGACTCGCTTGCAGCGTCTGGTCGTGTACTGGGTCATTGCCGGGAGATGTCGAACCCGTCTGACAAGTTTGATCTGTCGTTCTATCCGGGGCGCGGATGTTGAAAACCCGCGCACTGAGGTTTTCTCACCAGAGTTGCTGGTGTGACTTGGGTGACGTAGGCGTGTTGGTCCGTGGCCGTGGGGTCCTGACCCGAAA
Organism: Nocardioides sp.; assembly: GCA_051657765.1. GTDB lineage: Bacteria > Actinomycetota > Actinomycetes > Propionibacteriales > Nocardioidaceae > Nocardioides. The sequence goes on along the minus strand of JBOFLH010000149.1, from coordinate 56 downwards.
TGGTCGGTTCTGCCAAGAATCGTCTCCTTCAGGCAGGACCCCACGTGATCACCTAT
>JBOFLH010000148.1:0-25926 GCA_051657765.1 Nocardioides sp. | reverse complement strand
ACGCACACATGTTCTCCGCACACCGGTTCGGCCACCGTCGCCGCCGAACTCCAGTCCTTGAGGTCCTCCTCGGGCCGTTCGCGGCGGTCGGGTCTGGCTAACAGTTCGTCGGCGCGAACCCGCTCCCTCTCACTCAACGCCGGATAGGCCGCGACCAGATCCGCCAGGGCAATGGTCGGACTCGATGGTGCCCCGGCGTTGCCGTCGTCCTCGGAGACTGCTCCAGCCTCGGGCTCGGCAAGGTCGGTGGACATCTTGCCCGGCACGGATGACTCACGATCGCTGCCGTCGCCGTGCATGATTGCCTCGGCACGCGCCAGCGTTTGGCTGGCATCGCCGTCGCTCGGTGCGCCCGATAGCCCGCTACGAGCCCCCGCACCGGCGGGATCGGCCACCATGAGGGCGCCAAGAATGACCGCAGTGATCCATGCGTTGGTCTGCGAGAGTCGCAATGAAGTTCCTTTGTCTCGATCCGAGCCGTGAGCGCCGGCTCCGCTTGTCATGGCCACTGTCCTGGTCCGGGTACTAAGGCGGGGGCACCAAGGCGGGCGACAGACCATGCACGCTATGGCATCTCATGCTCCTTGTCATGGGTCATAAGGAGGACACAGTCATGGAGAAGTGCCGGGTACTGAATATCATGTCGGGACCATCGGCGCTTGGTTTCTGGCTGGGTCTTCTGGTTGGGCATCAGGTCCCGGAGATCTTCTCGATCAGCGCTGTCGTCGAGATCGCCGGGGTCCTCGGGAGATAGACGACCTCGCAGATGTCGCCGAACTCATCGAATCGGCCGGCCCAGTCGTCCCCCATGACCAGTACGTCGGCCGCATACCGCTGGATGTATTCGCGCTTCTGCTCCAGGCTCTCCTCAACGAAGACCTCGGAGACCGGTTTCAGCGCGGCGACGATGGCCAGGCGCTCGGCCTGGCTGAACACCGGGTCCCGGCCCTTCTTGCTTTGGTTCAGGGCGTCCGCCGAAACGCCGACGACCAGTCGGTCACCGAGGGCGGCGGCGCGTTCGATGACCCGCAGGTGCCCGACGTGAAAGACATCGAAAGTGCCGAACGTGATCACGGTGCGCGTCATACCGCCATCCTGTCAGCTTCGGCTGCCCGGATAAGCCGAAGGGTTTGAGAGGATCGAGGAACAATGACCACAATTTCGATACTCACGCCCGATCCCGCCGCAGACGACCAGCGCCGCCGGGGGTTGCGGAGGATGCGTGCCGTCGCGGTCGGATTGTTGGTGTTGGCCGCGATCGTGTATGTCGCCACGCTCGGCCACAACGGATGGCTCGGTTTCGTGAATGCCGGCGCCGAAGCATCAATGGTGGGTGCGATTGCCGATTGGTTCGCGGTGACCGCCCTGTTCAAGCACCCCCTCGGTGTTCCGATCCCGCACACCGCGTTGATCCCGAAACGCAAGCAGGAACTCGGTCGCAGTCTGCAGGAGTTCGTCGGCGAGAACTTCCTGCACGAGGACATCATTCGCGATCGGATGACGGCGGCGAACATTTCCCAGCGGCTCGGCGGGTGGCTCGCGGATGCCGGCAACGCCCAGCGGGCGGTCACCGAGGCAGCCGACATTGCGGTGATAGCTCTGGGCAAGGTGACCGACGACCACATCTCCGACTTTGTGCGCGAGGCGCTGGTGCCGCGCTTTCGCGAGGAACCGATCGCACCCTTGCTGGGCGGACTGCTGGCCGAGATCGTCCGTGACGACCTTCACCACGGCGTGGTCGATCTGACTCTCGACGAACTGCATCGCTGGCTGGTCGAGAATCCGGTGACCTTCATCGACGTGCTCAGTGAGCGTGCGCCGTGGTGGGCACCACCTCGGCTCAACGAAGCGGTCGCGGCTCGGTTGCACACCGAAGCTGTCCGCTGGTTGGCCGACATCCGTAGTGACCCGGCTCATCATGCTCGCGAGGCGCTGGATTCGATGCTGGTGCAGCTCGCCCATGATCTCCTCTTCGATCCCGAAACCCGGCTTCGGGCCGAGCAACTGAAGGAGCGGGTCCTGGATCATCCCCAGATGTTGGCCACCGGGATCTCGTTGTGGAACGCGCTGCGCCGCGCACTGTTGAGCTCATTGGTCGACCCAACCGGTGCGGTGCGTACGAGGTTGTTGCTGGAGTTGTCCCGGTTCTCCGAGCGAATCGGCGTCGACGCCGACCTTCGCGCCAGGCTGGACTCGATGGCGGCTGACCTAGCGGTCTTCGCCGTCGCGAGGTATGGCGCGGAGGTCACTACGGTGATTACCCACACGATCGACCGTTGGGACGGCAAGGAAGCGGCTGGCAAGATCGAATTGCATGTCGGCCGCGACCTCCAGTTCATTCGGATCAATGGCACGATCGTCGGCGGTTTGGTCGGTGTGCTGATTCACACCGCCTCGTTGGTTCTCAACGGGTGAGCCGACCGACCGACAACGGATAGGAGCACGACAATGCCCGAGATCATCCCACTTCGCGACGAGCGAATTCGGCTGGGCCAGTTCTTGAAGCTGGCCAACCTCATCGACTCCGGATCCGATGTCAAACCGCTGATGGCCGCCGGTGTGGTGACCGTGAACGGCGAGGTCGAGACCCGGCGCGGCCGACAGCTCCGCCGAGGAGACCTGGTCGCTCTCGGGACGGTGGCCGTACAGGTTGGCTAGAACCCGCGCTAGCCGGCCAGATCGGCCAGTTCAGATCGGCCAGTTCAGATCGGCTCATGACCCGTGGTTGCGGTGAATCAGGTCACGTTCACGAGGTCGACCACGAAGATCAAGGTCTCGCCCGGCTTGATCACACCGCCAGCCCCCCGATCGCCGTACCCCAGATGCGGCGGAATCACCAGCTGCCGCCGTCCGCCGACCTTCATGCCAGCCACTCCTTGGTCCCAGCCAACGATCACCTGACCGGCGCCCAACTGGAACCGGAGCGGAGCGCCACGGTCATAGGAGGCATCGAACTCTTCGCCGGTCGAATGAGCCACCCCGACATAATGGACCTCGACTGTCGAGCCGGCGGTGGCCTCGACGCCGTCACCGGCAGCCAGCTCGGTGACTGTCAAGTCGCTGGGCGGGTCGTAGTCGGGGAAGTCGACATCGGGTTTGGTCAACGGCTTCGGTGCGGGCATCGGCACATTCCTCGGTTTCAGTTGGGTCCGCTCAGGCGGTCCGGTTGATCGGGGGACTCTGACAGGGAATTAGGACTGGTGCACGTAACTATCGAGCTGATCGCGTTCGAACTCCAATTCGGCCATCCGATTCTTCACCACGTCGCCGATGCTGACGATGCCGGTTAACGCACCGCGGGTGACGACGGGAACGTGTCGGATCCGCTGGTCGGTCATGAGTTGCATGAGTTCGTCAACCGACTGGTCCTGCTCGCAGGTGTGCACTTGGGATGTCATGATCGCCGCAACGGGACCGTCGATCACCGTGGCATCGCCGTGCAATCGGCGGACGATATCGCGCTCGCTCACGATTCCTTGCACGGTCGAGCCGTCGGAGCTGACGATGAGGGCGCCGACGTTGTGCTCGGCAAGGAGGGCCACCAGCTCGCGCACGGTCGCCGCTGGGCTAATCGTGATCACATCCTGTCTGGGTTTGGCGCGCAATACCTCACTGATTCGCATGATGCCTCCGAACGTTGGCCTAGCGGATGGAACGGGGGATTGGGGACTTCCAACCTAGTCCTCGGAGGCCCCGGGCTGAAAGGGATGGGCGGCAAACAGATCGTGAAGTGAGCCGATCTGGCGCTGGTCGGGATCGTCGTCGTCGGACAGGGCGCTCAGGTAGCCCAGGGCGGCTTCGTGCAGGTGGCCGTTGGTGGCCAGCGAGTTGCCTCCGAACGGCCCGCCAGCACCGTCGAGGCTGCCGAATCGGCCACCTGCCTCTCGAACGATGACATCGAGAGCCGCCATGTCGTAGACCTGTAGCTCCGGTTCGGCGGCGATGTCGACCGCGCCTTCAGCAACCAGCATGTAGGACCAGAAGTCGCCATAGGCACGGCTTCGCCAGCAGCGGCGTTGGAGGGCAAGGAACGCATCCAATCGGTCCCGCTCCTCCCACCCATGCAATGACGAGTAGGACAACGACGCGTCTTCCAGGCGGCGTACGTCAGAAACTTGGCAACGGGTCGCCTTCAAGAGCGACCGACCGGTCCAGGCGCCTTGGCCGGCGGCCGCCCACCACCGGCGCTGCAGCAGCGGAGCCGAGACCACGCCGACGACCACCACTTCGTCAACGATTAGCGCAATAAGGGTCGCCCAGACCGGGACACCACGGACGAAATTCTTCGTGCCGTCGATCGGATCGATCACCCATTGCCTTTGACTGTGCCCGGTTGAGCCGGTTTCCTCGCCCAGCACCGCGTCGCGAGAGCGAGCCCGCGACAAGGTTCGTCTGATCGATTCCTCGACGGCACGATCGGCATCGGTGACCGGGCTCAGATCGGGCTTGCTCATCACATGCAGATCGAGGGCCTTGAATCGGGATCCGCTCAATGAGTCGGCATCGTCAGCCAGGACGTGAGCCAAGCGCAGGTCGTCGGTGTAGTCGGGGCTTGCAGATGACGCCATGGACACAGGCTATTGGGTCCTTCCGTACAGGCGCCGTTCCCGCCCCGGCTCGGTGCTGGTGTTCTACCGGCCGCTTTGGTCGGCTGGCTGGTCTTGGTTTCGCTACGGCACCGCCCGGTGCTGGGGGGGTGAACCGGCTAAGGTTCGAACATGGAGGTAGCGAGCATGGAGCTTGACGGTCTACCGGTTCACGTGTTGGTGGTGCATGCCGTGGTGGTGTTCGCGCCGTTGGCGGCGGTGGTCGCGGCGGTGTACGCCGCCGTTCCGCGCTGGCGGTGGGTGCTGCGCGGGGTGTTGATCGCGCTGACTGTGACCGCGTTGGTAACCGCCTTCGTGGCGACGTTCAGTGGAGACGCCCTCCTCGCTGATCGAGCGGCGCTTAAGTCAATTCCGGCAGTCAATACCCATATCGAGGCCGGCGAGCGGTTGCGCAACGGAATGATCGCATTCACCGCGTTGGTGTTGCTGGCGACTTGGCGTCTCGGCGGGCCGTCGGCGTTGGTCTCAGGCCGAGGGGGGCGAGAGGTTCGCCCGGGCAACTCCCTCGACCGACTGCTCTCAGCCGTCCTGATTTTGGCTTCGGTCGCCATCGTCATCGTCGCGGTTCTGGCCGGCCACTCGGGTGCGACCGCGGTCTGGGGCTGAGTATTTGTCGTCGGTCAGTAGTCACGTGCGCTGAGGGTGGTCAGGAGCCGCCGGAAGGATCGGACCCGATCGTTATCGACGGCGCCGTCAGCCAGCGCCGCGTCCAGGCCGCACTCGGTGTCGTCATCGGCGTGATGGCACCCGCGCGGGCACCGGTCGGTGAGCTTCGCCAAGTCACCGAAAGCCCCGATCAGGCGGTCCGACGCGACGTGTGCCAGCCCGAATGATCGAATTCCCGGAGTGTCGATGATCCATCCGTCGCCGCGGGGCAGCGCGAGCATATGCGCCGAGGTCGAGGTATGACGTCCGCGGCCGGTCACCGCGTTGACCAAACCGACGCTACGATCCGCATCGGGCACCAATGCGTTGACGAGCGTTGACTTGCCGACACCGCTGTGACCCAGTAACACGCTGACCTGACCGGCAAGTTTGGTGCGCACCGCACTGAGGTCCCCGCCGTGTTGAGTCACCACCCACGGTGCACCGAGCGCGCGGTAGCTGGCCAGCAAGGTCTCAGGATCGGCGAGGTCGGCCTTGGTCAAGCACAGCAGCGGGGACAGGCCCGCGTCGTAGGCGGCAACCAGCGCCCGGTCAATCAGCCGCGGTCGCGGCTCGGGATCGGCCAGGGCCACCACGACCACGAGTTGGGTGGCGTTGGCCACGATGATTCGTTCCACCGGATCGTCATCGTCGGCGGTTCGCCGAAGTACGGTGGCGCGTTCGTGAAGTTCCACGATGCGCGCCAACGTCCCATCCTGACCTGAAACGTCGCCGACGATCCGCACCCGGTCACCAACCACCACACCCTTGCGGCCCAGCGGTCGCGCCTTGACGGCGAGCACGGTGACGTCGTCAACCAGCACGGTCAGCCGCCCCCGGTCCACGGTCACGACCACGCCGTCGACAGCTTCCGGATGTCTTGGTCGCTCCTTGGTCCGCGGCCGAGTCCGGCGGCGCGGTCGCTCGTAGTGCTCGTGGTCGTGCTCGTCGTATCGCCGGTTGATCACCAAAGGCCGGCCCACGTGTTCGCGAAGTCCGGAAAAGTCTTGCCGGTTGTGGCGATGTTCTCGATCACCACGCCGTCCACGGCCGCTCCCAGGATCACCCCGGCGTGCGCCATCCGGTGATCTGCGTAGGTTCGCCACCGGCCTCCGTGGAGTGTGGACGGCGTGAAGGCCAGCCCGTCAGCCCGTTCGGTTACCCGGGCGCCCAGCCCGGTGAGTTCGGTGGCCAGGGCGGTGATCCGGTCGGTCTCATGGCCCCGGATGTGCGCTACACCACGCAGCGTCGAGGGCGAATCCGCCAGCGCGCACAGTGCGGCGATTGCCGGGGTCAGCTCACCCAACTCGTGCAAGTCGAGGTCCACGCCGTGAATCACCCCGGTGCCGCGGACCAGCACTCCCGCTTCGACCCGCTCGACCTCCGCGCCCATCTGGGACAGAATTCCGCGCAGCGCGTCGCCGGGCTGTGTGGTGGCGCCCGGCCAATCCCGGACCAGCACCTGCCCGCCGGAAACCAACGCGAGAGCGACGAAAGGTGCGGCATTGGACAGGTCGGGCTCGATCACTTCGTCGATCGCCTTGATCGGACCCGGCTCGATCGTCCACCGATCGCGATGGCTGTTGTCCACGTGCACCCCTCGCCCGCGCAGCATCGCCACCGTCATCTCGATGTGGGGCAGAGATGGCACGGGCGGTCCCTGATGGTGCACGTCGACACCGGACTCGAAGCGCGGGCCGGCCAGCAGGAGCGCTGAGATGAACTGCGATGATGTGGAGGCGTCAATCCGCACCGGACCACCGGGCACCTGGCCGGTGCCGCGTACCTCGAACGGCAGATACTGCGGTGGGGCCGGGTTGGCCTGCTGATCGCGGGATGGGTCGGCCCATCGGCCGGCCCCTCGGTTGGGCGGTTGGTGGGCGTCCGGCACCGGTACGGAGGTGATTGCCACGCCCAGTTGGGTCAACGCTGTCAGCATCGGTCCGATGGGCCGGGTACGCATGTGTGCGTCCCCATCGAAGGTGATCGTGCCACGCGAAAACCCCGCGATCGCAGGGACGAAACGCATCACCGTGCCGGCCAGTCCGCAGTCCACCACCTGAGGTCCGGTGGCCGTTCCCGGCGTGACCGACCAATCTGGCCCGGTGATGTCCACCGTCGATCCCAGCGAGGTGAGCGCGGCAGCCATCAATGAGGTGTCTCGCGAGCGCAGCGCGCGACGGACGACCGACGGCCCGTCGGCCAGCGCAGCCAACACCAGCGCTCGGTTGGTGAGGGACTTGCTGCCCGGCAGGGATACAGCGATATCGACCGGTATAGACGCGCGGGGGGCCGGCCAGGGATCGATCGAGGGCGGGAGCGCGGGATCGACCGGCCCTCGGCCGGCCAGCACGTTGGCGGATGCGGTCGGCGATATGTCCCTCACCGGGGCAGCCTAACGAACCTGGCCCGAGGTCAGCGAGCGGGAATCAGTCGGACGCCGCGTCGATTGTTGTTCGGCTCCGAGTCGGTGGCGCCGGCCAGGAACGCCACCGTGAATTCGAGGTCCATCGGCCCACCGGAGAACTGTTCGATCGCAAAGTTGACCGTGGCTGGTGCGCCGCTGATCGTGCAGGTCGCCAGTCCTCCTCCGGCGGCGTCGCAGGCCGGGTTGAGTCCTCGGAACGCGAGCCGCTCGTCGCCGTCGATTGTCAACCTGGCCGAGGAGTCGGTCACCACGCCGAGCACCGGAACATCGATTTTCCAGGTGTCCCCGGGCCCGGTTGGCGCGGACCCGGTGAGACTGCCGAGCGCAAGGTCCGACAATGTCGGAGTCGGAGTCGGAGTCGGAGTCGGAGTCGGAGTCGGAGTCGGAGTCGGAGTCGGAGTCGGAGTCGGAGTCGGGCTGACGGTCGGCGAGGGGGAGGAGGACGAGGACGGGGACGGGGACGGGGAAAAGGATGGGGACGGGGAGGCAGATCGAGACGGCGACGGGTCGCGGCTGGGCTCGGGTTCGGGCTCGGGTTCGGGCGATGGGTTCGTCGGAGCGGGGCTCGGTTCGGCGCTTGGTCCTGGGGCGGCGGCTGGCGGCGAGACAGCCGGTGGGGTCGGCTGAGGGACGACTGGATCCGTGACTTGTCTCCGGGGCCGGCCGGATGTGTTCTTCGATCTGGGTGGTGCGGACGAGTCGGCACCGGTTGCCGCGCCGCTTCCGGCCCCCGCTGAATTGGCCTCGTCATCAGCGTCGTCGCTCTCACGTTGATCGGCGATCGGGGGTGAGCCCACCACCCCGCTGTTACCGGAATTCACCACGACCGCGCCGACCGCCAACCCGCCGGCGACCACCGCGGCGGCAACTACCCCGGCCACGGTGGGATTGACCTGGTTCTTGAGGTTGCCGACCAGCGCTGCCAGACCAGTGAACACAGTGGCGCCCCCGCCCATCGAGGCGAGATATCCGGTTGCCGCGCCACCGAGTAACAGCGGTCCGAGGATGCCGGCCAGATTCGAGTTGACCTCGGTGAGTTCGAGATAGATCGCCATGCAGGTGCGGCAGCCGTCAAGGTGCTCTTCGACCTTGGCGGCGTCGCGTCGAGACACTCCGTTGCGGACGTAGGCGCCGAGGTGGCTGTGCGTCCAGCGGCAGGTCGCATCCTCGAGTTCGGATGCATGGTTGGTCAGGTAGGCCTGCCGTAGGCCCTCACGGGCCCGATAGGCCAGCGCCGACACAGAGTTGGCGGACATGCCGAGCAACAGGCCGACCTCGGCCGGCTTCTGGCCCTCGACCTCGGTATGCCACAACACCATTTGCCAGCGCTCGGGCAGCGAGGAGAAGGCGGCGGCGGCCGCCGCATTCTCGAAGCCTTCCACCGCTGTGTCCCGAAACGGCGTACCCGGATCGAACTTGGACATGTCGTCGGTGGTGTGCACCTTGGAACTCGACCTGATCTTGTCGATGTGGAGCCGGCGGATAGCGGTGAGTAGGTAGGCTCGGAAGGCAAGGTCTGGACCGGCGCCACGTTGCAAAACCGTCAAGACCTTGGCGAAGGCATCCGAGACCAGATCGTCGGCGTCGCCGCTGGAGACCAGTTGTCGCGCGAGGGCCCGGGCGGCACTCACATGTCGCGCGAACAACTCCCCGTACGCGTCCAGATCGCCGCCGCGAACTGCCGAGATCAACTCGGCGTCGCCGGGCGGCTCGATACGCGGCAGCGTTTGACTCATGGTAGTGGCGACCCCGAGATTGTGACGCATGACTAGGACGACCTGAGTCTCTCACGTCCCCTTCGTCGGAGTTGGGCAAACTCCAACAAACTCCGCCCAGCGACCCGGGCCTCAAGTAGCTGTCAGCCCGCCACGGCCGAGGTCGAGGATCACCGCGAAAACTTTACGGCGCGTTCTGCGTCATGATCGCCGGTGCCGCCCGTTTCAGCACCGTGACCCGAGAAAGTCAGCCGGACTTCACTCGCTCCACGAGGCCCTGGGGGTAGGCGATGCGGTTGTTTGCCACGAGAACCAGAAACGCTGGGTCAGGGCGCGGCGGGTGGCGCGGTGCGGCCGGGATATGCCAGCTCGTTCCGACTGGATTCGAGGCGGTCGCGGAGGCGCTGCAGGTCGGGGTCGGCTCGGCTGACGCGTGCCTTGTGGTTGGTCGCCGACTTGCTGACGACGGAACGCCGCTTGAGGAGGCGCTGCGCCGACTGCGAACGACGTCGTTGGCGATCAACGCCGCCGATCCGGCGTACGGTGACATCGAGGCGCTGTGTTTGGCCTGGAGCGAGTCGACCTTGGGCTATCTTCACCAGTTGTCGTGCGAGGATCCGATGACCGGGCTAGCTAGTTTGGCCCACATGCGGAGCCGGCTGTCGGAGCTCTACAGGGGAGAGCTCCGGCTAGCCGGCCCGCACGGGTCAACACGCGCGTCCTCGGACAGCAAGGCTCCGGATCGCCCGACGCCGAGATCGCCGGCTCCGAGCTCGGCAGGCAAGGGCCCGCAAGCTCGCGGCCGGGTAGGCGATAGATATGCGCTGATTGTCCTGGATGTACCTCACAACCAAGGCGCAGATCACGATCAAGTCGATGAGGGCCTTACCCGAGCGCTGCAGCTGGCCCAGCTCGGCCTGGCCGCACGGACCGTCTTTGCCGGCAGCGAGATAGCGGCCCGGTTGGGCTCGCACCGGATCGGGGTACTGGCAGTGCGGGATGCCCGACTCGGGCGTCGAGTAGCTCTGCTCAGCAAGATGGTCACCGGTGAGGCGCCAGCCAGTGAGCCACTGGGAGGGGGGCCGCTTTGGGGCCGGCCAACCAGGGCCCAGCCGACCGGGGCCCAGCCAACCAGCGGCCGGCCAACCAGGGCCCAGCCGACCAGGGCCCAGCCGACCGGGGCCCAGCCAACCAGCGGCCGGCCCACCAGGGTCTGGATCGAAGGGTTACCAGACACTGATGCTGCGGCCGGGCAGCTTCTCGATGAGCTGGCTCGTGCCGGCGACTAACCAGGCACAGTCTCGGTGGTGTCTGGTGAGGGTAGCGTGGCGCTATGTGCGGACGCTATGCATCCAGCCGACCCATCGGCGACCTGATCGAGGAATTCGATGTCGTTGAGTCACGGGTGGACGTCGTGCTCGAACCGGACTACAACGTGGCTCCCACCAAGGACGTCTACGCCGTGCTGGAGCGCGCTCCGCGCGATGCGGACGGTAACACCGATCGGTCCGCCCCGCCACGGCGACAGCTGCACGTGTGCCAGTGGGGGCTGATTCCATCGTGGGCCACCGATCCCAAGATCGGCAATCGGATGATCAATGCTCGCAAGGAAACCGTCGCTGAGAAGCCTGCCTATCGGCGCGCGTTCGCGGCGCGTCGATGCCTGTTGCCCGCCGATGGCTACTTCGAGTGGTATCTCCCCACCGGTGCAGGCGCCCGCCCGGGTTCTCCCGCCGATGGTCCGGCTGCCCCGGATGCCGCGCAGGAGTCCCTCGCTGGTGTCCGGACCCGTGGCGTCCGCCCTGGCGGATCTCGAAGACCAAAGAAGCAGCCGTTTTTCATTCGACCGCATGCTGGCGGTTTGCTGGCGATGGCGGGGGTCTATGAGATCTGGCGAGACCCGACCCGGACCGAGCCCGACCCGGATCGATTCCGGTGGACGGTCAGCATCATCACCACCGATGCCGAGGACGGGCTGGGCATGATTCACGATCGGATGCCCATGATGGTTGAGCCGGAGCGCTGGGGTTCCTGGCTCGATCCTCGAATCTCTCGGCCCGAGGAGTTGCTCGACCTGTTGACGCCGGCTGCGCCCGGCCGGCTCGAAGCTTTCCCGGTGGCGCCGCTGGTGAGCAATGTGCACAACAACGGGCCGCAACTTGTCGAGCCGTTGCCCATCGATTCGATGACCCGGGAGTGGAGAACTGACCAGCGGAGCGATCTTGGTGACGTCGAGGGGCTCTTCTGAGTGCGTCGCGAGAACAGAATCGAGACGAAGTGGGGCCCCGGGCGCATGGTGTACTCCCCGGTGCGGCGGACGGTGAAGCCTCGCGGGTTGCTACTGCTCAGCCACGGGGCGGGCCGCGGCATCGACAGCACGGATCTGCAAGCTCTAGCAGACGAATTGCCCACCCTGGGCTGGGCGGTGGCGCTGTTCGAGCAACCGTGGCGGGTGGCGGGCCGGCGAGTCGCGAGTGCTCCGGCCACCCTGGACGACGGGTTGCGTGCGGTCGCCAGCGAGCTGATCGGAATCGACACCCTCGGTGCGGGCCTGCCCTTGATTGTCGGTGGGCGGTCGGCGGGCGCCCGCTCGGCGGCCAGATGTGCGGTCGAACTCGGCGCGCGCGGCGTGCTCGCGGTGTCATTCCCACTGCATCCACCGGGCCGGCCGGATCGGAGCCGGCTGACCGAACTCACCGAGGTATCGGTCCCGATCTTGGTCATCCAAGGTGCGCGCGACTCGCTGGGTCGGCCCGAGGAGTTTCCCGATCCGTGGCCATCGGCGGCTCAACTGGTCGTTGTGCCCGACGCCGATCACGAGCTGAAGGTGCCACGATCTAGTTCGTTGTCCCAGTCGGAGGTCCACCGACTAGTGGTTGACGCGGCCGTGAGGTGGCTGGCGCGCGTGGCATCAGATGTCGAGAACACCGGATGACGAAACAGGTCGGCGGCACACCGGTGGGCAGGCCCATGGGTCAGCCGGGGTCGATGCGGCCATGGGTTGGTCTCGACAGGGTTGGGAATCAATGGCGACGTGGGCCGGTTGTGCTGTTGTGCTTGCTCTTGTCGAACCCGAGCGCGTCAGCCCGCTACTGTGGGACACGATGACTGATTCGCCAGCTCTCGAAGCTACTGCCCCGATCGTCAACGACCGCGTTCCAGACGAGCGAGATGTCGAGTCCGATGCGGAGCGGACCTTGCGTTTCGAGCGTGACGCGCTCCCGTTGCTCGACCAGTTGTACGCCGCCGCCATGCGGATGACTCGCAATCCGCAAGACGCCGAGGATCTCGTGCAGGAGACCTACGCGAAGGCGTTCAGCGCGTTTGCCAAGTTCCGTCCGGGCACCAACCTCAAGGCGTGGTTGTATCGGATTCTGACCAACACCTTCATCAATTCCTACCGCAAGAGGCAGCGTGAGCCGCTGCAGTCGATGTCCGAGGATGTCGAGGACTGGCAGCTGGCCCGAGCCGAGTCGCATACCTCTAGTGGGCTCAAGTCCGCCGAAGGGGTGGCGCTGGAACATCTTCCGGACTCTCAGGTCAAGGAAGCGTTGCAGCGGCTGCCCGAAGAGTTTCGGTTGGCCGTGTATCTCGCGGACGTCGAAGGGTTCCCTTACAAGGAAATCGCGGACATCATGAGTACACCGATCGGCACCGTGATGTCCCGCTTGCATCGGGGCCGACGACAACTGCGCGACATGCTCAGCGACTACGCGCGGGAGAATGACCTGAGGCGGACCCCGCAGGACAATCGGGACAGGATGACCAGTGACTAAACGCCGGCCTAGTTCGTATGACCCGATGCATGAGGTGCCGGCGGACACCGCAGCCCGATGTGCCGACTTCCTCGAGGGCATCGTCTATCTACTCGACAACGAGCTTGATGACGCGGACGTATCGGCTGTCCGGACTCATCTGGGTTCGTGCAATCCGTGCTTCGAAACCTACGAACTCCAACGCCGCGTGAAGGAACTGGTGGCACGCTCCTGCGCTGAGACTGCACCGGAGGAGTTGCGGTTGAAGGTCACGATGTTGTGCCGCGAGGTCACCTCGCAGCGCTCTGTCGCGCCGGAATGATCCCCGGCCAAGTCCCGGATAGGCATTACTTGGACCGAGACGGTCAGCCACGAAACAGCGCGCACCGGCGCTATCGCGGGCCGGCTTTGGTGCCGATTGGCCGAGGCGAGTGAGGTTTGAGAGGATGTCGTGCCGCCCGCTTCTAGGAGGAACAAAATGGGCAAGACCGGACGAAAGCGCCGCGCTCGCAAGAAGAAGAGCGCCAACCACGGGAAGCGCCCCAACGCCTGATCGCCTTGGTGCCGAGCGCGAACGAGTCCGCCATGACCCCGAGCCATCAGCTGGCTGGGGGTGGTGGCGGGCTCAAACCGTCCCGGCGCGTAACCGGTGGACTGGGTTCTTCCGGCTGGCCTGTTCCTTGGTGTCAGAACCTGAGGCGGAACGCCCAGAGGACCGTGTGCGGTGTGGGTGACCAATCCCTGCCGGGATCGCGGCTGAAGCCGAGCCGCTGATAGATCCGGTGCGCGGCTCGTTGGCTCGGCAATGTGCTCAGCACCACGCCGGTGTGGCCCGCCATTTGTGCCTGTTTGATGCAATGCGCAACTAGTGCGGCACCAATGCCGCGGCCATGAGCGGCCGGGGATACCGCGAGAGCCCGGAACTCGCCCTCGTTTTCGGCGCCGATCTCGCGAAACGGAGATCCCGGCGGGCAATAGGTCACGGTGCCTACCGGACCGGTGCCACGATCATCGTTACGCCCGTGGTGAGGCTTGGCGATCGCGACCCACAACTGGGCATGCGTCGCGCGGGTCGAACAGTTGCGCAGCACCTCCAGGTAGCTGTCGGCTGGCCCGACATGGCCGCCGGCGACGTACGCTTCGACTGTCAGCTGGCCGACGGCGAGAAAGTCACTAGGCTCGGCTAGGCGGATGATCGAGCGAGCGCCGCGTGGCTTCGCGGGCGGATCGCAGGCATGGCTCACTCGACGGTAGGCCCGACGTACTGACCGTTGCTGATTCGCAAGGCATCGACCAGTACGAGCAGTAAGTCCGCACGGATCGTGGGCGCCTGAGCTGACAACATCAACTGGAGATAGAGAGCGCGCAGGAAAGCCTCGGCGTTGCCGGTGCCGAGGTAAGGGTCGCGATCGGAGTAGCCGCGGCTGGCCGCTGCCCGCCCGATCCGAACGACCCACGGCTCGACGATCTCCAGGCCGACCACATTGCGGCGCAGGATGCGCATGGTGGCGAGCGCCATCCGATCCGGTTCCCCGGCGATCAGCAGTGTGTCTGCCGGCAACAGCAGTCGATCGGCTAGGACATCGAGCAGCACCGTGAGTTCGGCACGGCCAAGATGCGGCGAGTGCGCCAGAGTGCCGATGGCGTCAGCGCCATGGGCGATCGCGTGCGCCCAACCTTTGCCTACGACGTATCCGCGCAAGTCTCGCTCGCGCAGATACCATGCGGCGAGCCGGTCACCCCACTCGAGAATCTTGTGGGCCGGCACCAGGCTGGCCAAGTGCTCGCGAGCCAGGCACTCGGTCAGGATCAAGGCGGAGAAACTGCGTCGGAAAACTGAATCGGTGTCTTTCTCGCCAAGCCCGACCGCCAGGCCGGTGGCCATGCCGTCGCCCAGTCCGGTGAGCAGATCGTCGTAGACACCTCGCTCGATCCAGGTAGCCAGCGCCGGGTAGGCGGTGCCATCGCGAATCGCCGGATCGGGGGATCCCAGCATCCGGGTGAGTTCGGCGGTTAGTTCAGGCAGACCGCGATCCTCGGGTACGAGAAGTCCGGTGCTGAGCACCTGCTTCCAGTACGTGGACATAGGCCTATCTTGCCTCATAGTCCCGCACTGGCGACACCAAAAACACCTGGGGACGTCAGGACCGTGCCAGCCCGACACCGAGATGACTCGTTCCGGTTGGCGCGGAGCTAGTCACCTCCACGTCCGGGCAGTTGCCAACGACCGGTCGCGGCCTCACTACGCTGCTGTGATGCCGACCTTTCCCGAGCTCGTCCGCGCGCACACCAGTCTCGATCCGGCTGATCTGTCGTGGCTCCAGTTATTGCTCGCGGACTGGCAGATTATCGCTGACCTGTCGTTCGCAGATCTTGTGTTGTGGTTGCCGGATCGCGCGGAGACCGGCTTTTGGGTCGGCGCGCACATGCGACCCACTACCGGGCCGACGGCATACATCGACGACATCGTTGGAACGTTCCAGCCGTCTGGTCGTCGCCTGTTGCTCGATGCGGCGTACCAACAGGGAAAGCTGATGCGAGATGGCGATCCGGAATGGCGTGACGACGTTCCGGTGCGAGCCGAAATGATTCCGGTGCGACGCGAGGATCGGGTGATTGCCGTGATCGGTCGGCACACCAATCTAGTCGGCGTGCGTACGCCGAGTCGGCTCGAACTCGCGTATCTTGACACGGCCGCCGACCTCGCCAAGATGATCGCAACCGGCCACTTTCCGCCCGCTGGTCAGCGTAGCGATCACGCTGATTCGCCGCGAGTGGGCGATGGCTTCGTGCGCGTTGATCCGATGGGGCTGGTGACCTATGCGAGCCCCAATGCCCTGTCGGTCTATCGTCGGCTGGGCCTGGTGGGAGACCTCACCGGAGAGCTATTGGCTGACTTGACGCGCCAGCTGGTGCCGGCGCGCTATCGCGAGGACGAGGAGAGCGTCAGCGCGGTGCTTGGCGGCCGGCTGGCCCGGGAAACCGAGATCGGCACCCACGACGTGGTGGTGATCGTGCGTGCTGTTCCGCTGCGCCCACACGGTCAACACACCGGAGCTCTCGTGTTGGTGCGAGACGTGTCCGATCTGCGCCGCCGCGATCGCGAACTGCTGACCAAAGATGCGACGATTCGAGAGATCCACCATCGGGTAAAGAACAACCTGCAGACCGTGGCCGCGCTGCTGCGATTGCAGGGTAGGCGCATGGAATCGCCGGAAGTTCGCGACGCCCTGAATGAGGCGGTGCGGCGAGTAGGCTCGATCGCCATCGTCCACGAGACGTTGAGTGAATCCGTCCAGGAGGAGGTCAACTTCGATGAGATCGCGGACCGGTTGACCGCGATGGTGAGCGACTTTCACGCCCTGGACAAGGGCCTCATCACCCGATCGGGTACCTTCGGGGTACTGCCGTCCTCAAGCGCGACCGCGCTGTCTATGGTGCTCGCCGAGCTGGTGCAGAATGCGGTGCAGCACGGTGTTAACCAGAGCGGTGTTGCCCAGAGCGGTGTTGCCCAGCCTGGGGCGCCGGGGTCTGCGACCGCCGGGTCTGCACCTCAGTCCGCGCGACGAAGGTCGGGTCGCATCGTGATCGCACCGTCCAGGGTCGGCAACGAACTTCGTCTCACGGTCGACGACGACGGCTGCGGCCTCCCGGAAGGATTCGACCTGGCGGCGTCGGGGCACCTCGGGCTGTCGATAGTTCGCACACTGGTCAACTCCGAGTTATCCGGCTCATTGGCGATCGAGCCGGGACTGACCGGCCGGGGGACATGTGCAATCATCACACTGCCGCTGGATGAAGCCGGGCGCGCCGAATAGCGCGCTCCCAGTCCAGACTCCCTGCCCGCCCCAATTTCCCCCGGCACATCCCCGTTCCCCCAGGGCTTGGTAAGCCCGGTCAGCCACCACCGGCTTGCTTCGGCTTCGATTCAGCTTCCACACCGCCCGGCCGAGCGCGTTGCGAGACGAACTAGACAGTTGCTCGAAGTCGCGCGCGAGCGTTGCGACGCTTCAGCGCCCGCCGCTCGTCCTCGCCGAGTCCGCCCCACACGCCATGATCCTGACCTGCTTCCAACGCCCACGAAAGGCATTGCTCGCGAACGTCACAGCGTCGGCACACCTGCTTTGCCTCCTCCACCTGGAGGATAGCCGGACCGGTGTTACCGATCGGGAAGAACAGTTCCGGGTCCTCGTCGAGGCACGCGGAACGGCTGCGCCAATCCATGGCTGAAGTTCCTTCTCTAGACTTTGGTGAGTGGTGGATCGTGGCGCATTGCCACGGTCCAGGGCGCTTGTGAGTCAATTCACGAACGCCCGACTGCTCCAGCCTCGCAAGACTTCGCTTGTTACACAAGGGTTTACCGGAGCCTGCTTCGTCACAACCATATTTCGCGCCCCCACGCGCGGTGACCGTCCCGAAGCGCTTGTCGAACAGCCACAGGAACTAGCCTGACAGAGTGTTTGCCTTCGTGGAAGCCCCAAAACTACCCAGTGGTCGTCACAAATTGCCCCTGCCCTTGCTGATGTCGGCGGTGCTCGTGACTGGGCAAGGGTTGTTCTTCGTCGGATGTGCGGTGTTGGAGCTGGTTCACTTATCGAGTGCTCGGCTGGTGATGGGGCTCACGACCTGTGCCTTCTTGGTCGCCTACGGCGGCACCCTCGCTGGGTTTGCCGGGGCAGGCGGGTTGCCGGGGCAGGCGGGTTGCCGGGGCAGCCGGGCCTTCGAGTAGCTAGGCCTTCTTGGTGGCCCAGAAGATCTCCGCGATCTCGTCTATCTTGGCCAATAGCTGATCCGCGGCGTCCACGTCGAGTGTGCCCTTGGTGCCGCCGGCGCCGGCCAGTTTGGTGGCCTCGTTGAGCAAGGTGTGCAGTTGTGGGTAGGCCTCGAAGTGTGGCGCCTTGAAGTAGTCGGTCCACAGCACCCACAGGTGATGCTTGACCATCTCGGAACGCTCTTCCTTGATCAGCACCGCCCGCGTGCGGAAGTCGGGGTCGGGGTTGTCGGCGACCTTGCCGATCAGTGCCTTGATGGACTCTGCCTCGATGCGCGCCTGGGCGGGGTCGTAGACGCCACACGGCAAGTCACAGTGCGCCGAGACATCGATGGTGGGAGCGAACAGGCCTGCGAACATGAGGTTCCTTTCGGAGTCGATCTTTGGGAGACGATCTTTCGGACAAGCAAGGTGAATCGGACAACGACGGCCAACATCAGCAGACTACTCCGTGTGAAGAACTCGACTCCAACCGGTCTGACTGGTCCGTCCGGCCTGCCTAGTGGTTCGGCCCGGGGTCGTTGGGGGGTTGCTCGGGTGCGCGGTGTGTCCATGCTGCCCACCGTGCGATCAGGCGACCGATTGTTGGTGAGGTACGGCGCTGCCGTGCGTCCCGGTGACCTGGTGCTGGCGCGCCTTCTCGATGGCACCATCGCGGTGAAGCGTGCTGTCGAACGGCGCACCACCGCGACCGGCGAGGCCGGCTGGTGGCTGCTCAGTGACAACGCCGATCAAGGAGTCGACTCTCGTCATCGAGGTGTGGTCCGAGACGCCGATGTGCTCGCGAGGGTGGTGCTCCGGCTCTGGCGTACGCCGACGCGCCAGAAGCCTGGGTAGGGTCAGGGCCATGTTCGCCGTTTATGCAGAGTCATTCTCCGTTGACGATCCGCTGAGTGGGCTGGTGGTCGGGGAACGTCCCGAGCCGGCCACCCCGGCAGGGTCGGATTCTGCGAACTGGGCGACGGTCACGGTCAAGGCGGCGTCGCTCAATCATCACGACCTCTGGACGTTGCGTGGCGTCGGGTTGCCTGCCGAGCGGTTGCCGATGATCCTGGGCGGGGATGCCGCCGGCATCGACGAGGACGGCAACGAGGTGGTGGTGCACGCGGTGATCAGTGACCTCCACTGGGCCGGTGACGAAACCCTCGATCCGCGCCGATCGCTGTTGTCCGAGCGGTACCAAGGAACCTTCGCCGACCGAGTCGCCGTGCCTCGGTCCAATCTTGTCCCGAAACCCGCTGCGCTCAGTTTCGAGCAGGCGGCCTGCCTGCCCACCGCCTGGCTGACCGCCTACCGCATGTTGTTCGTCCGCGGGGGCCTGAAGGCCGGTGACACAGTGCTGATTCAGGGCGCCGGTGGGGGAGTGGCGACCGCGCTGATCCTGCTGGGGCGTGCGGGTGGGCTGCGCGTGTTGGTGACCAGCCGTTCGGAAGCGAAGCGGTCCCGGGCGCTCGAGCTGGGGGCCCACGAGGTATTCGAGGCGAACCAGCGGCTGCCGGTCACCGTCGATGCGGTAATGGAGACCGTCGGCAAGGCAACATGGGCACACTCGATCCGGTCCCTGCGGCCCGGCGGGGTGCTGGTGCTGTCCGGGACCACGTCCGGTGCCGACCTCGACGACGCGTTACTGGCCCGAATCTTCTTCCTACAACTCAGCGTGGTGGGGTCCACGATGGGTACTCGTGCCGAGCTCGCGTCGCTGCTGGCCATGCTGACGGCCACCGGTGTGCGACCGGTGATCGACCGAGTGCTGCCGATGGAGCGAGCGATCGACGGGTTCGCCGCGATGCAGGCCGGCGGCCAATTCGGCAAGATCGTCCTCACCCGGTGACAGCCCGCATCCGATGAAGACTCACCTGGTCACCGGAGCCGGCTCGGGCATCGGCGCAGCCATCGCGGAGTCGTTGCATCGCCGCGGCGATCAATTGGTGCTAGTAGTCCGATCCGCTGACCGCGGAGCAGAGCTAACGGTCCGATGGCCGGGCTCGGTGACTGTTGTAGCTGATCTCGAGGATCCGCCGACTACCGAAGCGGCTCTCCGGACCGCCGCGCTGCCCGGCGAATTGGACTCGGTGGTGCACTGCGCCGGGATAGGTCGCTTCGGTGCAGTCCAAGCGGTAGATGCGGCGACCTGGCACAACGTCCTCTCGGTGAACCTGATCGGTCCAGCGGTCCTCACCCGAGCCTGCCTGCCCGCGCTGCGACGGCGCCGCGGCACCGCGGTATTCATCAACTCCGGCGCCGGGCTCAACGCGGGGCCGGGGTGGTCGACGTACGCCGCCTCGAAGTTTGGCCTCCGGGCGCTGGCGGACTCGCTCCGCGCCGAGGAGCAGACGACGGGCGTGCGGGTGACCACGGTCTACCCCGGGCGCACGGCGACCCCGATGCAAGCCGCGCTTCATGAATACGAGGACGTGCCTTACGATCCAAGCCGGTGGATCCAGCCGGAAACGATCGCCCAGGTCGTGCTCGACGTGATTGATCTGACGCCGGACGCGACGCTGAGTGAGATCACCCTCCGCCCCAGGTAGACCCTCGGCGCCAGGCCGCTGCCGACTTCGGGGAGCCCGGACCACCGACGGCCGCGAATCCCGTCGGTCATCCTGCTCGACCCTTCCGATCAGCGAACAGCGCGACCGGCTCACGGAAAAAATCTCCGACGAGAATGAAACCTCGAGAGCGGTTCGCAACGTGTTAGTGACGTTAACCGGTATTCCAGCCAGGTTCTGGTTGGTGAGTAGTCGCATATTGAGGAGCTCTGGATGGGGAATCGACGGCATGATCGCATGACGAGCTGGCGCGGGTTCGGACTGCCCGCTGACTGGAGTCGGTTGCGGGGGTTTCTGGTCGCGGCAGCGGTGCTTTCGTTAATCACCGTGTTGACCCGAGCGGAGATCAACCTCTCGGCGGCGTCGGAGGCCAAGCGTGGGCCGTCGACGACCAAGGTCGGCGTACCAACCTCATCGACGGATCCGGAGGTGGCCCAGCCGCTGAGCGCGCACGGGCTCTGCTTGACGCCGAGCCGCAAGATCGGCCATCCCGTGTTGCGTTCGTGTCGCGGTCGGGAGAAGCAGATGTGGTTCGTTCGCGGCGCAACGATCGAGAATGCCAAGGGCAGATGTCTCACCGCGCCGGTTAAGCGTTTCCGTTACGTGTTCCGAGGCGACTGCCGGCCCAATCGGCCGGGCCAGTCCTGGACTTTCGACGGACCGGCCGTGAAGAGTGCAGACGGTGCTTGTCTGACGATCATTCCTGAGCGAGAAAATACGAAGCCGTCAATGTGGCGTCGATCCGGAGTCAAGATGAGGCCTTGCTCGGGCATGAAAGAACAACAGTGGACCTGGGGTGCTGGCGACCCCACACCGGACCCGTCGCCGTCCGGCGAGCCCACGCCGACTGCTTCTCCGACTCCGACAACCTCGCCGTCTCCGACCGCATCTCCGTCTCCGTCGCCGTCCGGTGACCCGAGCCCGTCCCCCTCACCGACCGACCCGCCGCCATCCGGCGGTTCCGGGCCGTTCGACCTCCTGTGGCAGAGCGACTTCAGCGAGGGGTTGAGCCGGGACGACTGGAACATCTACAACACCGGCCGACGCAAGACGTCCCGGTGCTTCTGGGCCGGCAATACCTCGGTGTCCGGCGGCGTCCTCCAGCTGCGAGGCAACCCGGCGACGAGCGGTACTTGTGCCAGCAACTACACCGCGTCGGGCGGGCTTGATACTGGCGACAACCATTTGGTCAGTGGTGGGGGTCGCTGGGAGGTTCGCGCCAAGGTGGCCGGCGGGGTTGATTCGTCGGGGAAGCCGATCAGCTATGGCTACGACTCATATCTCGGAGTCTTCCCACTCGCCTCGGACTGGTCGTATGAGATCGACTTCATCGAGAACATCACCAGAGAACCGCGGTCCATGCATCTCACCCAGCACTGGCGGCAGGGTGCGGGTCGCACCAGCATCAAACCAGTTCATCAAGGCGACTGGTCGGGCGAGTTCCACACCTACGCGTTGGAGGTCTTCCCGGCCAAGGGGTCGACACCTGGCACAGTGAAGTACTACATCGATGGCAAACTCGCTGGCACTCAGGAACTCATGTTCGAGCTCAAGGATGCCAAGTTGGCCATGGGCTACATCGACGGTGAGTGTGACCGGTGGATCGGCTGCCCGGCGAATGCTGCCGGCAAGGGCTTCGGGCCCTACCCGGCTGATGACGCGTTCGAGATCGATTGGGTCAAGATCTACAAGTACACGGGCTAACCGCCATCTAGCAACGCGCATCACGAGCCACCTTGCCTCAGTCACTCACTGAGGCAAGGTGGCTCGATGTCGTTCGGGTCGCGCCGGATTGCTACCGGATGGTCCGGCGTCCGCACGCCCCTGGGTTCGGCAGCCCGTCTCGTCCGCACGCGGAGCGTGCTGAAGCGACGGTGGTTCGGAGCGCCGAGAGAATTGCTCGCTAGCGCGAGCCAACCCAGCGGGTCGTTGCTTCCGTTTAGGAGACATCGACCCGATTCGGAAGGACTACCGTCATGTACGGACTTGGCTTGTGGGGCGCGCGGCGCCGATTATCATCGACGCTCGCCGGTATCGCGACGATCGTTGCGGCGTTGGCCGTATTGCCGGCGACCTCGCCGGTGGCCGCTGTGTCACCGCCGACTGGCCAGGCCTCCTTGGCCGGGTTGGTAGCGCCTGGTGAGGTGCGGTTGATCAGTGGCGACGTGGTGGTGGTGCGGTCCGGTCCGCATGGGCAGCCGGCGCTGTCGTTGAAGGCGGGGTCGCCGTCGTTCGGTAAGCCGTTGCAGGTGGTGCGTACGGCTACCGCGGTGTACGCGATTCCTCAGTTGTCGAAGCAGGTGGGATATCGACTGGATGTGTCGATGTTCAATCTGACCCGATTGCAGGGGTACGCCAAGGCCGATTCGGTGCCGGTGGTGGTGGAGTTCGCGGCCGGTGCCCGAGCGGGTGATGTGCCGGGTCTGGCGGTGGAGTCGGGTCGGGAGGATCGGACGGTGTCCGGTAGCCGTGGGGTAGTTGGGTCCTATCGGCCGGGTTCGGTGGGTGTGGGTGCGATGGCTGGTGCCGGGTGGTCTCGCGTGCGCCTGGTGTCGTTGCCGGTGCAGGACAAGGCGGGCGTGGCGGCGCGGACGGGGGTGCAGTTGCGGACGTTGACGGTCAAGGTTGACGACGGTGGCGCACCGGCGGCGTTCGGGTTCGTGTTCATAGCGAACTTGGATGATCCGAGGTTGTTTAGCGACTCTTCGGTCGCGTTCGAGGGTGAGGCCCGGGTGGCGGTACCGGAGGGAAACTACGTGGTCGCGGTGCGAGATCCATTTACCGGATTGCGGTTCGTGGGGACAGCGCCGGAGGTTCGTGCTGACAAGACAGTGCGGGTCGACTTCGCGGATGCGACGGTCGCGCCGCGAGTATCGGTGCCGGGTGCGGTATTGGGCCAGTGGGCCTATGAGTGGAGTGCGTACGCCGAGAGCGGTGATGGTGCGTTGAGCCTGGGCATTGCGAGTGACGGCGAGGTCACGGCGGTTGCGAACCCGATGCCCAGTCTGAAGGTGGGCCGCGTCAATGTGCGGCTGTTGGCTAGTCATGGCGCCGGCGGCAATAGGTCATTCGTCACGGCAGATGAGTGGGTGGGCGTGCCGCGGACCATGGTTCGTCGCCACGAGCCGGACGAGTTCGCCCAAGCTCCGGTGGCGGTGTACGGGTCGACGACCCCGGACCGAGTGTTGTTCATCGTGGGGTGTCAAGCCACCCAGTTCTTCTGTGACTCGATCGGCCAACCTTTCGAGGCTCCGCAGCGTAAGGACATACGGGTGCTCGCCGGAACCACTGAGTGGGGCTTCTCCGTCCAGGCGTTCTACGACGATCTCGCCTCGGTCGAATTCGACTACGATTTTGCGACCTATCGGGCTGGTGAGGTCGCGCCCGAGGTGGGGTACTTGCTGGGGCCGGTGGGTGCCGGGGTTGAGGTGGGCTTGAATCGCCGGTTGCTGGGCGAGTGTTTGTGGTGTCGCGATGGTGACGTGTTGCGGGGGGCGGTTCCGTTGTGGAGCCCGGCCGATAGCCGGTTGCCGGGGTCGACGTCGCTGTTCGGCCCGAGTCTGAGTTCCTGGTCGTTGAGCACCGCGGGCGGGAAGGTCATCGATCGCGGCCGCCCGGAGGGCCAGCCGGCGGACTTGATCTCACCGTCGGTAACCTTGCCGGCAACCAAGCAGGGATATCGGTTGCACGCGGAGACCAAACTGCGGCCGAGTTTGTGGGATCTGTCGTCCCGGGTGACCACGGACTGGGAATTCACCTCCCAGCGCGGGGACACCGCGATCGGGTTGCTGATGCCGAGCTATGTGCCGACCCGACGGTTGGATCAGACCATCGCGGGGTCAAGGGTGGAGTTCGGGTTGGACTTCGGGAACGTCGGGCCAGTGAACCGGCGGGTCGCGACCGCGGCGGTGCGATACGGCACCGACGGGGCGGGGTGGAAGAACGCCGCGGTGACCCGCGTTGATGACAACTCGTTTACCGTGTCATATCCGAACCCGGTGGGCGCGAAGCATGTGAATCTCCAGGTCACTGGGACAGATGCGGCCGGGTTCACCGTGACCGAAACCGCGATTCACGCCTACCGGCTACCGGCCGGTTTGGCCGCGGCCAGCGCTGCCGGAACGGAGGTAACGATGACGCCGTCGGCGGTAATGAACCCGAACGGTGCCTGCCGGGGCACCACCACGCGGTGTGGGGTCGTTGTGGAACGTCCCGGTGTGCCCACCGTGGCTGCCGATGCCCGAGGTCGGGCGCCGGCCCCTGAAGGGTGGGGGGCCGGTGACCTGCGGGATGCCTACGACGTGCCGGCGTCGACCGGGCGGGGGCAGACCGTGGGCGTGGTGGTAGGGGCGCACTATCCGACCGCGGAGAAGGACCTCGCGGTCTACCGCAAACAATTCGGGCTACCCCCCTGCACCAAGGCAAGCGGCTGTTTCACTCAGATCAACCAACGCGGCCAGACCGGCAACTATCCTGACGTCGATCCCGGGTGGGCGCTAGAGGCCGCACTCGACCTGCAGATGGTGTCCGCGGCCTGCCCACAGTGTCGACTCGTCCTGGCCGAAGCAGACGAACCCTCCGACACGGCCCTGGCCGCGGCTACCGACGCCGCAGTAGCGGCTGGCGCGAAGGTGACCAACCATTCCTATGGCATCACCGAGAACACCGTCGCGGTGCGGTCTGCTTCACACTACGCCCAACCCGGAGTGACCGCGGTGGTCGCGACCGGTGACAGCGGTTACACCACCGCCAGCTTCCCCGCCACCGTCCCGAAAGCTATCGCGGTCGGCGGCACCACCCTGACCCGGGCCGACAACTGGCGCGGGTGGCGGGAACGGGCCTGGCAGTTTGGCGGGTCGGGCTGCTCGGCATACTTCAACAAACCCGCCGACCAAACCGACAAACTCTGCGGCAAACGCACCGTCGCGGATGTCTCCGCGGTCGCCGAAAACCTCGCGATCTACGACACCACCGAGTTCTTCGACGGCAGCACCGGTTGGTTCGTCGTCGGCGGCACCAGCGCGTCGGCACCGTTCGTGGCCGGCCTGATCGCTGGCGCGAACGCCGGCGGCAAGTCGCGAGCCAGCCTGTTGGGCGACCACAGCGGGTTCCGCGATATCACCACCGGCGACAACGTGGTCTTCCGCAGCTGCGGGGAGTCCTATCTCTGCAAAGCGAAACCCGGGTACGACGCGCCAACCGGGTGGGGTAGCCCACGCGGTGCGGAGGCATTCCGCTAATCCCGCCGCATCACCACAAAACAGCTGGCCGGCGAGTGCGCACCCCTCGCCGGCCAGCACCGGACCGGGTGCGACTTGCTAGTGGTCCGCGTGGCAAATGTCTTTAGGGTTGTCGATCTGAAATCATGAGGCATGGCAAATCGACCTGCCCCGGCATTGGCTTTGCGTCTTGGCGATCGGGACGAGTTGGAGCGGTGGACGCGGGCCACGACGGTA
>JBOFLH010000147.1:0-2825 GCA_051657765.1 Nocardioides sp. | reverse complement strand
TTGGCCGGCCTCATCCGTCGATGGGTGCCTCGGTGACCACCCGCGCGGCGCGCCTCCCGGTCTGGCTGCTCATGGTGGCCTTGGTCGGAGTGCCCCTGATCGAGATCTACGTGTTGATTCGAGTGGGTCACCTGATCGGAGTCTGGCCCACGATCGTCCTGTTGGTCGCGGACAGCATCGTCGGTAGCTGGCTCATCGCGCGGGAGGGTCGCCGGGCCTGGCGCGCGTTGCGCACGGCCCTCGACCGTGGCCAGCTACCGGCCAAGGAGTTGGCTGACGGCGCATTGATCTTGGTGGGCGGGACGCTGATGCTCACTCCCGGCTTCGTTACCGACACGGTGGGGCTGGTGCTGATCTTCCCGCTCACTCGCCCCATGGTGCGGGCATCGATCACTCGCTATCTCAGTCGGCGAGGCACCGTCGATCCACGTCGCCCGCAGCCGCACCGGCGCCCTGGGTCAGGAATGGGAACGGTGATCACCGGTGAGGTGATCGACGACTGACGCCATCGGTAGCCAGTCATCAAGGTAGCCAGCCGCTGTGTCCGATCGACCAGCTGGTGATGATCAGCGATCAATCCGGTCGGCACTAACGTGCTGACCGGATTAGCGAGCTGGGGCTGTCCTCTTGGCGTTGGCTCGGTGCAGGTGCGCGGGACCGATCTCACCACTGCGCAGCAACGCGAGCCGTTCGCTGAGGATGTCCTCGAGTTCCACTACGGAGCGCCGCTCCAACAGCATGTCCCAGTGAGTGCGAACCGGCTTGTCCGCCTTGACCTCCGCGGTGACTGAATTGGCGCCGAGTGACTCCGCTCCACAACGGGGGCATTCCCAGTGAGCCGGCACATCCGCCTCGTCCGACATCGTGATCTCGAAGGCATGTCCTTGAGGGCACTGATAGCCAACCTGTTGCCGAGCAGCAAACTCGATGCCTCGCTCGTCCTCAAAGCTCTGGCCGCCAAGTCGCGCGCCACGCAAAGTGCGCTCTGCCATGTCTAACCTCCCACGAACTGGATTCCCGGTGTACATCCGGATGTTGCACCTGAGACGAAGGTGAGGGTGCTCTATGACGCGGATCGCCAAGAGTATTTCGTCAACTTACTAATCCCTCGACCTATCAACGCATCACCCACCCGCAACATTCCTCCTGTTACGGCTGTGTGACGTTACCTGCGTCACGCATGCCCTGGGCCGTGTCGACCTTCATCATCAGCAGCCCACCCAGGAGGAAGAAGACGATCAATGCGAAGATCGCCGGCCGGTAGGAGTCGGTCAACTGGTAGACGAGCCCGAAGACAAGGGTGCCGAACCATGACGTGCCTCGATCAACCGCGTGATAGAAGCTGAAGAACTCGGCCTCCTTGCCGCGCGGGATGAACACCGAGAACTGCGATCGGGCCAGGGCCTGGGTGCCGCCCAGCACCACGCCGATGGCCACCGCCAGCAGCAGAAACGGTGCCACCTGCCCGGCTGGCATGACAAGCGCGACCGTGACGATCACCATCCACCCCACCAGCCCCATCAGTATGGTCCGCTTCGCGCCGAAACTGGCCGCGAGGCGGCCGAATAGCAGCGCTCCGGCGAAGGCCACGAACTGGACGATAAGAATGGTGCCGATCAGCACCGTCTGTCCGAAGCCGAGTTCCTCCGAGCCGTAGGTCGACGAGGAGACGATCACGGTCTGAATGCCATCGTTGAAGAGGAGATAGGCGCCGAGGAAGGTGATCGCGACCGGGTACCGTCGCATCTCTCGCAGCGTCCGAGCCAGCTGACTGAAGCTCTGCCGGACCAGACCACCATCGACGGGGATCTTGTCGAGTGCCGGTTGTCGGCGAAGACGAAGATAGGGGATCACGGTGAATCCGGCCCACCACAGCGCCGCCGACAGCATGCTTAGTCGGACGGCGAAGCCTTCGGTCATGCCTAGTTGCCGGTGGAAAAGGAACATTCCCAGGTTGACGATCAGCAACAGGCCGCCGCCGAGGTAGCCGAAAGCCCAACCGCGCGAGGAGACCCGATCTCGTTCGCTGGCCAGGGAGATGTCGGGCAGAATCGAGTCGTTGACCACCAGGGAGGCGGCGATACATAGGTTCGCCCCGATCGCTGCCACGGCCCCGATCTGCCAGTTGTCGCCCGTGCAGAAGAACAGCAAGCTCGCGAACAAGGCACCAGTCCACGCGAACCACCCCAGCAGTCGCGGCTTGTTGCCGCTCCGATCGACTAACGCGCCCAGGGGCGGCAGGAGGACGGCCGACAGAATCGTGGAGAAGGTGACCAGGTAGGACGGCAGCGAACCCGGGGCGACCGGTATGCCCAGCAAACTGATCCGATTGTCGACAGCGGCCCGCTCGGCGATGCTGATGATGTACGGCGCAAACAGCACGGTCGCGACCGTGGTGAAGTAGGCACTGTTGGCCCAGTCGTACCAATACCAAGCCCGCTGATCCTGGGCTCGCTGAAGCGGCCGCAAGTCGGCGATGCCGCGCGCTGTATCACTCATCGGTGATCCCTCCATAGTCGGCGTTCGGTCAGGACGATCCTCAGAGTGTCAGTCTGGTCGCTGATCAACCCGTCGACACCCAGGTCGAGCAGCCGGCGCATCTCGTCGGGGTGGTCCACAGTCCACACGTGCACGTGTTTGCCGGCCGCGTGTGCCCGTCGGATCAGTCCGGGGGTGACCACCCTCAGCCGTCCCCAGCTGACCGGCACCTGCAGCGCGTCGAATGATCGCCCGGTCACCGCGGCCGCCAACCGGCCGCTGGGTGAGAACCGAAACACCGCCACCTCAACCGGGGCGGCCGAAGTCGGCACTCGCTGATTGGTGAG
>JBOFLH010000146.1:0-1315 GCA_051657765.1 Nocardioides sp. | reverse complement strand
CTAGACGCTGTCCCCCCTTCTGAGGATCTCGGCGACGACGGCGTCGATGCCGCGCTGGTCGATGGTCTTGATTCCCCGGGCACTCACAGTGAGGGTGACCTTCCGGTTGAGACTAGGCACCCAGTAGCGCTTGGACTGGATGTTGACATTGAAGCGTCGGTTGGTCCGACGGTGCGAGTGGGAAACGTGGTGACCGAAGACGGGTTTGGCTCCGGTGACCTGGCAGATGCGTGACATGGGAATCCTCCGGTGGTTAACGGGGTCAGCCCTGGCGTGTCTTGAGCCGGGGGTTCAACTTGTTGATGACGTAGATCCGGCCACGTCGCCGGACGACCTGGGATCCGGGCTGGTTCTTCACGGAGCGGATGGAGTTGCGTACTTTCACGGACTGTCCTTCAGGTGATATTGCTGGGCACGGCGCATTCAGCGGCCGCGGTAGGGGAGGAGGGCCATCTCGCGGGCGTTCTTGATGGCGCGGGCCACCATTCGCTGCTGCTGCGGTGTGATGCCGGTAATGCGGCGGGAGCGGATTTTGCCCCGGTCGGAGAGGAAGGCACGCAACAGTGCGGGGTCCTTGTAGTCGACTTCGGTCACGTTGGGGGCCAGCAGAGGCTTCTTGTGGCCTTTTGCAACTCCGGTCGCGGTCGCCCGGCGAGGTGTGCTCATCGGGCACCCCGCGGCGCGGGACTGACGTAGTCGCGCTGAACGGCGGGCACTGGCGCGCGCGGGAGACGGTAGGTCTCGCCGGCGATCGTCAAGGCAACGAGGTTAGGCGGGGTCGCCTTCCATTGAGAGCGGCGGTTAGGTGTATTGCTGCGTGAGGTACGGCGCCTGGGTATGGCCATGGCTTCTCCTGAGTAGGCTTTCACGGGTTCGGACGACAATGGTGGGGCAGTCCAACCGGCGTCCCGGATGTCGCCCCAATCAGGGCTCGATTCCGTGTTAGAGGGCAACCCGGCTTTGTTGGTCGAGCAGCTATTCGGCTCGGTCTCCGGGTCTGCGTAGAGCACGACGAGGTCGGCGAATTCGATGTGGGCGCAGGCGACCTTGCTGATACCTCGGTCGTCATCGCGGTAGGTGTGCAACGTCGTGCTCGCGCAGCAGGTCATCGTTGAGCAGGTCACGCATGACATCGCCGGTGGCCACCGCGGCCGGCACGCTGCTCAACTTGAGGTGCCTCCGTAGCGCCGCTGGAACTTCTCGACCCGTCCCTCACTGTCGAGGGTTCGGGCGGTGCCAGTCCAGAAAGGGTGGCTGTCGCTGGTGACGTCGACATCGACGACCGGGTAGGTAGATCCGTCGATCTCGATCAGCT
>JBOFLH010000145.1:0-6611 GCA_051657765.1 Nocardioides sp. | reverse complement strand
ATCGGTGTTTCTCGGCGAGGCAGAAGGCCGCTGGTTGTGGCTGATCTTTCGGCCGGCTTCGGCGATGCTGCTATTGCACAACGGCTGGTTGCTCCATGACGTTTCGGAGGTTGGTCCGACCTTGGTCGATGCCGCGTTTGGTGGCCCGCCGCCGACCTGGTGACCGGGCATCAAACGGGTGACACCGGGGATTATCGGTCTGGTGTACTACTAAGTGCGGTTCAGATACGGCATGATAGAGACTGATGTCTGCCGACACCGCAATGCCGCCTGTCGTTCTCGGGCGCGCCGCTGCGCCCGGACCGTCCGGGCTGAGTGCGCGGGCCACGAGTGCCGAGCACGCCGACAGCGCTGAATTGGACCCTGGTGCTGAATTGGACCCTGGTGCTGAGTGGGGCCCAGGTGTTGGCCGGGTCGCGGATTCTGGTTATGGCAGGCACCGCCGGCCGAGCCGACGCCGTCGCCGTTCACGAGTGCGGGCTCGCTACCTGGTTCGTACGATCCGGGTTCTGGCTGCTGTCGTGGTCGGTGTCGGCGGGGTCAGCACGGTGTTCTCGCCGTGGTCATCGAAGGCTCCCTGGACTGCTGAGGGCGGCGCCCCTCGGGCCATCGGTGCCGCAATGCACCGGGTCGGTGCGGTGATCGGTCTAGAGTCGGGTTCCGAACCGCGGGTCACTGGTGCCACTGCCGCCACGGTGGACGAGGTCAACCCACCGCCAGAGATCGCTCCGGTGCGCAGTGTGCAATCCGAGATCACTCGAGACACCACGCTGCCCGCAGACTCCGGGATCGGTCGTCGTGTGGTCTATAGCGAGAGCCGACAACGAGTCTGGCTGATCACCGAATCCGAGGACGTAGAGTCGACCTACCTCGTCTCCGGCAGCGCCTTCGAGAATCTACAGCCAGGCACCTTCGCGGTCTATTCACGATCCGTTGCCGCCATCAGTTTCGACGGCGGCTCGACGATGGCCTACTTCGTGCGATTCACTCAAGGCCCGACCGGTGCCGCGATCGGCTTCCACGACATCCCGATCGACCGTTCGACTGGTGAGCCCCTACAGTCCGTGGACGACCTTGGTGCGCCCCTCTCGCACGGCTGCGTCAGGCAACAGCGCGCGGACGCGAAAGTGCTGTGGGACTTCGCCCCCATCGGCACCACCGTGGTGGTGACCGCCTGAGCGCGGCGACTAGTTTTGCGTCGCCCGAACTAGCCCATTGCGTTGCGTATGGCTAGTCGGCCGGTGGTGCGTCGGCGGCCGTGGAGCCGGTCACCACGCCAGCCGGTTCGCTTCGTTCGCTTGTCCGGCGCCTGGTGCGGGTGCGGCGGCGCCGGGGCTCGGCGCCAGCGGGGACACTCTCCTGCGCGGCGCCATTGGCCGCTGACTTCCGACCGGACCGACTCTGCGTGGGTTGATCTTGGCCCCGTTGACTTGCGCCCCGCTGAGTTGACCCGGGTCGACTTTCGCGGGCCCGTTCCACGCCCTTGGCCCGACTTCCGCGAGACTTTGATCGGGAACCCTCCGACCGATCGATGCCGCGGGGCACGGCGGGAGCGGCCGGCACGATCCGCCCCGCGGTGCCGGGCGGAATCGCCAGATCGTGGTAGAGGTGCTCGGAAGTGGAGTACGTCTCCTGCGGGTTCTCGAACGGCAGCGCGAGGGCCTTGTTGATCACCTTCCACCGGGTGAGGTCCGCCCAGTCCACAAACGTCACCGCGATTCCGGTCGCGCCCGCTCGGCCGGTGCGACCGATCCGATGGACATAGGTCTTGTCGTCCTCCGGGCAACTGAAGTTGACCACATGGGACACGCCTTGCACGTCGATGCCTCGGGCGGCGACGTCGGTGGCGACCAATACCCGCAACTTGCCGTCGCGGAACTTGGTCAATGCGCGCTCACGCGCGACCTGTGCCATGTCGCCGTGCAACGGGCTGCTGGTGAAGCCGCGTTCGGCCAGGTCGTCCGCGATGCGCTGGGACTGTCGTTTGGTCTTGGTGAAGACGATGACCTTGTCGGCATCGTCGGCTTGCAGGATTCGGGCGATGATCTCCGGCTTGTCCAGGTCGTGCGCCAGGTAGATGAACTGAGCGGTGGCCGGCACGGTGGCGTTGTCATAGGACGACTCCGCGCGGATGTTCATCGGGTGCCGCATATGCGTCCGGGCTAGCGCGACGATCGCGGCCGGCATGGTAGCCGAGAACAACATGGTCTGCCGAGTCTCCGGGGTGCTGGATAGCAGGCGTTCGACGTCCGGGAGGAATCCCAGGTCGAGCATCTCGTCGGCTTCGTCGAGGACCAAGGCGTGGACGTGCGAGACGTCGAGGGCCTTGCGATTGATCAGGTCGATCAGTCGCCCCGGTGTGCCGACGACCACGTCCACACCGGCCGTCAACGCATCCAGTTGCCCGTCATACCCAACCCCGCCGTAGACCGTCAGCACCCGAAGGCCACGATCCTTGCCGGCCACCTCCAGATCACTGGACACCTGCAACGCCAGCTCACGGGTAGGTGCCACGATGAGCGCCTGTGGCTTGCCCTCGGGGATCTGGGAGTAGTCGGAATCCTTGGGGGCGATGCTTCGCTGCAGCACCGGGATGCCGAACGCCAGGGTCTTGCCGGTTCCGGTGCGGGCTTGCCCGATCAGGTCGGTGCCCACCAAAGCAACCGACAGGGTCATCTCTTGGATGGGGAACGGTTCGGTGATGCCGGCCCGCGCCAGTGAGTCGCATATCTCGCGGTGCACGCCAAGGTCTCGGAATGTTGTCATCTTCTGTTCGCTTTCGCCCGGAACTTCGGGCACTAGTCAGATCGGAATTGCGATTCGATGCAGTGGGACACGATCGCTTGTCGATCAAGACCTACCGCGCACATACGGATGGCTGGCCCTTCGAGGTGGGCCGAGGGCCACCACGAAGTTCGCCACTAGGTTGGTTCGACGCTCACACGAGTTCGAACCGGCCCGGAATCGAGAGCAGTCTATCGGTAGTGTGCGGTCATGGACGCATCCACGCCGCCGCCCAGCGCGGATCCGTTTGCCGATCCGGCGTATCGCGCGGCCATAGTCGATCTACTGGGTGCCATCGCCTACGGCGAGCTGTCCGCTTTCGAGCGGCTCGCCGATGACGCCAAGCTCGCGCCGACGCTGGCGGACAAGATGGCTCTGGCCGGCATGGCCAGCGCGGAGTTCGGTCACTTGACCCAGCTCATCGGACGGCTGCGCACACTCGATGCCGACCCGTTCGCCGCAATGAGTCCGTTTCGCGAGCCGATCGACGACTTTCATCGCCACACCGCACCGCGAACCTGGTTGGAGGGCCTGATCAAGGCCTATGTGGGCGACGGGTTGGCGGCGGACTTCTATCGAGAAGTGGGGGCGATCCTCGACGATCACACCCGGCTCCTCATCGACGCCGCGCTGGTGGACGGCGGGCACGCCGCCTTCGTGGTGGACCGGGTTCGCCGCGCTATCGACGACGACCCACGAGTGGCTGGCCGACTCGCACTCTGGGGACGTCGTCTGATGGGTGAGGCGCTCTCACAGGCTCAGCGGGTGGTCGCCGATCGCGACGGCCTCACCGCGCTCCTTACCGGAACCGTGGACCGACCGGGCATGGACCTCGCGGCGATCGGCAAGATGTTCAACCGACTGACCGAGCGACATGTCGCCCGGATGGCCGAGCTGGGTCTCGATTCGTAGCTTCCCCGTCCGGACGGCCCAGTTCCGGGCACCCTGGGCCGTCCGGATGGGACGCTGTGCTAGGCCTTCTTTCTGCCAGTCACCACGGAGGCAACAACGACCAGAATCGCGGCAACCGCTATGGACACGATCCACCGGGTCCAGTCGATACCCTTCGAGCCGTCCCCGCCAAAGGTCGTGTAGACCACATAGCCGATCAGGCTGCCGCCGATGCCGCAGATCACGGTCAACCACAACGGGATGTTGTCTCGATTTCCTGGGGCGACGAACTTGCCGAGCAGTCCTATGACCGTCCCGCCGACCAGGGTTGCGATGATGGATCCCATGGATATCTCTCCTCCTTAGGCGCCGTTCCTTAGGCGCGTTACCATCGCGGGCGGTTATCCGCCGAATGGATCGGGATCGATCATCCTCAATCCGGACGCATAGAGCAACCATTGAGGCCGGGCGTGCCGCCGGCGCTCCGCCAAGGTGCCGCGCTAGGAGCGGAAGCCGACCTGTCCGGCGACTCCGCCACCGAGTTCGACGTAGGAAACGCGCCCCGCCGGGACCAGGACGCGGCGGCCCTTGGTGTCGGTCAGCGAAAACAGGCCCTCGGACTCGACCGCGGCCACGAGCAGCTGCTCCACGGCGGTGGCATCCTGGTCGACCTCGACGACCAATTCGCGAGCCGCATGTTGCACACCGATCCTTACCTCCACAGTGAACCTCTCCTCGCTAGTGCTTCACGTTCGTCCGGATCAGCCGGTATGCCGCTTAGGGCCGCCGATCACTGGGACTCCGAACCGACGTCATCATGCCTCGCAGGCGACGGCTAGGAGTCAGCGGGGTCACTCTTCGGGTACCCCCGAATCCCGCGCCAGGCCAAGCCCGATACCAACCCAGCAGCCTCGGCTTGGGAAATCCCACCGGCATCCGCCAGCCAGAAGCGGGCACTCACCTGGGCCATGCCGACCAGCGACACCGCGAGCAATCGAGAAGCGGCGGACGGCAGGCCGGTGTCGTCGTGGATAACGGCGGCCACCATGTCGGCGGTTTCGACGGTGACCCGCTCGACATGTTCGCGCACCGCCGGTTCGTTGGTCAGGTCCGACTCGAAGACCAGGCGAAAGGCGCCCGAGTCGCTCGCGACGTAGGCATAGAACGCCTCGACGGTGGCCGCGACGCGTTGTTTGTTGTCATCGGTCGAGGCCAGCGCCTGCCGGCAGTTGTCGATCAAGGTGTCGCAGGAGTCGTCGAGCAAGGCGAGGTAGAGGTCCAGTTTGCTCGGGAAGTGCTGGTAGAGCACCGGCTTGGAAACTCCGGCGCGCTCGGCGATGTCGTCCATGGCCGCGAAGTGATACCCCTGCGCCACGAAGATCTCCAGCGCACTCGACAACAACTGCTGACGGCGCTCGTTGCGGGGCATTCGAGCCCGCGTCGATCGGCTGCCGGTCGTCGATTGCCCGGTCGGTGCGCCGAGGTGGGGACCGGTATTCACCAGGAGAGCGTACCCGCGCCGGGACGCTGAGGATGCGTCACCCGCTCCGCTGGCCCATCCGCCGGTCCGCGATTCGAACTCGCCCGACGATCCGATGGCCGACGCGAGAGAATGACGGGGTGCCGAGCGCGGCCCGGGAACACCTGGGACGCTCGATCGGTTACTAGTAGGCGAACCGTCGTCGCTCGGGTTTCCTGATAGCCTGCCCGCCGTTTGAGGAGTATCCGTGTCATTCCCCGCGCTCGTTGATCCTGCCGCCGAGTTGACCATCGACGAGGTACGTCGCTATAGCCGGCACCTGATCATCCCCGACGTCGGCATGACCGGCCAGAAGCGGCTGAAGAATGCCAAGGTTCTGGTGATCGGCGCGGGCGGGTTGGGCAGTCCGGCGCTGATGTATCTCGCGGCGGCCGGGGTGGGCACGCTGGGCATCGTGGAATTCGATACGGTCGATGAATCGAATCTGCAACGCCAGATCATTCACGGCCAGTCCGACATCGATCGGGCCAAGGCCGAGTCTGCGCGGGACCGGGTGGCGGAGATCAATCCCTACGTGACCGTCCTGGTACACGGCGAGCGGCTGGACAACGACAACGTCCATGCCATTTTCGAAGGTTACGACCTCATCGTCGACGGCACCGACAACTTTGCCACCCGCTACCTCGTTAACGACGCCGCGTATTTCATGAGGATTCCCTATGTCTGGGGCTCGATCTATCGCTTCGACGGCCAAGCCAGCGTGTTCTGGCCTACCGCGACCCTCGCGGACGGCTCGAGTGCCCAGGCGCCGTGTTATCGGTGCCTCTACCCCGAGCCGCCGCCGCCGGGCATGGTGCCTTCCTGCGCCGAGGGTGGCGTCCTCGGTGTGCTGTGCGCTTCCATCGGCTCCATTCAGGTCAACGAGGCCATCAAGATGCTGACCGGCATTGGCGAGCCGTTGGTGGGCAAGTTGATGATCTACGACGCGCTCGAGATGGAGTACCGCAAGCTGAAGGTCCGAAAGGACCCGAACTGCGCTCTGTGCGGGGAGAACCCGACGGTGACCGAGTTGATCGACTACGAGTACTTCTGCGGCGCGGTCTCCGAGGAGGCGACCGAGGCCGCCGTGGGCTCGACCATCTCGGTGGTCCAGTTGGACCACCTGCTCAAGGAGCGTGAGAATGGTCAACGCGACTTCGTGCTGATCGACGTGCGGGAGCCTGGCGAGTTCGAGATCAATCACATCCCGGGCTCGGTGCTGATCCCGAAGGGTGAGTTTCTCAACGGCAACGCATTGTCGCGGCTCCCGTCGGTGGACTCGGGCACCCAGGTGGTCCTGCATTGCAAGAGCGGTGTCCGCTCCGCCGAGTGCCTGAGCGTGGTCAAGGCTGCGGGATACGGTGACGCGGTGCACGTCGGCGGCGGTGTCGTGGCCTGGGTGAATCAGATCGACCCC
>JBOFLH010000144.1:0-2784 GCA_051657765.1 Nocardioides sp. | reverse complement strand
GGTTGCGATGAGCGCGGCGGTGACGGCGGGCGCTGTGAGCGTCCCGACCGCCGTTGACGCGGCGATGGTGCCGTAGAGGTTTCGCTCGCGCGGGGATAGCCAGACTCTGCCGCCAAGCTTGAGCTCTGGTCGAGTAGCGGTCCACCACAGGCCGGCAGCCAGGACAGCCGCCGCAGTCGGGACGACCCACCCGGTTGTCGTGATGGAGACCCCGAAGCTCAGGGCGCCGGCCGCACGGGGGGTGAGGGGTCCGCGGTTGCGAACCCCCCAATTCCAGACCGGTCGGAAGCTGGATTCCCGCTTGTCGGACTTCGAGGTGAGTTGGCCTGCTACGTACCGCTCGATCACTGCGGCAGTATTGACAGTCGCCGGCAATGTTGCAGGACTGGTCACCTTCTCGGCTTTCTTACGAGCCTTGTCCCGTTTGTCACGGCGAACCTGCGCTCTGGACTTCGCCATCACTGCGCCGTGTACGCCTTGACATCGCCTTGCGCAGAAACCTCTTCGGCGGCGTCCCCAACGACTTGGGCAGCATTGACGGCTTGGCGCATATCGGCCAGGGCGTCGTTGAGCGCGTCGAACATGGCCGGCTGGAATGCCGAGGCCGCTTCGGAGACGGCTTCGGCTGCCGACTCCATGCCAGCGGTCTTGACGAGCGCTTCGCCGGTCCGGTCGCCATAGCCGCGAGACCAAACGAGCAAGGCCTCGATCGCCTCGCCGTGTTCGGCGAGGGTGGTTTCGGCTGCCGTGAGTTCGGTGGCGTGCTCGCTGATGGTCTCAAGGTCGGTGGTGATCATGGTTCCTCCTGTGATGGCTACACCTGGCAGTGCCAGGACTGGAATTGGATTTCCCGCGTTGTAGAGATCGGCTTCGATGTTGGCGGCATCTAGGCGTCGTTGAGCTTCTGCCTGTCGCTTGCGCTTTTCGTGCTGTGCGCGTAGGACTGCCAGCCGCAGGTGAGGCGGCACAGGCTCCTTGCGCGCCTGCGCGCGTAGGGTCGGTGTCTCGCTCTCCGTTGAGACAGATGAGACGCGCTTGCGTTTCCGCTGGTCAGAGGCTTTCTCAACGGGTCTCAACGGACCGTTGAGACCGTTGAGACTGGAGGCGCTCGTCTCAACGGGCGTCTCAACGGGGCGAGGTCCCTGGAAGGCTCTGCGAAAGAGCCCTCTGAGGCGCCCCAAGGCGCGCCGCGCTGGGACTAGGCCACCTATGCCGACAGTGGCTCCAGCAGCGGCGGCCTTGACTCGTTTCACCGATCGCCGAGCCTTGGCGGGCAGTGACTTCGCGGCAGTGCCGACGAGCTTTGCGTTTGCGACGTAACGCTTGGTCTTCGGGTGGTGGCGTATGAATGTTGCTACGAAGTAGATGAGTGCCCCGTAGACGATGATGCGACCGACCATGAGAACCTTCCTTCCCGACCTGGACTCGTCAGACGATCAAGTTGCCAAGGTCAACACCGACGCCGCCAAGGCCACCGACGACCATGCGGAACAGATCGCCGGTCGGGCCCGGGACGAACTGGACGATGGACGGCAGAATGAGTCCAAGGAGGATCGTTGGTCGGTCAAGCTGGTTATCGAATAGCGGCAGTACCGCCATAAAGAACCAGATGGTCAGACCCATTCCGATTGCCCACATGAAGCCACCGCCCACGGCCGATTCGCCGATGCGATCAGCAGTACGAGCGAAGACCGAGACACCCTGCTCCAAGGTTGCTCCCGCAATGCCGGTAGCCCCTACGGATCCGGCTCCCACAAGAAGGATGGCTGCGACTATGTCCAGCCACCTCGCTATCTTCGGCTTCTTTAGCCTGTCCGCCATCCAGAGCGTGATGATTCCGAGTATGAGCAGGACCGAGAATGATGCGGTCACGTCAGTTCCTTTCGTTGAGCGAGGTGAAGCTCGGGAGTGGCGTCAGTCAGTGCGGCCTTGACCTTGAAGGAGTTGCCCTGACTGCACTTGATGGCCTCCCGAATGCGGGAGGCTGGCGGGTCGACGGGTAGGTCGCTGGCTGCGATGAGTAGTCGCGTCTCGGCGACGAGTTCATCCAGCGACCGGCGCGCCGGTCGGGTAGTGGGTCGGGTCTTTGGTCGGGTGGATCGAGGACGCGGAGTCGGGTCGGATGCGACTACCCGGTCAGGCGACCCGACCGGTTGCGAGTCGGGTAGGGCCGACTCGACTGGCGACCCGACCCGACCTGACGCAAGGTAGCCAGCAGTCGCCATCACCATGACCCCGTCGATCGCGACCGGACCGAAAGTCGACTCGAACCACCCCCGCCCCCACGCGACCAGTAGCCCCGACATGTGAATCCAGGAGACCCCGGCAGCCACCGCCCCCACGAGCCCGATCCCACCGAAGCGCGCGACCTGCCACTGCCACCCCGATGGCCACTCGACCCGAGCCAGCAGCTCAATCGCGACTAAGAGCAGGATCGGCCACAGCGCGGCAGCAACCGCAGCAGCCGGCGGCGCGTCGGGGTCAAGGCGGGCGTGTAGGACGTTCGCGGCGATCGACGCCGAGCCGCCGATGGCGATCGCGATGCGACACCAAGCGCGGCCGGTCACGGCTTGGCCTCGCGCGCGCGCGCCTGCGCGCGTAGTGCCGGTTTCCTGATTCCCGGTGGCCCCGGTGGCCCTTCCACCGACCCGGATTCCCGGTGGACCTTTTGGGCCGGTGGAACGGTCGGTGGACTGGACGAGAAGCTGGCGGCCAGACAGAACGAAGCGATCGAGAGGATCGGGCAGAGGGCGATGAAGATCTCGGATGCGACCCCGTCCGACT
>JBOFLH010000143.1:0-10721 GCA_051657765.1 Nocardioides sp. | reverse complement strand
CCCGCCTCGCCAACCCCAGTGCACCGCCCAGGCCAGTAACGGAGCCATCACCCAAAAGCCAGGCACGGTCGCGCGCAGATCATCGCCCTTGACCCACATCGAGACCACGATCGCGGTCACCGCCACCACTAGGTCGGCCACCAGGAGCAGCCGCGTGCGACGCATCGGCGTCGCATAGACCCAGGTGGCCAACACCGTCCACAGCAGCACGGCCAACACCAAGCCGATCCCCAGTGCCGGACGATCGAAGTTCCTTGCACGAACGACGTTCAACCCGATGAGGTTGGCCAGGAGAATCAGGCGCAGTATCGCAAGAGCGCGGAACATATGGTCTTCGATCGCCTCGCGAGGATCGCGAGGATGTCGGCCTGGTACGGCCGCACCTGGCAAGGTGCCCGCCGGCCGTTCCATATCACTCGCTGGCACGGACATTCAGGAGGCCTGCTGGTGCCCACCATCGGCATGGGGGGAATCAGACTCGTTGCTAGTTGGTGCGTCCGACGACGATCCGTTCGGGGCTGATCCGGGCGAACCAGACTCGCCGAGCACGCTGCCTCGACCACCTCCGACCGACTCGCGCGTGGCTCTCGCTGCCTCTTTGGCCTCCCGCTCGGCCATGCGGGCCTGGTGCGCCAACTTCGCGGCCCGTTCTTTCGCGGCGCCCGCATACATGTCGACGTACTCCTGGCCGGACAGCTGCATGATCTCGTACATGATCTCGTCGGTAACCGAACGCAGAATGTAGCGGTCCTCAGCCATGCCGCTGTATCGGGAGAAGTCCAGCGGGGCTCCGAAGCGGACTATCGGGCGGGTGAACTGGCCAAACTTCTTGCCCGGCGGAGCGACGACGTCGGTGCCGACTACGGCGACCGGCACCACCGGGACACGGCATTCCAGAGCGAGCCGCGCCACACCGGTCTTGCCCCGATAAAGCCGGCCGTCATGGGAGCGGGTGCCTTCTGGATAGATGCCGAATAGCTCGCCTTGATCCAGGATCTTCCGGGCCGAGCTGAGTGCGCCTTCGGCAGCGGTTGCACCGGACCGATCGATGGGGACCTGCCCCGCGCCGGCAAAGAACTTGCGCTGAAACCAGCCTCTCAGACCCGGCGTATTGAAGTACTCCGCTTTGGCCACAAACGTGACCCGGCGCCCGATGGCCAGGGGCATAAACAGCCAGTCGGCATAGGAGAGGTGGTTGCTAGCCAGAATCGCCGCCCCGTCTTCGGGCACGTGTTCCTCCCCCTCGACTCGGGGACGAAAGATCAGTCGAATGACCGGACCTAGAGCGATCAATTTCAAGAACCAGTAAAACACCGACGATCCTCCTCCCTGCGCCTGGCGAGAGTCGCGACTATCACAAGCGACACCCTAGCCCCATGACTCGATGTCCTGCCGCCAATCCTGCTGCCGGGCACCGTGTCCGGTACGGCGCCATCAGCACCGTGTCGGTACGGCACAATCGGCTTATGCAGGTCGAGACGAATGCCCAGCCCTTTTCCGCGCTTGCCAATCCTGCGCTGACCAACGGCCGCCGGATCGGTGTGCTGCTCAGCCATGGGTTCACCGGTTCGCCCTATTCCATCAGAGTCTGGGCGGAGTACCTGGCTGAACTCGGCTACGCGGTTGAGGCGCCCCGGCTGCCGGGCCACGGCACCAGGTGGCAGGATCTCAACCGCACCGGGTGGTCGGATTGGTACGCAGAAGTTTCTCGAGCCTTCACCAGCTTGCGTGCCGGCACCGACGCGGTCGTCGTGGGCGGCCTGTCGATGGGCGGAGCTTTGGCACTGCAGCTGGCGATCGATCACCCCGGTCTGATCAACGGACTGGTCCTGGTCAATCCAGCCGTCGCAACGCAACGCAAGGACGTCATGGCGCTGCCAGTGCTGAAACATCTCATCCCGGCAACCCCGGGGATCAGCAACGACATCAAGCGGGCTAACACCACGGAGTACGGCTACACCAGAACCCCCCTTAAGGCAGCCGCATCGATGATGACCGGATGGAAAGGGCTGCGAGCCAACCTGAGTCGTGTCGAAGCACCGGTGTTGTACTTCAAGTCAACCGAAGATCACGTCGTCGATCCGCTGTCATACCGAATCATCGTTGAACGGGTTTCCTCGACGGATGTCACTACTCGGATGTTGGACAACAGCTATCATGTCGCCACCCTCGACAATGACGCACCGACTATCTTCATCGAATCGGCCGCCTTCATTCGGCGCGTTACGCTCCAGGTGTGACGCAACCGCACGACGACGATTGGCGCTCCATCGTCGAGAACTTCGGGGAGGTCCCGGACGCGGACCGAATCGCCGCAGAGGTCACTCCGCGGGACGCTTCGCCAGCCGACGATCTCCGCTCCGAAGACCCCCCCGAGAACCTCTCTCGGGGCGAGCCACATCTCGACAGCGCCTGGTCCGCGAGGTCCGGGCCCGAGCGTCTGGGGCCGGAGAATTCATGGTCGGATGAAGGCCGATTTGTGCCGCCGACTCCCCCGCCGCTGCCTTGGCTCCCATGGCCGCAACGAGTGGCCTGGACCTGTCTAGTCGGCGGGCCGGTCGCGATGCTGGCCTTGTTGTTCAGCGGTGTTCGGCCACCTGCGGTGTTGATGCTGATCGGGGTGGCGGCGGCGCTGGCCGGTTTCGGCTACCTGGTCTTCTGGTCACCTCGTACACCGCGCGAGCCGTGGGACGACGGCGCGCAAGTGTAGCCGGGTCGTCGCCAAGCAGGTGCGGCCCCGCGAGCCAGGACTGTCAACGAGGTGTTGTGGAGTTCTTGAGCGCGTCGCGAGCGAGGGTGGCCGCCCCTACCATCCCCGCCGACGGGCCCAGTGCGGCCGCCAGGACCCTTGGTGCGACCCGGTGCCCGGCGCCCACCAACGACTCATCGAGAGCTACCCGCGCCGGCGCCAACACCAGGTCACCGGCCGAGGACAAGCCACCACCGACGACGATCCGGTCCGGATCGAAGGCCGCCACCAGGTTCGCCAGGCCTACCCCCAGCCACTTGCCGACCGAGGAAAAGGCGGCGCGCGCGAGCTGGTCACCGGCCAGGGCCGCTCTGGTCACCATCGGGCCCGAGAGCCGGTGACCCTGGCCGCCGCACCAGGCGTCCAGCACGGTGTCCTCGCGACCGATTCGGTGCCGCGCGAATCGGACCAGTGCGTTTCCACTGGAGTATTGCTCCCAACAACCAACGCCACCGCATTCACAAGGCCGGCCATCGGACACGACCTGCATGTGTCCGAATTCTCCGGCCATTCCGTTGCGACCACGATGTAACCAACCATTGATCAGGAGGCAACCTCCGATGCCGGTACCCAGGGTTACCATCAAGGCAGATGTGGCTCCGCGAGCGGCGCCGTAGGTCCGTTCGGCCCAGGCGGCGGCATTCGCATCGTTGTCGAGCACGACCGGCACTGCCCATCGCCGCTCGAGTCGAGCACGAACATCCTCGCCACGCCACGGCAGGTGTGGCGCGAACACCACGCTGCGCTGATCGGCATCGACGAAGCCTGCGGCCGCGACGCCGACTGCGGCAATCGGCCCCCCGGCGGCCGCCGCCATGACCGCGTCAGTTACCGCGTTCTCGACCACACGGACGTCGACCTGGCGTCCAGGGGCGCTGCGGCGCGCGGTGCGTTGCACGGTGCCGTCGGTCGCGATGACGCCGGCCAGCACCTTCGTACCGCCGATATCGACGCCAAGGTACAGCGGGGTGGACGCCGAATCGGGCTTCAGCGCTTCGGCGTTGCCGGACATTGGCTATTCGACAGTCGCACCCGGCTCGCCTTCGCTGGACAGATCAATGTGCTCGAAGCCCCGGTGCTCGTCCGATCGCGCGACTGGGGCAACAGCCGCGGAGATCGCCGCCAGCACGGATCGCGCAGCGGCTGAGACGTGCTCGGTGACTTCCGGCGAACAGTGTTCGGCCAAGCTTCGCAGCCGACAAAGCGGGCACGCGGACCATCCGTTACAACCGACGGCGACCGAATTGAACGAGGTATGCACTTCGCCCACCATGCCTAGGAGGGCCAGCCAGAGTCCTCCCAGCTCGTCATTGACCGAGCCAGCCTCACTGGCTCCGGCCCGGTTCACGGCTTCGGCATCGTCGTTACCGCTAGCTCCGTGCTCCGTCATGAGGTCTCCTCCTCGTCACCTACTGGGTTCGCATCACGGCCTGGGGGCTGTTGACGCGTCAGGGACGAACCGAACCCGAAGCTCGCCGTTGACGACTCGAGCGGCCGCAACCCGATGATGGGACAAGCCGGGCGGAATAGCCAATAGCCGGCGGTATGAACCCACCGTCACCACCAGCTCGTCACCTGTGCGAGCCAGGTCGACCTCGGAACTGGTCGCCCCGGGCAACGCGACGGTGACCACGGCCTCTTCCGGTGCGCGCGTTATCCGGAAAGGGCCGTCCCCGATTGGCGGGGCGAGCGGGTCGCTGTCGAGATAGAGCCGCTCAGCAAGCTCTCGAAGGGTCGCCACGCCCCCCGGCTCGGCGACCCGATACTCCGAGCGCCAGATCGGCAGGCCACCGAACGACTGATTGACCTCGGCAAGCACCCGCTGCTGAGCCTCCACCCAGGCCATCCGCCAGGGATCGGCACCATCGGCTGGGAAGATCCGGTTGGCGACCACGCCGTCAACACGGTAGCCGAACAAAGACAAGGTTGTGTAGGAGCGTCTCGCTTCGGCGAGCACGACGTTTTCGGGTGTCAACACCAGCCGAACGCTCGCGGAAGGCCCCGACAGCAGGTTCCGGACCTCGTCCAAGTCTGCATAGAGCCGCTCGACCGCCGCAAAGACACCGTCGCCCGGCATCGGCACCCCCGCGGCTCGGGTCAGCAACGGTTTGAGCACCTTGACCACCCGGCGCTCGGCCGGGAAGATCCGTCGCATGTACCATCCCAACGCTTCGGGGAGCGCCAGCAGTCGCAGCGTCTCGGCTGTCGGGGCACAATCGACGATCACCGTGTCCCACACGCCGGACAGCGCCTGCACCCGCAACTCTAGGAGTGCCAGCACTTCCTCGGCACCTGGTACCACGGTCAACTCGCCGGCGGCCACGGGATCCACGCCGGAGGCGTCCAGTACCGACAACAGGTAGTCTTGAATCTCGGCCCACGAACGTTCCAGACGCATTTGCGCATCCACCTGCTGCACAAATAGGTGATCGCCCACTTCG
The DNA here is from genome assembly GCA_051657765.1 of Nocardioides sp. GTDB lineage: Bacteria > Actinomycetota > Actinomycetes > Propionibacteriales > Nocardioidaceae > Nocardioides. The sequence goes on along the minus strand of JBOFLH010000143.1, from coordinate 5,531 downwards.
GTCGGCTCAGCACCGGCGGCGACCCCAAAGGCATCCGCCAGTGAATGCGCGGCGTCGGTCGACAGCACCAGTGTCCGCAATCCACGGGCCGCCGAGAGCGCCGCCGTTCCGGCGGCCACGGTGGACTTTCCTACTCCACCCTTGCCGGTGAACATGATGATCCGCACGCTGGTGACTCTCCAATGCGTATAGCCAGTTGCCGTTGCTGAACGCGACGCTTTCCCCGCCCGCAAAACCGTCGGTCGGCTACCCAGGCTGAGGTGCCTCGACCCGGCTCTTCAGGCCGCGCAACGCGACATCAATCAGGATCTTCTCGCCTTTGCGCTTCAGCATCCCGATCAGGGGAATCGAGACATCGAGCGCGAGCCGGTAAATCACTTCGGTCTCGTTGGCACCACGGGGCCGCAGGACGTAGGCACCGTCAAGGGCACGCAGGATGTTCCCGTCAACCAGGGTCCACCGCACCTCTCGATCGCCGTCCCAGACATAGCTCAAGGTGTATTCGTCCTTGATCGGCGCGACATCGAGAGCAAACCGGACCTCCCGCGCCTGTCCACCGGCCGACCGCGAGAGAACCTCGACCCGCTGTACCCCTTTAGCCCACTGCGGGTATGCCGCAAAGTCACCGATAACCGCCATGATCTCGCTCGGTTGCGCCCCGATTACGATCGAGGAGGTCGTCAGCTCGGCCACCTTTTCACCCTACCTGAGCGGTCGACGCGCCAATGAGACCGGTAGCCGTCCACCCGAGGGGAACCGTGCGCTTGTTCAGTCGTCACCGCGCGGGCCAGCGAAATTCGCTCGAGCACTGTGGGATGGGTGCCGAACCACCACTGAGTGAGTCGCGGCGGCGTCGGGTCGGCGAACGAGCGCAACGCGAGTGTCCGCTGAAGCTTCTCGGCCGCTGACCCGTCGCCGGTGGCGACCACCGCTTCCACATCGGCTCGAGTCTCGAATCTGCGACTAACGGCGTTTTGGGCCGGCGCGGCCACCAGACCGGCGATGGCGGTCAATGCCACCAACAGCGGTACCACTGCTGGTTCTCCGACCGGAGGCATCGACGCCGACCTCGATCCCTGGCCGGTCACCACGATGCCAAGCAGGCCCACCCCGAGCAAGACAACCAGAGCGCCGAGCGAAGAGCCGACCAGCACGTCATCGTGGCGGGCGTGGGCCAACTCGTGGGCAACCACCGACACCACCTCATCGATTGGCGCGCCTGATACCAAAGTGTCGTAGAGCACGACTCGTCGCGTTGCTCCAAAGCCCGACACGTACGCGTTCAGGCTGGTCGTGCGCTGGGATGCGTCGGCAATCAGCACGTCGTCAAGCGGGACGTGCTCCGCCTCGGCCAGCGAGAACACCGCGGTACGCAGCTCGCCCTCGGGCAACGGCTCGAAGCTGTTGAACAGCGGCTCAATGACAACCGGATAACCAAAAGACGCCACCATGGTGAAAGCCATCAATGCCGAACCAGCCACTGCCGGCCAGGCTCGAGCCCAGCGCCGGGCCGAGCCGACCAGGATGACGGTGACCACGACGGCGACCGCCACATTGATCGCGAACTCGGTACCGACGTCGCGAGCAAACTCCGGCCACGGCTGACTGGTCAGGCCGAACTCCCGGCGATTGCGCTGAGCCGCCACCGCCCAGGGCAGGGTCACCACTCGTGAACCGAGGAGTACGAGGAATGCTCCGCACGCGAGCCGCAGCAACCACGGACCGTGCATGCGGGTGATCAGTCGTGCCCCCAGGCCAGTAAACCCAAGGACGCAGAGTACGGCGAGCGAGACGGCGTACGAACTCAGACCGATCCGGCGAGCCGTCGCGGAGAACACCTCCGCACGCGCAATCTCGGCCGAGTTGAACACGCTCGTTGCTGGCACTGGATCCGGTGTCAGCCCGGTCAGTGGGTGCCACGGCACCGTCCACCACAGCAACAGCCCGAGTGCTATTGCGGCCAGCGCGCTCAGCGCGGCCCCGACCTGTCGCGCAGTCACCGGACTAGTGTCCACCACTCCCCCACCCGTCGGGCCGGCTCAGTCTCATCCAGCGAGTCGGGACAGCTCCGCGCGCCAGCTGGTCACGAAAGCCTGGCGCGAGATGCCGAAAACCCGGCGCAGCGCGGCATCGGTGCCGACTCGGCGCGCCAAGGCGCGCTGGAAGCTCGCGAAGGACCGCTCGGCGCCCCCGGCGGGGTGCGATGGCACCAGCGCGGCAAGCACCTCGCACGCGACCCTTGCTGATTCATAGGCCGCCTCGCGACCCGAACCAGCGAAGTCCTGAGCCAAGGGAAGCGAGTCCGGCGGGCCATCGGCGCGCAACCGGTCAACCAATCCGGCTCGCGCCCGGCTTCGCCATTGTTGGCTCGCTCGGTAGTACTTGGCGGAGCCGGTTCCTTCGCGCATACCACCGAAGGCGATGTACTCCGCCACCCCTTCGGACCACCACATCGGTACGGCAACCGTGGGCGCGCGAGTCGCCACATGCACTGCCTCATGTGCCATGACGATCTCGGCGGCCACGGCGTCCATCGTGGCGTATGCCTCCGGGTTGACGAACACGTGAGGTGCGGCGGTGCCCGTTCGGGAACCGTCACTGGACGTCGTGACCGCGGCAATGCCGTCGTACGCGCCGGTCCCGCCACCGAGGACTCTGCCAAGCACCTCCTGAGAGCTGGGTATCTCGACGGTCAACCGACCGGTCCAGTTCGCGAACACTTGCCTTACTCGGCCGCGTGCACGCTCGGCGGTACGTCGGAACTCCACCAGGTCGGCGTTGGCGCTGGCCACGATCGTCACGCCCGGTGATCTAGCTATCCGCAACTGATCGACGAGCCACAACGGAGTGCGTTCGGATCCGGTGACCGCGGCGAGTGCCAAGCCGTTGGCGGACTCGCCCCAGGTGAACGAGATCGGAACCGTGTTTGTGCCCGGTTCCCCAGGCAGTTGCCAGCCAAGCCGACCGGTCGCTGGCGCAGCGGGCGCCCCTTGGTCACTGACGATCGTCAGGTCACGCAGGTCCAGCGCGCGGGCATTGCGCGCCACCAGGGCCAACTGACGTGCGGCAATCGGATTGTCGTCCGGCGCTAAGGCGGCCGCGGCCGCCGCGTTGCCCGAACCCCAGGCCGCGGTGAGCATCTGGAGCACGTCGGCGGCGTCCCGGGCCGAGGCAGGCGGGTTGGCGGCAGATCGATCCGAGGCCGGAGCCGGGTTGCCGTCGCGGAGGGCACAACCGCCGATCATCACCGCCAGCAGCAAGGCGATGACGAGATACGGCTGACGCGAGAGGTTCAATCAGCCGGGACGAACTGCACCGACGTAAGGCATGGAGTTGAGCGCGGCGACCCGCACGCCCGCGCCCGGATTGGCCGCATGCACGATGAGACCATTGCCGATGTACATTCCGACGTGACTGATCGGACTGTAGTAGAAGACCAGATCGCCCGGCTGCAAGTCGCCGGCCGCCACGCGCGGACCTGATCCGAATTGAGCGCTCGAAGAGTGCGGCAACCCCACTCCGGCCTGAGCCCAAGCCATCATCGTCAGGCCGGAACAGTCGAAGGCGGCCGGCCCAGCGGCACCGTAGACATAGGCATCGCCGACTTGTGCCATCGCATAGCGGACGGCCAGCGCTGCCCGTCCGGACGCCGGCACGTTGGTGGGGGGCTTGACCGGACCGCCGGAAGAGGCCGCGGCCAGCAGCTTGGCGCGTTCCTTTGCTTCCAGGCTGTCCAGCAACCGCTTGGCCTCGGCCAGCGAAGCGTCCAGGTCAGCCTGTTCTGCGGCCAGTTGCTTTTCGATCCGGGCGACTTCGAGAGCACGTTGCTTTGTGGCCTTGCGCCGCAGGTTCAGCGCCTTCAATTCAATCTGGTAGTCCTCATACAGGCTACTTTGCAGGTCATTGAAGGCCGACATGGTGGACAGCTGACCCAAGAAGACCTTCGGCTTGTCCGCGACGATGACCTGGCCGACGGCAGAGACGCCGTCACCGATGTATTGACGCACGATGGCGTCCTCGACTTGCTGGCGAGCGCCGGCCACGCGGCGATCCTGGCGATCCTGATCGGCTTGCAACGCATCAAGGTCGCGGCGCAGCTCACGCAACTCCAGGGCGGCGTCGTGGTGGCGCTCTTGTGCTTGTTCAGCTCGGTGATAGAGCGCGTCAACCTTCTTCCGGACATCATCGATGTCCGGTTCGGCGCTGCTGGGACTAACCGGCATCACGCCAATGGCGATCAGAGCACAGAACCCGCCGAGTATGGCGCCCCGTAGACTAAGGTAAGGCACGAGAACGACTGTCTCCTTGCATGTCGAACGCCTACCGGGTGAGCTGACGGGTTCAGGCCGACTTGCCTTACCTCTGCTCCTCGGGCGCAAGCCCGCCTTGCAGAGGATTCACCCCAGAAAGATGGTTCCCCGGCTCCGGCACCGGGGGTCCCCCCACCCGATACCGAACTCGACGCGGCACTCGCGCGGATCCGGACAGATCCACTTCCACGAATACCTTAGGCAGTTAGGCTAGTCGGCCTTGGGCAGTTCGGCAAACGTTCGGTCAACGTGTCCGGAGAATTTACTATGTCCGATCGAGCCTAGGCCGACTCGACTTCGGGGCCGGGCACTGATCGCACCAGCCGCAGCGGCGGGAGGAGCCCGACCTCCGCCAGGGTGCCCAACGCACGCTGATCCTCGATATCGAAGCCGGTTTCCGGCGGTGGTCCGAGCAGGGCTGTCACCAGGCAATCAGAGCACGCCGGGCCGCGCACCTGGCAGGTGTCGCAGTCGATCCGGAGAGTTGGTTCAGAGAAGTCCGATCGTGCACACATCGTGTCCTCATCTCAGTTCGCGACGGTTGGCAATACCGCGATGTCCGAAACCACGATGCCACCGAGCGCCGACAAAGCTACTCGGCGTGAGAATCACGGGAAAGTCGCGTCGCTCTCAATCACCGACCAGGAGGTGGATCGCGTCGGCTCGACCGCACCATCGGCACACCACGGTATCGACCTTCTCCATGAGGACCTCGATGTCCTCGACGGTGCGATTCCCAGCCAGATCGAAGTGCCAGTATTCAGTCGTACGCCGCACGCGAGTGATGTCGAAGCGAGTGAGATTGCCGCACCCGGCACACCGCCACCGTCGGTCGGGCCCTGGGATGCCGGACTCACCGGCCGGCGGAATCTTGATCTCAGGAACGTTCGCCCCGGGCGTCACCTCAGGAGTCATTGGGGGAGCGTATCGGCAGTCCTGGGCCAGGTGATTCGCTTCCGCGATGTCGGCGCCTCGGTCTAGCCTGCGTCGCCATGACCGATTCGACGTTCAACAGCGCTCCGCGATGGGACATGCCACGCGGCTTTGCCGAGCTCGACACGCCGCCGGCCGCGCTGGCGTTATCGGACACGACCTTCTGCGTGATCGATCTGGAGACCACCGGCGGCTCCCCGGACAGCGGATCCAAGATCACCGAGATCGGGGCGGTCAAGGTGCGCGGCGGGGCGTGCCTCGGAGAATTCCATACGCTGATCAACCCGG
>JBOFLH010000142.1:0-12341 GCA_051657765.1 Nocardioides sp. | reverse complement strand
TGTCTCCGGCAACCACGTTATCCAGCAGCGCCCACCCAGGGCCGGTCGGGTTCGTGACGGTACGACTGGTGTTGTTGAGGCTCATGGCAAGTAGCAGCCGGTCACCGACGACCGCCGCCGCGGGCACCGACACCGTCGGCGTCGCACTGGTGCCCGCCGACACGGTGGAGTCAACGTAGTCCACCGAACTGTCCACCGGCGGACCGACGACGCTTACCGTTCGCACAGTGCCGTCCAGCCCACCTTCGTTGTCAGTCACCGTGAGACTGACGTCATAGGTCCCGGGCTCGACGAACGTGTGACTCGGCGCCGACTCAGTCGACGAGCTGCCGTCACCGAAATCCCACTGATAGGACACGACAGACCCATCGGGATCGCTGGATCCAGTGCCGTCGAAGGAGCACACCAACAATGTGCACGACGGCGAAAAGGTCGCGCTCGGCGGCAGGTTGCCCTCCACATCGGGTGCCAGGACAAAGGACCAGACAGCCGCCGAGTCCGATGCGGCGTTAGTGGTCGCCGTGACGTGACCGTACGGCAGACCAGGCAGCGGACCGCCGCTATCGGCAAGCAGGCTGCAGATCCGACCGCCGTCGGCGTTACAACCGGCTACTCGAGTCGTCACCGAGGCCTCGGGAGCCCAGGTCGCGGTGGTGCCGGACTTATCGGACCAGTACGACGCCACCCAGGCACCGGTCGGCACCTCGACGGTCGGCGTGGCTCGCGAGGTATTCGGGATGGCATCAGTTGTTCGCGCGAAGCCCACCGAGCCCGGCGCGGTGCCGGTGTAGGCGGCCAGACTCAGGTTGTACTTGGCCGAGCCACTCAGCGGAACCGTCACGGCCGCGCCCGGATCACCCGGAGCGACCACCTTGGTCCACGCCACCGAACCCATCGTGCCCGCGGTGACCGCGTCGAGCTGGGTCCACCCGGTCACCCCAGTCGGCGCGGAGACGGCGCGGGCCAGGTTGTTGTAGCCCAGGACCATGATCAACCGGTCACCAGGGACCGCCGAGCTCGGCACGACGACCCGCGGCGCGGCGTTGTTGGCCGCAGACATGACCGACGCCACGTGGTCGACCGGGCTCTCCAGCGGCGGATCCGGCTCAACCACCAGCGTGCGCTCTTCAACGCCGGTCGCTGCCTGATTGTCGGTCACCGTCAATCGGACGGCGTACGAACCGGCCGAGAGATAGGTGTGCTGAGGGTTGGCCTCGGTCGACGTGGTGCCGTCGCCGAAGTCCCACAGAAAGCGGGTCAGGCTGCCGTCGGCGTCCGCGGCGGCCGAGGAGTCGAAGTTGCACACCTGGCCGACACACGACTCGGCGAAGGCGGCCGTCGGTGCCAGATTGGCGGCCTGGGTGATCTTGATGAAGTCGATGCCGCCGGAGAAGTAGTCGCAGGTCACCTCCACCTGATTGCAGTTGAGCTTGCCGCCGATGGTCATCGGAATGCTGTTATCGATGGTTCCGGCGGTTCCGTTCTTGCGGCTTCGATACTCGCCGTCGACGTACATCGTCACCCCCGTCGAGGTGTAGGCACAGGTGATGTTGTGCCAGGCCTCGTCATCGACCGGGGTGATCGCGCTGGTCGCCACCTGTCCGGCTGAGCCTTTGAAAAGGCAGGACGGAACGCCACCCGGCGCCTGGACCTTCCACTGACCGCCCGGCGATGCGGACTGCCCCTTCTGGGTGATGTTGCCGAAACTGTTGGAGGTTCGATAGCGCAGCTCGACCGTGAACGGACCGGCGCCCGGTTCGAGTGCCGGGTTGTCCGGAATCTGGATGACCCGTTCGGGAGATGGCGGCGCCAACTCGGGCGGCCGATATGCCCATTCGTAGCCGGTCGCGCCCGTGCTCGTCACTCCGGAGGCCACCCCGCTGGGATCCACCGGGGCGGCAAGTCCGTTGGGCCCGCTGTCTTGCATGATCGTCGTCCCGGCCGCCTCGTTCATCTCGTAATGCGCGCTGACCCCGGGCGCCGGCGGCGGGGGTGCGGCCACAGCTAGTGGAGGCACCGCTAGCGCGGCAGTGGGAATGACGGCTGCGGTCGACGAGCACAGCAAGGTTGCGACAACTGCGCCGAGCGTGCGGCTGATAAGCATGGCGGACCCTTGGGAGGCGAGCGGATTGGGGTGGACATCCAGCATGACAGCTTTGTCGGTCGGCCGCGCGGTAAATGCTGATCATCTGGCTAGTCCGAAGGGGTCATCTCCTCGATGGTCCCAACCCGCGGTCCTGCCGGACACTGCCGGAGTACCGCGGCGACCGCGGCAATCAGTTGTTCGTCGTCATACTCGTACGCTGCTCGATCCGGCTCCGCCGAGTAGAGATCCGCGAGACAGAAGATGGTGGAGAGTATCTCGCTCAACGGATCCTCATCCACCAATGCGACCCCGGAATCCCTCTCCTCCTTCCATCGCGCGATATACCGATCCGCGAAGGCACCCGGCATCACGGTTCCGTCGACAAGTTCGTGTGCGTATGCCAACAAGCTATGACTCAACATCGCTCCTTACTGATCACGATTCCGTTGGCATCACCCGGATGCTGCCCTGCTGGGGCCCAACCGGACCGAACCCAACGCCATGCCGTGCGCCGGACGCCGGACGCCGGACGCTTCAGACTCTGGGCGCGGCACCACAGCGTCGCACCGCGGACGCGACGGCGGCGTCTCGAGCCGCGCCGGCTTCCCCCTCCTGCAATGTCCGATCCTGCGCCCGAAAACGCAGGGCGAAAGCGAGTGACTTCTTGCCTGTGCCCAGCTGGGCGCCGGTAAAGACATCGAACAGGCGAATCGACTCCAGCATCTCACCGGCTCCGTCCCGCAACGCCCGCTCGACCTCGGCGGCCGAAACCGAGTCCTCGACGATCAAGGCGACATCCTCCTTGGCGATCGGAAATGCGGAGAAGCTGGGCGCCGCCACCACGTCGATCGCCTGGGCGAGCAACGCATCGAGGTTCACCTCGGCAGCGGCAGTACGCGCCGGCACCCCGTAGCCGGCACACACCTTGGGGTGCAGCTCGCCGGCGTGCCCAATCAGCTGACCGCCCGCAACCAAGTCGGCGCACCGCCCCGGATGCCACGGCGGGATGTCCCCCTGTCGGACCTCCAGGTCCACGCCCAGGGCGCTCGCCACCGAACTGATGGCGGCAACCGCGTCGGACCAGTCGGCTACCCGCCCCGGCCCCCACCACCCGGCCGGGTGACACTCGCCGGAGACCACCACACCCAGATGGTGCGGCTGCCGGGGCACTGCGGCTTCCAACACGGCGAGGTCCGCCGCTGACGGTCGCCGCTGGACGCCGAAGATCGGCGCCTGGGTTCCGGGATCTGCCGCGGTCACCGTCGTTACCTCGTACAGCGCCACCCCACTCGCACCACGACCTACGTTGCGCGCGGCGGCCTTCAGTAGACCGGGGAGCAACGTAGTCGTCATAGCCGGCTCTTCGCTCGACAACGGATTCGCCAAGAACAGCACCGAGCGGCGCAGGTCGGCAGCGGGCAATCCCAATGCGTCCAGGTCGGCAGGCCCGATGAACGGGAAGCTGACGACTTCGGTCAGGCCGCTAGCGGCGAGCGTTCGACCCACCCGGCGCCGCAACCGCTGTGCGCGACTTAGCCCACGCCCCGCTGGCGCGGTGGGCAACACCGATGGCACCTGGTCATAGCCAAAGATCCTGGCCACCTCCTCCACCAGGTCAAACGGGTCGGCGACGTCGGGGCGCCAGCTCGGCACTGTCGCCACCAGATCGTCCTCCGCTACGCGGACGTCACAGCCGACCGCCGTGAGGTGTGCCACCGTGGCGTCGGCGGAGATATCGATCCCGGTAACCCGGGCCGGAAGGTCGGCTCGCATCACAACCGTACGCCGCGGGGGTGCCGCACCGACCTTCGTCACCCCGGGATCGACGGTGCCGCCGCCGTATCTCACCAAGAGTTCCACGACACGATCTGCGGCCGCCTCGCAGATTGCCGGGTCTACACCACGCTCGTTGCGCTTACCCGCTTCCGAGGTCAGCTTGTGTCGGCGGCCGCTTCGGAACATCGACACCGCGTCCCAGTGCGCGGCCTCGATCAGGATGCGGGTGGTGTTCCCAGAGATCTCCGTGGATTGCCCTCCCATGACCCCTCCGAGACCGATGATGCCGGAGTCGTCGGCCACCACGAGATCCTCCGCGGAGAGTTCTCGGCGCATCGAGTCGAGGGTCGTGAGGTACTCGCCGGCATGTGCCCGCCGGACCCGCAGCGCACCAGCAAGACGGTCCGCGTCATAGGCATGGATCGGCCGGCCGAATTCCAACATCACATAGTTGGTGACATCAACCGCGAGCGAAATCGGCCGCATGCCGGCTCGAGCGAGTCGCCGGGACAGCCAGCCGGGGCTGGGCGCGGCCGGATCGAAGCCGCTGACCTGCCGGGCCACGAACACCGGGCACCCCTCCGGATCCTCGACCAGCACCGGATAACCGGCGCCATTGGCCGACGGAACCTCGCGAATCGCCGGGTCAATGAACTCGGCCGGCAGGCCCCGTCGAGCGCAGGCCAGCGCCACCTCCCTGGCTACGCCGCGTAGCGATAACGCATAGGCACGATCCGGGTTGATCTCGAACTCGATCACCTCGTCGCGCAGGTGCAACAGCTCGAAAGCATCCTCGCCTGGCTGCCCGGTATCGGGAGGCAGCACGATGATGCCGTCGTGATCCTCGCCCAGGCCCAGCTCCCGCTCCGAGCAGATCATGCCTGCGGACACATGACCATAGGTCGTGCGGGCCGAGATCTCCAGCGGCCCTGGAAGAACACCACCTGGCAGGATCACCACCACCAGATCACCCGGCGCGAAGTTGTGCGCACCACACACGATCCCTTGCGGCTCACCCGTGCCATTAGCCGACCCGACGTCGACCGTGCACCAGTTGATGGTCTTCCCGTTGGACTGGGCCTTCGGCTGCATCGTGATGACTCGACCCAGCACCAGCGGCCCGCGCATGTCGAAGCCGGGGCGCTCTAGCGCCTCCAGCTTCAACCCGAGCGCGGTGAGGTCGGCGGCCAACGCCTCGGTGGAAAGGTCCGCCGGAAGCGCGACGTACTCGCGCAGCCAGGACAGGGGGACGCGCATCAGATCTCACTTCCGAAGGCCGCACCGAACCTGATGTCACCCTCGAACAGGTCCCGCAGATCCCCGATCCCATGGCGGAACATCAGGGTGCGGTCGATGCCCATACCGAACGCGAAGCCGGTGTAGCGATCAGGATCGACCCCGCAGGCCACCAAAACCCGCGGATTGACCACCCCACAACCCCCCCACTCGATCCAGCCCTCGCCGCGACACGTCCGGCACGTCGGCATCGCCGCCACCTCGCCGCGACACGCGAAACAACGCAGGTCCACCTCCGCGCTGGGCTCGGTGAACGGGAAGTAGGACGGCCGGAACCTGGTGTCGATCCCCTCGCCGAACATCGCCGTGGCAAAGTGATCCAGAGTGCCCTTGAGATGCGCCATGGTGATGCCCTCGTCGACGGCCAGACCTTCGACTTGATGAAACATGGGCGAATGGGTGGCGTCGTATTCGTCGGTGCGGAAGACCCGACCGGGACACACCACATAGATCGGCGGTGTCCTCGTCAACATAGTGCGTGCCTGCACCGGCGAGGTATGGGTTCGCAGGACCAGGCCCCGGTCGGGCGGCGCGACCCAGAAGGTGTCCTGCATGGTCCGGGCCGGATGATCCGGGCCCAGGTTTAAGGCGTCGAAGTTGAGCCATTCGGCTTCGAGGACGGGGCCTTCGGCCACCTCCCAGCCCATCGCGACGAAGACATCGGCAATGAGCTCCGATCCGGTGGTCACCGGATGCCGCGCACCCCGGCTCGTGCGCGCGGCCGGCAAGGTTACGTCGATCACCTCGGTGGCCAGCATCCGCTCCTCTTCGGCGACCTCGAGCACACGCTGACGCGCGGCGAGCGCCTGGGCGACCGAGCCGCGAGCCGAGCCGATGCGGTGTCCGGCCTCCTTGCGTGCCTGGGGAGGCAAGGCGCCGATTTCCCGGTTGGCCAATCCCAGTGGTGAACGATCCCCAGCGTGGGTCAGGCGCGCCTGTTTCAACGCGGCCAGATCGGCCGCCGCCTCGATCTCGGCAAGGGCATCGCTGACCATCGCCGCCACCTCGTCAGCTCGTAAAGCTGTGACCTGAACGGGGTCGTACTCGGTATTGGGTCCGGACATGGGCGTCAGTCTAGGAAGGACGACGACCGGGGGCGAACCGATATCGCGGACTGGCCGCAGCACGGTGGCAGACTTCGCGATGCGATTGGCACCACGTCCGGGCCGGGACCCCTACTCAACGAGATCCCGAGCCGAAGCCGGCGTCTCGTGGGGCCAGAAGATGGTAATGCTCGCCCCGCCGTCGGGTGCCTCGCCGATCACCACCGATCCTCCGTGCGCACGCACCAACCCATTGACGATGTACATTCCCAGACCAGTGCCACCTCGCACGCCGTGTTTCCAAAACTTGGTGAACACGCGTTTGCGAATCTCGGCCGGGATACCCTCGCCTTCGTCGTCGACGGCAATCTGCACGCCTATCTGATCGGCACCGTCGATCTTGGTGGTCGCGGTCGTGACCACCACCCGGACCAGCCCCTCGCCGTGTCGAACCGCGTTGTCGATCAGGTTGGTCATCACCTGGGTGAACTTGTCCGGGTCGACCGAAATCTGAGGCAGATCCCCGTCGGCGGTGACCTCGATGGCCCGAGAGGTACCCGCTTGCACCGATTCGACCACTCGCTGAACCAACACGACGGCGTCCGACGGGCGCCGATACAGCGACAACCGACCGGTGTCGAGGCGAGCGACATCAAGAAGCTCGGCGATCAGTCGGGTGAGCCGATCGGCATCGGCATTGACCGTGGTTAGCATCAGCTTGCGCTGATCGTCACTGAGCTTGTCCCACCTGTTCAACAGTGCCTGAACAAAGCCCTTCACTCCGGTCAACGGCGACCGAAGTTCGTGGGCGACGGTGGCCACCAGGTCGGACCGCTCTCGGTCTAGGCGCGCCCGCCCGCGGCCGGACCGCATGGACACCGCGACGGCGTCGACCTGCCTGGTCCCGGGCGTGCGTCGCATCCGAGCCGCGACCAGCACCTCCTGCCCGTTCGGTAGGAACCACGGCTGTTCGGGTATACCGGAGCGAATGTGCAGCCCCGCGTAAGGGCAGTTGCTGGCACACCACTCAGCGCCGTCTTGGTCTCGTAGGGTGAGCACGGTGACCAACGGGCGCCCGACCACCTCGGACCGCCGCACCCCCAATTGTTGCTCGGCAGCGGTGTTCATCGCGGAGACCAGGCCCTCCGCATCACTCAGGACAATGCCGTCGGGCAGCGCGTCGATCGCCCACTGGTCGACCAGATTCGCCTGTTCGGCCGGATTCGGCCCGCGGGAGATCGGCATGCCCGGCAGCCTACTGGGGGAGCCGCATCGACTGTTGACGTCGTGCGGATGCATAGACACACAGCGCGGCCGCGACACTCAGATTCAGACTCTCCACCTGTCCGTAGATCGGAATCCGGACTCGATGATCCGCCGACGCAGCCAGCTCAGCAGGCAGCCCCCACGCTTCGTTGCCAAACAGCCACGCCGTAGGACGAGCGAGTAGCTCACCGGCCTCGTCGAGATTCATCTCGCCGCGACCGTCGGCGGCCAGCACGGTCAATCCGGCCGCTTGTGACGCCCGCACCGCCTCCGACACCGACACCTCGGTGGTAATCGGCAGCTGGAACAGGCTGCCGGCGCTCGCGCGCACCGCCTTGGGGTTGTAGGGATCAACCGAATTCCCGGCGAATACCATAGCGGCCGCACCAGCCGCGTCGCTGGTGCGGAGGATCGTCCCGGCATTGCCCGGATCACGAACATCGGCACAAATCACCACCAGCGAGGTGCCCGGCACCGTCACGGTCAGCGGTTGGTCCAGGAAGCGACAGACCGCGACCACGCCAGCCGGCGTCACACTGTCACTGAGCAGTGCCAACGCGGCGTCCTCCACCAACGTCCACCGCGCACCGGCCGCCCCGACGAGCTCGGGATAGGCCGACGCCGCCGTTCGGGTCCCGAAGACCTCCTGTGCGCATCCCGCACGGTCAAGGGCGGCGGCGACCGCCATCGGACCGTCGGCCAGGAACAGCCGAGCGTCAACTCGGGACCTTCGACGAGCCAGCTTGTGGGCGACCTTGACTCGCGGGCTCGACCGAGACAACGCGATATCAATCACTGGCTTCGTCATGGGTGAGGTCAACTACTGGCGCGCCGGCCCGAGATGAACCGTTGAGGGACCACCAAGACCCTAGGACGCGGCGGGCGCGTTGACATCCTCAGGCAACGCGGCTCGCGCGGCCTCAACCAGGTGAGCAAACGCAGGCGCGTCGTTAACCGCGAGATCGGCTAGGATCTTGCGGTCCACCTCGATGCCAGCCAAACCTAGACCTTGAATAAATCGGTTGTACGTCATCCCATGAGATCGGGCGGCGGCGTTGATGCGCTGGATCCACAGCTTGCGGAACTCGCCCTTGCGTGCGCGGCGATCGCGGTAGCTGTAGACCAGAGAGTGAGTGACCTGCTCCTTCGCCTTGCGGTAGAGGCGCGACCGCTGCCCGCGGTACCCGCTGGCCCGTTCGAGGGTAGTACGGCGCTTCTTCTGGGCATTGACTGCCCGCTTCACGCGTGCCATTGCTGTTTCTCCTTGTCGCTGTTGGTCGTACGCGGGTCCGGAACCCGGTGGATTCTGTTGGGGTCGAAGACCCGGCTGCTGTAGGTCAGAGACCCAGCAACTTCTTGGCGCGCTTGACGTCCGCCTTGGCCACCTCGGTCGTGCCGGCCAGCCGGCGAGTCATTGTGGATGGCTTCCTCTCCAGGTTGTGCCGCATACCGGCCTTCTGGCGCCGGATCTTGCCCGAGCCGGTGACTCGGAACCGCTTGCTCGCACCCGAGTGCGTTTTGTTCTTTGGCATCTTCTTCTCTCTCTACTCAACGGCTGGCTGGTAACGCGTTCGGGGCTGGCTAGGTGCCGGCGAATTCTTCGATGACGACGATTCGTCAGGCCTCAATCTCCGGATCCAGATTCTCCGACCGGCCCCGCTCCTTCTTCTGTGCAATCGGATGCGCCGCATTGGCCGCGGTGCGGTCCGCGCGCTCCACGGCTTGCGCCGCCGCCCGTTCGGCAGCTTTCGACTCTTTGGCCGCTTGCATCTCGACCTTTGCTTCGGACTTCTTTTTGTGCGGGCCGAGCACCATGATCATGTTTCGCCCGTCCTGCTTGGGCGAGGACTCCACGAAGCCGAGCTCGGCGACGTCCTCCGAGAGTCGCTGAAGCAGCCGGAACCCCAACTCGGGCCGGTGTTGCTCACGACCCCGGAACATGATGGTGATCTTCACCTTGTCGCCGGCCTTCAAGAAGCGAGTGACATGACCCTTCTTGGTCTGATAGTCATGTGCGTCAATCTTGGGGCGCAGCTTCATCTCTTTGATGATGACATTGGTCTGGTTTCGACGCGCCTCGCGAGCCTTCTGAGCCGCTTCGTACTTGAACTTGCCATAGTCCATCAGTTTGCACACCGGTGGCCGAGCCATCGGAGCAACTTCGACGAGGTCGAGGTCGGCTTCTTGGGCAAGCTTCAGTGCTTGGTCGGTTGACACGATGCCAACCGTCTCACCATTGGGTCCAACGAGCCGGACCTCCGGAACCCGGATCCTGTCGTTGATGCGAAGCTCAGTGCTGATGTGTCCTCCTGTTGCCTAGCCGATCGGAATCCGACAGACGCCATCGGTCATGGCGAAATAAGAAAAGGCTTCCGCTTGATAAGCGGAAGCCAGTCACGACACATCTCCCCCACTGGGAAGCACATCACCAAGGCAGCCTCACGCGGCACTGCCTCAGACCGGACCCGACGACCTGGAGCTGCGCTAGGCGGTCGATGCGGGTGGGAGGTGGATCGAGATCCGGCCTCCGCTTGTTGATCGAGTAGTTTCTCCCCACGCGACGGTGGCGGAGCTGAACTGATCGGTCAACCGGCAATGTTACCGAAGCCATCACAACGAGTCGAATCTCGCCGACCGGACCGGCCACGTCCTCCCTCCGGGAGATTCACCTCGACCAGACCGCGTCACTCGGATCCCGACGTAGTTCGCGGGCGGCCGGCTTCACCTGGGCTATGGCAGGCTGGGGGCATGAACGACGCTACCTGGGCGGCCCTGGTGGTCTCGCTCACCCTTCTCCTGGCCCTTGGCACCGGATGGGCCTTCCGCAGGCGCGGACCCGCGGCCGGCATGCGCGGTTTGGCGCTCACCGTCCTGCCGAGCGCGGCCTGGTTGACCGGCACCCTGCAGCTGATCACCGAGATCGCGGCGTCGATCCTCAGCTGGGCGAGCGGTGTGGTCTTCAATCCATTCGTGTGGACCGGGATCGGGCTCTTCGGATTGTCGGGTGCGCTGTTGCTCGTGGCCGGCCGTGTGCGCGCTCGGAGCGGTCGCCCGGCCGGAGTCGCGACCGCCGCATCCGATCGTTCCGCCGCGCCGGTCACTCGACAACCTGACGCGGCGCCCGCTACACGAGCGGTCGATGATGAGATGGCCGACATCGAGGCGATCCTGCGCAAGCGCGGGATCAGCTGAGCCATTGACCGCCGACTCCGCACCTCACGAGGCGGTGACCAACGCGATACTCGCACATGCCGGTGTCCAAGCACCGTTACTCGGTGGCGGCCGGATGGTGTGCGTTGACGGGCCGGCCGGGGCCGGCAAGACCACACTGGCTGGCCAAATCCTTCAGCTGGCAACGGCTCGCGGTATTGACGCACAGCTGGTTCATCTCGACGACACCTACCAGGGCTGGGAGCAGGATCTCACGGCTCTGGGCGGCCGACTGCGCAACTACCTGGTCGGCCCCTTGGCGTCCCGGCATACCGGCCGCTACCGCCGCTTCGATTGGCCGGCCAACCGGTTTTCGAACTGGGTTGAGGTGCCGCCGACCGAACTGCTGGTGCTGGAGGGCGTCGCGTCGGGGCACTGGCAGATTCAAAGTCGTCGGGCGACCTTGGTGTGGGTTGATGCCGACCCACTACTGCGTCTGGAACGCGGCCTCGCCCGCGACGGCAAGGACCTGCGCGAACGGTGGCTTGGCTGGCAGGCGCGGGAGGCCGAATACTTCGCGCGGCACGACACCGCGCGGCAAGCAAACCTCCGAGTGACGACGACCCCACCGCTCGGATCCCGGCTGACCACTGCACCGAGCTGACCACAGCACCGGGAGGGCCTGCGGCTCGGCGTTGCCCGCGCTCCACCGCAGGTCGCTCCGGGCGTTGTCGACCATTCGATCTAGGTCGCACGCGAGTCCAGGGAGGGCGTCGGCGCCGAACTGACACTGTTTCCTAGCTCCGAGAACGCGGGAGTCTGGACCATCGAATCCTGGGTTTTCCGGAGATATCGCGAGCCTACGTCCGCACGCGGCAGCGGGTTTCCGCGTGATCGG
Organism: Nocardioides sp.; assembly: GCA_051657765.1. Lineage (GTDB taxonomy): Bacteria > Actinomycetota > Actinomycetes > Propionibacteriales > Nocardioidaceae > Nocardioides. The sequence continues at coordinate 826 of JBOFLH010000142.1, read as the reverse complement.
CACACGCCAGCGAATAGGCCGGATGACCGACGGGCCCGCTGACCGGGCAGCGGCGAGACGTGACGGCTATCGAGCGACGCAACAGTCTCATGCTCCAGTCCAGGTGACCGGCGGGCGTGGCGAGGAGCGCCGGTGGTGACGCATCGCTGGAATTCCGTGACGACGCCTTAGCGGGATTGGCCGACGCCTCGGCGGGATTTTGTGACGCCTCGGCGGGATTTTGTGACGGGTCGGCGTGAGAGGGTGGGGCGATGATCGCGCCGACCGGAGACCAGGTCCATCTCAGCTCAGACGGTTACGCGGCGGTCATCACCCAAAGCGGCGCCACGCTGCGACAGCTGACGTACGTTGACCGAGAGCTGATCGACGGCTTCGCCGAAGCACAGTTGCCGACCGGTGGCCGAGGACAGCTACTGATGCCGTGGACCAATCGAATCGGGGACGGCCGCTATACGTTCAACGATCAGACTCACCAGTTGCCGCTGAGTGAGCCGTCGCGCCGCAACGCCTCACACGGCCTGGTGCGCTGGGTCTCCTGGACCACGACCGACCACACCCCGCACAGTGCCACTTTCGGCTATCGACTGATGGCTCAAACCGGGTACCCGTGGACCCTCGACCTGGTCACCCACTATCGGCTTGGGCCGAGCGGCCTGACCGTCCAGCAACTGGCGACCAATCGCGCGGCGACCACGGCGCCGTACGCCGCTGGCGCGCACCCCTATCTCACTGTCGGCCGTCAGCTCGACTCGCTGGAACTATCGGTTCCGGCAAACGTCCGTCTGACCACCGACGAACGTCTGCTGCCCACCGGCCGGGTCCAGGT
>JBOFLH010000141.1:0-23902 GCA_051657765.1 Nocardioides sp. | reverse complement strand
TGGTGTTCGGACACCTGGTCCGCAACCAGGTGGTCGCCATCGTCGCCGCTCTCGGCTGGCTCCTGGTCGTGGAGAACCTGCTCATAACCTTCTCCACCGAGGCCTCCAAGTGGCTCCCCGGAGGCGCCGGGCAGGCCATCGTCCGCACTCCTCAGGCCAGCCTCCTCGACCCACTCCCAGCGGCCACCCTTCTGTGTGCTTACGTCCTTGTGATCGCGGCCGCCGGTATGTACGTCGCCGCCACCCGCGACGCCTGAGTCACAGACCTGACTGAGTGCCGCCGGCCGGCCCGCTCACACTTCTCAGCCAGATGACTCCGGCCATCTGGACCACACAACACAAGGAGTAACCTATGCCCGACCAGCCTCACTACCCTCACACCGGCGCCGACCCGGCTGCCCGGCCGAATGACGCTACCGATACAGCGGGCACCGCGGCATCGCGGAGCCGGACAGTGTTGCTGTCGGTCCTTGCCGTGTTCGCGCTGGCGGCCGTGCTCGTCACCCTGCACCTGACCGGTGTCGTCGGCGGCTAGGGCAGCTGATCCATGCCGGACCACCCCCACCGCAGATCACCGAACGGCAGCAGACGGCAAAGTGACAGCGCACGGCGGGGCGACAGCCGGGGCCACTCGACCGGGGCGGGCCGCCGACCTGTTCGGGCTGATGATGCTCGGGGGGTGTTGGCGGCAGCGTCGTCGCCGGCGCAGGTCAACGACGTCATAGCTAATCGCTCCGCCGCGGGTCAGCAGGCCTTCTCCAGCAGCGCCACGCATTCGACGTGGTGCGTCATCGGGAAGACGTACATGACGCTGAGCGTAGTGCGATCTTTTGCGAGCAGGTGCGCCCATGAGGCCGAACGAGTCCGTGACCTGCGGCGTTGCCGCCATGGACGCGCGCGGGCATCGGCGTCCAGTTGCAGGTGATTGCGAATGAAAGCGAGCCCAATCCGAGCCCTCCTGGCGACGGGCGCCGACGGTCGCAAACGTCCGCAGCGAGCGCACGCTCCTGCCCACCCTGCAAGGAGCCAGTTCGAGCCGACTTGCGCCATCTGAGTTGAACTTTCGCCGCTGTCAGTAGTCGCCATTGGGTCTCGAGTTCTTGTCGTTCGGGCGCCCACCCGGTGGTCATCAGGCTCCGCTCGTTGGCAATGACGGCCTCACGTACCAGAACTGGGACGGATTGCCACCAGGCGACCTGGTGGTGACTCGATGGTCCCGCCCGTTCATGTCGTGGAGCGCCTCGTAGATGGAGATGTAGAGGACGTCTCCGATGCGCTCGACGACCTGCCAAAGCCTCAGACCCTTCTCACCTACTGACCACCCCCCGCTGTCAATCAGTTGCTCAACCTCAGCTATGGCATCTGGGAGTAGAAGGCGCCGCACGTCTGGGTAGTGGGAAGGGTGCATCATCGGGCCGTCGTGGGCTGGGTGGCTGATCAGCAGCCATTCCTTCTGAAGGTCATTGCTGACCCGGTTCCAGACTGGCCGGGGCGCGTCTTCCTCGCCGAACTGCTCGATGATCCGGCGCTGCCATCCAGTCCAGTTCTCGCGGACTCCCGCCTCGTGCGAGGACAGCACGAACTCTCGAACGGCGGCGTCCAGACCCTTGGGAGCGCCACGCTCGAAAGTCTTGTGCTGGACGTACGCGACCTGACCGTGCTGCCCGCAGTAGCAAGGGTCGGCGTCACAGAGGTGGCAATAGGTTTCACTCATATCGGTCACACCGTAACTGCAGGCGCCGACAGAGCCAGCCGGCTGAGATCAGAGCTGCGTGCCGCCGGGGGCAGGGGCGATGATCGCTCGAATCTGGTCGCCGTGCCTGAACCTGGGTCAGTCGGTGCCGGTGTCTGGAGTATCGATGAGGTCCACGTCTGCGTACCAAGAGTTCTCGCGGCGACGGTTCCGACGCACTTGGGTGAGAGCGTCGACGACCAACTTTCGGCCGGCCGAGGTGTCCAGACTCTTTGCAGCCCACTCACTAGTCCAGAAGTTCGGAGTCAGGTCCGCCAAGATCATGTCGACCTCGTTCTTCACCTCATCGGGGTCGGCAAGATCGATCGATCCCCGGTCCGCGAGCGGAGTCAGGTCGTCGACAACAAAGGTCGTGAGGGTGACGACACCGACCTTGCTGAGCAACTTGCTCCCCGAAACCCAGATGGATGGCCAAGCGTCTCGGACTGATCGCCAGAGGGTAAAGAAGAACTCGATGAGCGCGTCATCGTCAGCGAGATCTGGCAGGTTCTTCTGAGCGATGACGGCGAGCGACTGTTCTACCGCTGCCGGGAGCACGAGGTTCGCGCGCTGCTCGCCCGGTACTTCCTCTGCCGGCCATTCAACTGCTCGGTAGAAGGGAGAGTCCTCGGAGTTGTCGACCACGCCAACGAGCGAGGCGTGTCGTCCTAGGGTCATTCTCGCGGACTTCAGTCGCTCACCCAGGGCGGCCTCGGGGTACTGAAGCGCAAGGAGCTTCAGGTGGTCGGTCGAAACCTTGCTCGCCTTGTTGTTGATCACAAGAAACTGAAAGGCGATCTCCTCATCGCTCGGGTTGATAAGCGCGACCACGTTCACTTTGAGCTCGGGATCGAAGGCTTCCATGCCGAACAACCTGTGTTGTCCATCGATGACCAACCCGATTGGCGTCTCTTCAGTTGGAATCTCAATCGACGAGCAAGAGCCCGTCTCGGGGGCGCTGCTGACATCCAGTCCACGCAATGCGACGGTGATGGCCGTCGGAATGGTGTTGCGCGAGTCCAGTTCCAGGAACCTCTTGATCGCTCGGACCTTGGCTTGATTTTTGAGCCGCTGGTGACCCTTGCCATCTACGTTCAGTCGCTCGATGGATGCCCATTTCGTAACCTCGCCCACCGGTGCGGTGAAGGTAGCGAGCAGCACTCCGTCGCTGTCGCCCCGTGGCCGCGTGAAGATCGCCGGGTAAGAGAAGGTCATGGGGTGACTCCTTCGGTCAACTGAAGTTGGCAACGAGGTTGAACACATCGACGCTGACGGACTCATCGAGAACGCTCGGCAACTCTGGTCGTCCGAGCCTAACGAAGGCCTCCTTCAGGCTCACACCAGTTGCCGTCGCCTCCGCGCTGGCACTACGTGCAAGCACAGCGAATCGCGCCTCCTTAGGAAGCTTCTCGACCTCGTCGCTGGACAAGCGGTAGCCGTGCACCAGGGCTTGGACCGGGTACAGGGACCATGATGCGGAGTGGCCCTTGCGCTGGTTGCACGCACAACAGGCCGGAATGAGGTTCTCGGGATCTGAGTTTCCGCCAAAGGCCTGCGGCCAGATGTGGTCGAGGGTGAAGCACGAGGGACGCTCCTTCGCCTCGTAGTCCAGTTCCGAACCACAGAGATAGCACCACGGCCTCTCGCGTTGACTCTCGGACTTCAACTGTTTGCGAGTGCCCGGTGAGATGCTGCTTCGCGCAGCGACCACGGCCGGTTTAAGCCGGGCATAGACCTCGCCGACGTGGTTGTAGTCGAGGATCATCGTGTCGAGGATCATCTGCTTGATTTCACTCTCGACAACGTAGTCCCACTCCGGCCGTGTGGACGCGACCTTGGAACCGGCGGCTACCAATCGGCGAACGAGATGTAACACCGCCATCTCTTGAACTGCTTCTGCCCAGTCGTCGCCTCGACCCGTGGACAACAGGGCGCTGGCAACGCCAACAGCGTCGAACGAAGTGATGTGCCTCCGAGCCAGGTAGGCAGCCAAGTCCTCGCCAGCGGTCGTGTAAGGCCTAACCACCGTTGCCAGCACTCCTGGGACCCGCAAGTCGTCCAGCGTCCAGAGTGGGCCCGTGCCAGGCGACCGACGCCACCGCATCGTGACTGTGGATGCTCTCGAAGTTCCTCACCGAGATCTCATGGGCGACGCGACGTTCCCGGCATGCACGCGAGAGGTCCCTAGCCATGTCCTCGACGAAGGCAGGATGGTCGTGCGCAGTCATCGTGACGACGCGCTCATCCGGCCTCTTGATGATCGGAAACACCGGACTCGAACCGACCGAGCGAATCAAGGTGAACGCGGATGCGACGTCAAGCGGGTAGACGTCCTCGTCCCGGCCGAAGGTCGTGAGCCGCACTCGGCTCCGTTGATTGTGGGCGCCGTAGTCACTGATCGCCTTGCTGCAAGGACAGAGGCTCGTGATGTCAGTACCAACACTTACAGCGAGTTCCGTCCCCTCAGGGGTCAACTGCACCTCGAACTCAACATCACAGACCTGCCAGGCTTGCTTGCCGGAAGCCGGAGCCTGAACAAGGAACGCCATTGGTAGAACAACGCCAACCCTGACTTTGTCGACGTCAAGACGGTCCGCCGCGACTTTCAGCGCCTGAGGCAGCCGTTCGGGTTCCAGATCCTGAAGCTCATCGTGAATGACCTCCACCATGCGGCTCATGTGAGTCCCGCGGCGCTCGGCCGCGAGAGTGACTGTGACGTCGAACGTCGCGATCCCAGCATGCTGACTTGAGCCATCGTCGAATCGGATCGGGTAATGCACGCCCGCAATGCCGACTCGATCAAGTTCGATTCCGCGATTGTCGAACTCGTCCTGAATGTCAGCCAGCGCCATCTGATTACTCCCCGCGGTAGATGCAGCCGGAGGTGCAGGTTTCACGCACCCGAACCTCGGTCATGTTCGGAAGCACATCGATCAGTCGATCCCAGATCCACTTGGCCAGCACTTCGCTGGTCGGGTTCTCTAGCCCCGGAATCTCATTCAGGTAGTGGTGATCGAGTTGCTCCTCAAGGGGCTTGAACGCCGCCTTGATATCGCCGAAGTCCTGCACCCACCCGGTGTCCTCGCCAACCGGGCCAGCGACATGGACCACAGCCAGGTAGGAGTGGCCGTGCAGGCGCGAACACTTGTGGCCTTCGGGCACGTTCGGCAGCCTGTGAGCCGACTCGAAGGTGAACTCTCTGTAGATCTCAGAGGTGTAGGTCACGGTATTCCTAGGTGCTTGTGCGTCTGCAAACTCAGTTGCCATCGCGGGTGGTCAAGGCAGAACTTCACGGCCAACTCCGTGTTCGCGGTCGCATCTGGACCATCCATCGGCTGCACTCGGAAGCTCTCGAAGTCCAGGTGCTCAAACGCGGTCGGGTCGACACCGCCCTGTGGGACAACGAACTTGAGTTCGTGGCCCTTCTCGACGATGAGCTCAGAACCGATCTTCGGGCTGACACAGAGCCAGTCGATCCCGGGCGGCGGAGCGACCGTTCCGTTCGTTTCGACCGCAACGTAGAATCCGCGCGCGTGCAGTGCCTCGACCGCCTCGACGTCCAACTGCAGGAGGGGCTCGCCGCCGGTACAGACGACCATCGGTTGTCCGCCGCCATTCATCGGCCACTTCGCCGCCACGGCCTCCGCGAGCGCCTCCGCGTCGGCGAACTTGCCGCCGCCCTCGCCGTCCGTGCCGACGAAGTCGGTGTCACAAAACTTGCAAATCGCTCGTTCGCGGTCGGCCTCCCTGCCAGTCCACAGGTTGCAGGAACTGAAGCGGCAGAAAACCGCCGGGCGGCCGGCGTGCGTGCCCTCGCCTTGAAGCGTGTAGAAGATCTCCTTGACCTTGTAAGTCACGCGCCCGACCCCTGGTAGGTCAAGGGGTCAGTCAGGCCCGCCTCCGCGAAACCCTTGAGGCGCAGGAGGCAGGAGTCGCAGTGACCGCACGGGCGACCTTCCGCGTCGGGGTCGTAGCAGGACGAGGTCAGTGAGTAGTCCACACCCAATCGCTGGCCGATCTCCACCGTCTGAGCCTTCGTCAGGTCGATGAGCGGAGTGTGGATCTTCAGCGCGTTCCCCTCGACCCCGGCCCGGGTAGCCAGGTTCGCCATCTGCTCGTAGGCGGCGATGAACTCGGGGCGGCAGTCGGGGTATCCCGAGTAGTCGAGCGCATTCACGCCGATGAAGATGTCGGTCGATCCGACGACTTCGGCGTAGGCCAGGGCAAAGGAGAGGAAGACCGTGTTGCGAGCCGGTACATAGGTGATCGGGATCTCGTCTCCGGAGATCTCGTCAGCGGTTCCATGCTTTGGAACGTCGACATCTGCTGTCAGCGCTGAGCCGCCGAAGACTCGAAGGTCGATGTCGCAGACCACGTGGCGCGCGACGCCGGCAGCCGCAACGACGCGCTGCGCAGCCGCAAGTTCGACCTCATGGCGCTGTCCGTACCGAAAGCTCAACGCGTAGGGCTCGAAGCCCTGGTCCTTGGCGATAGCGAGCACCGTGGTGGAATCCAGTCCCCCACTCAACAGGACGACGGCTTTCCTCTTCATGCGCTACACCTCTCCAATCCACACACGCGCCGGGTTGCGGCCTGATCCAGAAACTACACGATAGAGTAGCCGCACAAGACACGTAGTTTCGGAGTGAGAGGCCATGTCGCGACAGAACCTGACGATCGTCGTCACCTGCACCGACAGGAAGTCAGCGACCCCGGCCCACGGACTCATGGCTCGCAACCTTCCCCCCGGACAGGTAAGCGAGCGCGCCCGGGCATGGCGTGATGCACTCACTGGAGCCTATGAGACGACTCCGCTCCTCGATCTCTACAGGGGCGAGAGTTGGAGTCAGGTCAAGCTCCTTATCGCTACGGCGCAGGAGGTCGGGTACGAGCCTGAGGTGCTGGTCGCATCGGCCGGCCTTGGCCTGCGGTCCCTTCACGACCGGTCGTCCGCTTACTCGGCAACATTCAGCACTGGCCACGAAGACACCGTCGCGCCCTCCACCACGGAGGCACGAGAGTGGTGGGGTGCCCTGCCACACATCGCCCGCGGGCGACGGCATCGATCGATGTGGGTGCTCTCGGAAAACTACGCTCGCGTCATCGCGACGGACCTGACTGACCGGTTCGCGTCCGAAGAGCTCCTCGTCTTCGGGGGATCGAAGGAGATCCCCTCCGACGCTCGCATCGCTTCAGACCGAGCGCTTCGACGCGCTCTCGGCGGTACGGCCACGAGCCTCAACGTCCGCATGGCGATCCAATGGCTTCGCCTTTCACGAGAAGGCTCGTTCAGCCCACACGCCACCGGCGCGTGGGCCGCCTGGGCCGATCGTGAGCGACACCGCGAGGTCTACAACAGGCAACAACTGACCGACGACGGCGTACTTGATTTCGTCGACGCCTTGCGGGCTCGCACCCCTGGGGTCTCAAAGACCAGTGCGCTGAAGTCCCTGCGCGACGCTGGACTGGCTTGCGAACAAGCACGGTTCTCGATGCTCTTCCAGAAAGTAGCCACATCGTGACTGACCCGCATTGGTTGGCACGGCGAGCCCTCAAGGTCCTTCAGAGCGACGAGACACCGCTGTACCTCTTCACGCTCGCCGCGGAGGAGGTCGACCTAGTAGCTGACGTGGCACGCATCGGTCGGGACGAAGCAGGGAAGCTCATCGGCTACCAGCGACCGGAGAAAGTGAAGCACGTCAAGCAGATTCAAGAGTACCTAGACTCCGAGAGCCCTGTGTTCCCCAACGGGCTGATCCTCGCGCTTCCACCGGAAGTCAAGTTCAAATCGAGCCGGGGACCGGGGACCACCGATGGGCTTGCTGTTGCTGGAACGTTGGAGATTCCGATCGCCGTTGATGGCGATGGTCCACGCCCTGCGTGGATCGTCGACGGTCAACAGCGAAGCCTTGCCCTTGCGCGTACCAAGAACCGTCGCCTACCTGTTCCGGTCGCCGGCTTTGTGGCGCCGTCTCTGGAGGTCCAGCGCGAGCAGTTCATCCTCGTGAACACGGTGCAACCGTTGCCAACGGGCCTAGTTACAGAACTCCTGCCCGAGATTTCCCAGGTGCCATCAGCTCGAATGGCAACGAGGCAACTGCCATCGGCACTGGTGGACATGTTGAACCAGGACCCTGACTCACCGTTCCATGGGCTGATACGTCGCGCTTCTACCGCCAGCGGTGACAAAAGGACCGTCGTAGTTACTGACACGAGCCTGGTCGAAGCGATTCGGGAATCGATTGAGTCTCCGTCTGGGGTCCTGTTCCCGTATCGGAACATTGCCACGGGCGTGACCGATACCGAAGGGATACGCCGCCTGCTGATCGCCTACTGGGGGGCAGTCCGCCAGACCTTCCCCGACGCATGGGGCAAGCCCGCCTCAAAGTCACGACTTACAGGAGGGGTCGGGATCCGGGCTATGGGGAGACTCATGGATCGGGTCATGACACACGTCCCCGACGATGATCCTCAAGCCCTCCAGTTGGCTGCTGCCGAACTTTCCCTCATTGCGGGGAAGTGTCGCTGGACGACTGGAGTGTGGGACGAACTTGGCCTTCCATGGAATGAACTCCAGAACACTCCTCGACACATCAGCTCCCTCTCGAACTACCTGGTGCGCACTTACTTGGCCGAGCGGACTGGTCGACGATGAAGTTCTACTTCCCAGACAGTCAGGATCTAGTCAGTCCCTCATACGACTTCCTGCGCGACGAATACGCGCCCCACCGCGTGCGGCAACGAGACGACCGCTACGCCCACGAGGTTCTCTCGGTAGCTCCGTATCACGGGATCCTGGTCAGCAAGTCAATCGTTGACGGATCGATAAAGGGCGCCGGCAAGTACTCGAGTGCTCAACGCGCACGCCTCCACCGCATGGGGGTGCATGGGTTTTTCCGACTTCCGCCGGGGGTTGAGGCGCTCGGTGACAACGGCGCATTCAACTACGTAGATGAAGCGGTTCCTCCGGTCACGGTGGCTCAGACCCTCGACTTCTATGAGGAGTGTGGCTTCGACGCAGGGGTGAGCACGGACCACGTAGTCTTCGGCTTCACGGAAGATCCATCGAGCGACGGCGTCAACCCCGATTGGGAGGCACGCCGACGCCTAACCCTCCGGTTGGCAGACGAGTTCCTCGCTCTCAACCGCGGCCGCCGCAGCTCCGTCGAACCCGTAGGCGCAGCTCAAGGCTGGAGTCCTGAGTCCTACGCCGACAGCGTCAGTTCGCTTCAGGAGCTCGGCTACCAGCGCATCGCGCTAGGCGGCATGGTTCCCCTGAAAACGAGCCAGATTCTCGCGAGCCTCACGGCGATCGGAGACGTGCTCAAGAACGGCACGCAGCTTCACCTTCTCGGGATCACACGCGTCGAGTCGATGGACGATTTCGCAGATTTGGGCGTCACGAGTTTCGACAGCACGTCGGCCTTCCGCCAGGCGTTCATGGACGATCGTAAGAACTTCCACACCGTCGACCGGGCCTACGTTGCCCTACGCGTCCCACAGGTCGACGGCAACCCCACTTTGAAGCGCGCCATTCTCGCTGGAAACGTGAGCCAGAAGGACGCAATCACCGCTGAACGCGAGACTCTCAAGGCGCTGCGTAGCTACGACGGGTCGTCCGCGTCCAGACGGATCTGCCTCGACCGCCTTGGCGAGTACGAGGTCATCTGCCAATCCAAGAAGTCGTACCTAGCCGCCTACGAGGAAACCCTCGAGGCAGCGCCATGGACCCGCTGCGACTGCAGGATCTGCAGAGACCACGGCGTCGAGATCGGGGTCTTCCGTGGCACGGAACGAAACAAGCGCCGCGGCTTCCACAACATGTCAGTCCTTGCCGCGAAGATGGCGCAACTCAAATCTCACAGGAGAACAGATGGCTGATCGCTACGAACTGCGGCTGCCCGCCCTCCGAATCCGCCAAGGTGCGCAGTTCATCTACACATTCGGGGTCGACGGCAAGCGCATCCATGACTTCGCGACAGTCAGTCGCGTTCATCGAGACGACATCACCCTGCAGGGATACCAGCGTCCCGAGGTTCTCAGTCACATTCGTGCGATCCGGCGCTACCTCGAATCAGATGGAGCCATGCTCCCCAACGCGATCGTCGTTGCCTTCGACGAGCGCGTGAGTTTCGTCGAGTCCGGCGGGAGCAGTTCGGTTGAATACGTGTCCGCCGGAGAACTGGTCATTCCGATCGACGAGTCGTTGCCCGAAGATCAGAAGCCAGCCTGGCTGGTTGACGGGCAGCAGCGCAGCGCCGCGATCCGCGACGCCGACCTCGCGGAGTTCGGGATTGCCGCCGTTGGCTTCATTGCTCGCGGTGAGGCGGAGCAGCGCAGTCAGTTCATCCTCGTGAACAACACCAAGCCTCTCCCCAAGGGTCTGATCCACGAACTGCTCCCCGACACGATGGGGCATCTGCCGACTGCGTACGCTCGAAAGCAACTGCCCGCAGAGGTCATGGCTCGACTCAACTTCGGCACCCGAGCGGCCGGTGCGCCGTTCGCTGGACGCATCTCAACCCCGACCATGGCCGATGGCTACATCAAGGACAACAGCGTCCTGAAGATGATTGAGAATAGCCTCTACGACGGCGCCCTCTATCAGTACCGCGATCCTGAAGACGGATCCGGCGACGTTGATCAGATGGTCCTTCACCTGAACTACTTCTGGACAATTGTGCAACTTGCTTTCCCAACTGCATGGGAGCTCCCTCCGACCAAGTCTCGCCTGACCCACGGCGCCGGCGTTCAGGCAATGGGCTATGTCATGGACGCACTGACCGACGGTGTCCCGACGGCGGAGTTCGCCGGCATGAACCTCGAGGCGACGGTCGGACGCCTTGGCGAACACTGCGCGTGGACACGCGGGACCTGGGATTTCGGCGAAGAGCAAGTTCGTCGGTGGAACGGCATCCAGAACACGCCCAACGACGTCAAGGTTCTAACCAGTCACCTTCTCCGCGCGCTCAAGAGGTGACGTCAGTTCGCGGAGCGCAACTCCTCGAGCCCAGCCTCGACCACTCTCAGCATTGACGCGGCCCCGCACCCGTCCGGGTAACAGACCTTTCCACGTTCCGCGTTGTCGATGATGAATCCGGTCGCGGCGTGAGCGGCGCGGCCGGTCGCGATGGCGATGAGGTCCGCCTTACGGCTGTACTGGCGGAGGGCCGCATTGCCGACCTTGTCCGAGGACTGATGGACGCTTAGCGTCGGGTACTGGTCACTCAGTGATGCTGCGACTCGCGTCAACGTCCCCGCGTCCAGGCTGTAGAGCAGGACGCTCGTACCGGCCGGCAGTTCCGGCGAAGCAACGTCCTCCGACGTTTCCGGCACTGCCCAGTCCCAGTCAAGTCCCCCATCATTGGCAATGATGGCTGCAAGGGATCGCAGGCTGCCCGAAAGGCGATGCCGTTGCGAGTTGAGGGGCCCCAAGACGGTCGAGAGGAACTGCGCCTGAGCTTCCGGCACCGGGCGCGGTCCGCATGCAACGGCGTCAGCGAGGTCCAGGGCCTGGGCCGCAGAAGCGATCGAAGTCCACTGCGGGGCAAAGGTGGCTATGTCGTCTAGAAGCGAGGAGTACTCGTCACGACCTGGCGCACTGCTGAGGAAGATCGACACGAGCGCCGCAAGCGCCGACAGATCAGCCGGCCCGAATCTCTCCTCAATCAGATATCGACTGGCCAGCGCTCTCGCCGTTCGCGGTGCAGGGCGTCCCGGGTCCGCCGTGTCAAGAAACGCTGCCACCCCCGCCAGCAGCGCATCGGTGGCAAGGTCTGAGAGGTCGTCGATCGCCGTGGACAGTTCGACATCCACGCGCCAAGATGGCTCCCATGCCCCGACCAAGTCGTTGACCGGCGGGACCGATGGCGCTGTCCCCAGTTGGTCGAGCCACTCCAACCAGGAACGGGCTGGCGCAACGACGCGCTCGCGCTCCACGTCCCGCGCATCGACTTCTTCTGGTCCGGGCACAACCTCGTTCGCGCGATCAGTGGCTTCCTTCCCGAGCACGTCCGTCGTCGGGAGCAGACCTGTCAGGCGGATCCGCAGTTCATCGGACAACTGATCGTTGAGGAGCAGGGCCTGAGCCAACTCCGCATCGCCGCGAGCCAAGGCCACCAGACCACCCACGGCAACGGCATCGGGATCCGAGGTGCTGGCAAGCCCCTTCCCGACAAGCATCGCCACGTCAACCGCTTCGTGTGCAAGGCGTTCGGCCCCCGCATCCAAATCCAGGGACGAATCGACATGCAGATTGCACCTGCCCCAAGCACTGAGGATCGCTTCACGCACAGCCTGCGGCGGCTCAGTGTGGACGATGGTCGGCAGCGATCCGTGGCCGAGAAGTTCCCGGTCGCGACCGAGTCGCCCGAGCCGCTGGATCTGGAGGAACGCCACGTTCTCGTGCGAGATGCCACCGGCTCGCTCGATCTCCTGAAGGATGGCCGCTGACTGCTCCGTCGCACCTGCCGCGAGTGCCAGGTCGAATTCTCGAAGCATCCGGCCCACGGGCCTTGGCAACACCGGATTCCGCAAAGGTCGACCCGCCAACGAACGCGCCAGGCGCTGGAGGGCGAGGACGAGGCGCCCTTCCGTTTGCCCAGTTGGCCTGAGCGCGAACGTGGTACCGGCACCAACCATCGACAGAATGGATGCCTCAACTGGATCCGAAGCGCGCAGCGATGCGACACGCCCGTCAAACGGACTGAGGTAGTCAGCGACTGCCGCCTGAAGCAGCGGCCTGATCCTTCCCGCATGCGAGTGGTCCCAACAGACAACGTAGACAATCGACGCGTCGCCCTCAGCATCTCGGCGCGGCAAGATCAGCGGACACTCACCGCGGGCGTCCAACGCACGGAGGAACGGCGTGATCCGACCAGCAGTCGGATGGTCCGCGGCCATTCCTGGCCATACGCCGTTGGGGGTAGAGAAGAATGCCAGAACCAGTTCGTCGATTCGGGTCTCGTTCATTCGGTCGCCCCCAGCCACCGAGTCCGCAACTCCAGTCGTTGGGTTGACGCGACGGTCGGCCCGACCTGCAAATCGATGCTTTCCTCGTTTCGCTGAAGACCGTTCCAGGTGAAGTTCATTGAACCCTTCAGCGTCCAGTCCCAACCGACGAGAATCTTCTCGTGAAGGTCGGCACTCAGATACGTGTGGATTCGCTCCAGATTGCCGAGTCGTCGCATGAAGTCACGATTGTGCTCGACGTCTCGGAGGGCGACGTGAATAACGGTGCCCCTCGCTGCCAGGGCGCGGAGGACGTCAGAAAGCGTCAGGCTGGAACCGGCGTCTTGGCCCACCAACCCGTCGAACTGACGGGACGAGTTGTCGAGAACCGTCACGTCACTAGCCCAGCCGCTGACGAGCCACAACTCTGGACTCGGTGAGCACAACTCGGAGGCGAACACTCCCCCGAGTACGTCTACGATCGCTAGGCCATTCCGAGGGCGCGTGCGAACAGTTCGCTGCAGCCCGGGGGTCATTGCAACTCCTCTGCGAACGCCATGCGCACATGCCAAAGTCCGGATCTCCTGCCCACGGCCTCAAGCCGGGCGTAGACGCGCAATCCCGAGCGCTCCACGGGAGAGGCCAGACACGTTCTGATTGCCGATGCTAGGTGAGCCTTGGCGGAGTCTGGCGCCGTCAGACGAACTCGCCCATCGGTTGTGAGCGCGGCCAGATAGTCGTCCAGCCAGTCGGTCTGCGTAACGTCCACGACAGCGGCACGATCCCTCACTACCTCGTCCAATACGAGTCGCTCGATCAGTACGTCGTCCCTGAAGGGCTGCCAGTACTGGAGGCGCTGGTTCCTCGCGTCGTGCCCTCTCGACCACAACATGCTGAAGGCGGCATCGAGGTTCAGCGGCGATATCGACTCGCCAAGCGCTCCCGTAGCCGCGAAGAACGCGAAGCTTCTCGCATCAATCTCCACGCCCACTTCGCCTTCGAGGTCTAGCCAGGCTTTCACGAGCCAAGACACACGGCGGTCGATCTGAGGTCGAGCACCCGGACGAAGAAGGCGCGCTGCGAACGTCGACATGGCCAAGTGCGTAGGCGGGCCGTCGAACGCAGTCCATGCCCCTCGCACCGCCGACAGGGCGGCATCCAAAGAGCCGGAATCTGGGGCGGCTCGAAATTCAGAAACGGCACGCGAGAGGCTGGAGTTTGCGTCGTCGAGTTCACGGACCGCGAGACGCAGGGTTCGGTCGGTCTCCTCCGCGTCCGATGGTCCAACCGCGCGACCGACGGCCTCCCAGAAGCGCCGAGGGTCAACAGCGTAGGCACGGCTGAGCGCTTCCATCACGCCAAGCCCGCCGACTGATGTCTCCGAGACGATGACTTCGAAACGATCAGGGTCGACTTGGTCGAAGACAACGTCCGCAACAAGATCTGACTCCTGGGCATCCGGAACGGTTTCGAAGGCCGCGTCGAGCACCGCGGCCGCGAGGGTGTCAGCAAAGGCGCGCCGGCGAAGGTCACCCGTCGTCGCGCTGAGGTCGGCAGTCGAG
The DNA here is from genome assembly GCA_051657765.1 of Nocardioides sp. Lineage (GTDB taxonomy): Bacteria > Actinomycetota > Actinomycetes > Propionibacteriales > Nocardioidaceae > Nocardioides. Next base: position 9,658 of record JBOFLH010000141.1, on the reverse strand, counting down.
AGGAGTGGCGCATGGTCCTCAATCACAGCCCGCACCGCAGAATCGCCACCCAGATGTTCGAGGTCGCTCAGGATCCTCTGGCTAGAAAGCAGCCCCGGATCGTCCGATCGGTAGGCGCTGGCAAGGAACGATGTCAGATCGGTAGCCCAGGCCCCTCCACGTAGAGCCGACGTTACGTCCGTTGCGCTGGCCCCATCGAGTCCTGCCTGGACGAAGGCGTGGAGGTACACCTCCACGAGCCATCGCCGCTGGAACTGATTGGCAAGCCCATCCAACGCGGAGTCCTCCATGACCCTCCGGCGGAAGCAAAGAGTGCGCCACGCTGGCGACCTCATCAGTTCATCGCGCTCGGGTGCGTCCGGGACAACGCCACCGACAACGAGGGCGTCGGCTTCGATCTCGAAACCGAGCGCCGCAGGATGCCCGTCGTGTGAGTAACGCACATCCAACGGCCTACGCGCGAGGCCACGATTGTCCTGAGTCACCAATTCGCCGTCCGCGCCGATGCAGAGGCGCCGCACGGTCATCGGGCCTCCCGACACGTGCAGGGCGAAGGCGAACTGGGAGACGAATCCGGCCCAGGCCGAAGGTGTGGGGACATCCATTTGCTGAAGGGACGCAGTTTCGTACGAGAAGGCGGATCGCCAGACTGGTCGGGTCGAAGACGTGTCCGCGATGTCCCGAGGTGGCGCCTCGAGTTGGAGCTCCAGTGGGCGAACGACGATGAATGTCTCGCCAAAGATGTCCGTCCACTCGCCAAGAGCGTGACCCTTGGAAACGACGGCCCGCAGTTCAAGAATGTCGCCTGCCTCGGGGACGGGAAGCCAGGTGCGGTGAGATGCGTGCGCGTGACCAAAGCGCCGGCTGACCCGACCAGGCACTGCTTCCCGGAGGGCTTGGCCAATTGGCATCGTCTGCGGCTCACCCGTGCGAAAGTCGGCTGGCATCGCGAGGATGACGTCAGGGGTGTTGAGCGAGTCGAACAGCGTGGCAGTTAGGAACTCGGGCAAGGGTTGCCCCAGAAGCGCACCCCCGTCTGACTCGCCAGGCAGTGTCTGCCACCCGCTCTCAAGGCGTCGCAGGATCGTCGGTGCTACGGAAAGCAGGAGGGAGCGCGGTTCCTCCCACATGGCGGCATCTGCCTCATCCGGTCCGATCGCGAGGGCTCGCTGTAGATGCGCTTTGAGTTCGTCCTGCCGTACGGCCGAACCGAGAAGGTCGCGGAGTAGATCGACTACCCGCGAGGGGTCCGGCACCTGTGCAGACCAGGGCGGCGCCGAGAACGACCGAGCATCTACGGACCCGGCGCGAGCAACCCAGTCCAACAGGGCATGTGCCGCCTGAATCTTAACGACGAAGCGGTTGCCTACCGGGATGGACCGCGCCCGAAGTTCGGGTTCCAGCAATTGTTCATATGACTGATAGGCCGATCTATCCCGACCGTAGTCCGACAGCACGACAACGGTGAGTGGTCGCATGTCGAGGCGCCGACCCGCGCGTCCTCTCCTCTGGAGGAATGACGCCATGTCGCGCGGGGCCTTGTGCTGGAGGACTACCCCGACTCGTGGATCGTTGAACCCGACCTCTAGGGAGGATGTAGCCACCACAACATCTGCGGCCCCGTCCACCCCAGTGTCCTGGGAGGATGTGCGCGCCACCCGGAGCGGTCCCGACATACGGCCCAAGCGATCAGCGAGGTCCCACGACTGGCCGTCGTCGTACCGCTTCCCAGCGTGCGGGAGTCCAGGGTCCCGCAATGTTCCGAGCACCGTGCCTCGGGAACGACCAAAAGTAGAGGCACCCTCGGCATCCCGGAGGTTGTCATAAAGCCGGTTGATGACGTCCAGATCATCGGTGAAGGCAAAGGCAACCGACCCAAACGGACCAGGCGTCCGATCGAGCATGCGCCCCAAAAGCATGAGGGCCTGGATCGTGGTCGAGAGGAGGGCCGCTCCCGAGAGTGGGTCGCCTCTGAGGACGACCCCATATTCCCGGCTGATAGGAGCAAGTTCGCCCAGCGCCGGCGCAATGACCTCGACGTCGCCGCGATCCACCCCAGTCAGCGTCGAGAAGAACTGTCCAGCATCGCGGAGGGTTGCAGACAGACCAACCACGGCAGGGCTGTCGACGCCCCACTGGCGAAGTGCGTGCCTCCAACGCCGCAGCACGAATGCCACCTGCGCCCCGTGGACGCCGGCGTATGTATGCGCCTCGTCCAACAGAACGAGGCGGATCCCGGTCGGCCCCTTCCAACCCAGCAGACGACCGAGCTTTGACGAGGTTGCCTGCTTGCTCAGCATCTCGGTCGTACTGAACAGGATGTCCGGAGGGCTGCTGACTATCGTCTCGCGAGTTATCGCCAACGCACCGTTCGAGGTCACACGGCCGCACGCCGAACACGTAAGGCGTTCATCTCCCCCAGTACGGTCGGTATCCAGCCAGACCTGCTCACCCGCGCACGCGTCGCCGAGGCACGGGAAATAGGGCGATACCCAACCGGTCGGGGTGCGAGACCAACCACGCACCTTCCCGCGTTCAAAGTCGGCCCTGCGCGGAGTCGCCCCGTAAAGGAGCCCAATCCGGAGCGGCTTCGGCGCGGAGTCGCCGATCAAACCAGCACGCTCTCCAACGAGCATTGCCTCTCGTGCTTGGTCCCGTAGCAATTCGATCCGCGGGTAAAGCGCGAGCGTGTGGGGTCCCCGCCGCGGCCGCCCTCCCTCGCCACCTGCGAGGTCGAGCAGTGCCGGCAGGTAGAAGGCAAGGGTCTTGCCCGAACCGGTGCCCGCGGTGACGATCCTGGCGGAGGGCCGCTCGTATGCGATGGCGGCCAAAATGGACTCAGTTGCGCGGACCTGAAACGGAGCTAGAAGTGCGGATCCAATGACTCGGCTGAGCATCTCGTCTTTCGCGGGTCCCCACCCCGCGGTTGGCCGCAGGGCATCCGCGACCTGCGCCGCATTGACTTCCCGTCTCGGGTACCGACGTGACGAGACGCGCAATCGGTAGTCGGCCACAAGCGGCGCGTAGGCCCGCCACCAGCCGTCGGCATTGGTGTCCTTCGGCGGCCACATCTGGCGCAAAAGACGTAGGAGTCGGAGCGTCTCTGCGAATCGACTGCGAAACCGAACCTCGCCAGTGGGCAGGCGGAGAAGCAGCCCTTTGCGCCCGAGGATATCCAGGTACTCCTCCACGGTCGGGACCTCGATGCCCCCCGCAGCGAACTCGGAAATGCGCTGATCGTCGATGGCCCTCGTGACGTCAGCCTCGCTGAGAAATCCATCGACGACCCCCCAGGCCAAGAGGGGCAGTTCCAGGTCTTCCAAACGACTCAGCAGTTCACCGAGTCGCTCCTCGCTGACGTCCGTCATTCGACCCTCAGGACGATCTGAGCTGCGATGTCTGCGTGATCATCTCGGAGCATTCGCAGTTCGTCGTCCGTCAGTTCGTCGAGGTGGCACGGGAGTTTCGCCAGGAGCGCATCCAGCGGACCTTCGGGCTCAACCTTGGCGAGTCGGGAGGCGACCGTATCGAAGGAGCTAATGAAGGTGTCCACGCTGTCGGGCGTTGGCGGCGCAGTCGCGAGGCGCCTCATGCTCTCGAGGCGAAGTTCGACGCTTTTCCGCTCGAAGCCAAGCCGGGCGAGACGGTCGAAAGGCAGTTCTTCGAGCCGACTTCGCGCCCAACTTGACCAAGCCGACCACGCGGCGTCCGAGAGTGCCCGCACGGCCTTACCAGCGTCATTCGCGCGAGCTTGGAGCAACTGCGGGCTGGGCCGCCCGACGGTCACGATGTGCTTCTTCAGTTCCTCTGGCGCCTTCGTCAGATCAATCTCGGTCTGGGCGGCGACACCCTTCTCGACGAGTTTGGACTGAAGCCTCACAGCCGTTTCCAGTTCCCGGAGTGAGCTGTCCAACTTGGCAAGCGCAGTTTCGGTCCGCGTGTGGTCTTGGACGGCCTCAGCGCCCTCTCGTGCCTGGCGGGCCAAGGTCGTGAGGCGCTTGGCGCGAACCAGCAGGCCGCCCGGTTGCATTTCACTCATCGACTGCCCCATTCGTCACCATGCTCATCCATCGGCTGATCTGACGCTCGATGGCTTCATCGATGTCGACCTTGGTGCCCGAGTCGATCTCAGCATCGCTGATTCCGGACTCCACCCATCGTTCGGACTCCTCAAGGTAGTCGGCGATGCGCTTCAAGTCTGCGCCGACTGTGGCCCCAACGACACGAGCCAGCGCAATACCGCTCTGACCGGAAGTTGACGCCAAAATCTTCTCGACCTCTGGCACGGCTCGTGAGTCGAACCCTCGAGCTTCTTCGTTGCTGCGCTCGAGCGCCACAAGGTCGCGGACCTTCACGAGTCCCTGGGCCTGGCCCTCTCGGGCGGCGAGAACCACGGCATCGACGGTATCCACATAGGACTCCGAGGGCGGCAGCAAGCGCCGAACGCGGCCTACAAGCGATTCCCACTGCGCGACCTGTGCCGGTGCGACTTGGACGAAGATCGCGAGCTTCCTGTTGGCATCCACGCACCAACCGGGAACCGTCGACGGCAACTCCTGGAGTTGCGCTCGAGCCGCCTTCACGATCCTGGTCAGCCGAACCGTGTCGAGCGCGTGCACCGCACCGGCACCCTGAGCAGCTCCGACCCCACCGAGGAATCGCTCCGCCGCGCCGTTGCGCTCAATCACATAGGCCCTGTAGGCATCGACCCATTGGGGGTGCCGGGAGTCCCCATCTCCGCGAGTTGGATCTCCCCTCCACGCCACCGCCCGGATCAGATCGACGTCGCGAGCGGTCGACGTGATGTGGCCGCACACCAAGGCGCCGATGATCAGCGACCGAGCAGCCTCAATCATGGGCTCATCGCTGTACTCCAGAGTTCCGAGCAGCCGTGCCCGCGCCTTGGGCACAGCATCCGCGGCCATAGCATCCAGCCGCGCCAGTGCGTCGCCTGACAACTCTGGGAAGCCCGCTTGCATCAGGGCCAGGCCCTGAAGCAGCATCGCGTTCCGTGCGCTCCTAGCGACTCGCACGATCGGCTCGACTCCTTGACCGATGCCCTCTTGTGCCCCCTCGATCGAGACACTCCGCGCGTTGTCCGGAAGGGCTTTCCTCACGGTATCCGCGTCAGGAGACTTGACAACGGGGTCGAACCACTCAAGGCGAGCTAGAACGGCCTCACGGATCAGCGAGCGGATCCCCCGCGCCATGTCTTGTGGAAGGGTCTTGTCCTTGGCGGACCACTCCTCGACTGCCTCCAACTGACGCTGCACGGACTTGGGGAGGTTCTCGGGCTGTGTCGAGCTCGAATCTCGAGCGTCGGTTGATCGATCGTCGGTGTCTGGTTGGTCACCGTCGAATGCAATTGGATCTAGACCAAAGGTCTCGAAGACAGCACCCACCACTGGGCGGGTGCCAGCTTTCCCCCAGAACGCGAGCAAGGTCTCCAGTCGCGGAGCCAGGTCCTTGGGGTAGTCGTCCTCCAGTCGTTGACGAACGGAAAGAGGAAGTGACGCAACTCCCGCGGCACGGGACTCCTCGGCCAGCAAGCGTCCCGGCGGGAACTCACCGCGTGGAAGCAGTCCCGACCCCTCCATGAGTACGTCGCGTACCGCGCGGGACAGCACGCGTCGGGGATTGAATAGGGCCTGCTGTTGGCTCCCGTCGGCGCAGGCCCGGACTGCACGCAAGACCGCTGACTCGTTGTATGGATACAGGCCGTGGCCGGCCTCTGATGTCCCGAAGATGCTGTGACAGGAGTCGCTGAACTGGCATGAGTCGCAGGCGTTCGGAGCGGTCTTGGTGGTCACCATCGCCGCCTCAAGATCGTCCTTGCCGATCCGTGCTGCGTTCAGGTAACGGCCAACAAAGTCGACAAGGTCTGCGTCGCTGGCACTGCCGCCGTCGAGCTGCACGTCAACCACATAGCTGGGCGAACTCGCCTCAGCACGTGTCCTGAACGTCTCCGGGAGGTTCTCTCGGTAGTACGAGGGTGTCACCGCGAGGAGTGTTCGAACGGTCGCGTACTTCTCCTGGCCTTGAACCACACTCGACTCATGGATGGCGTCAAGGAGGTCCCGGCGGACGCCTTGGATCAAGGCGACATCTTCGATCAAGAGGATGATCTCGTCGCCAACCAGTTCCTCGCGGAGTTTCATGAATGCGCGGTTGATGTTGCCAACGCCAAGGTTTGCCGCCTTCATCACGGCAAGATCAAGCAGGTCGTTAAGGATTCGGACGGCCTCGAGTTGCATGTCTGTGTTGACTGCCAACTGCTTGAACAGCGTGCGCGTAGCAGCTGCCGCGTCGGCGAGGTTCGCGACGTCAGTGATGTCCAGCGGGAGTTCGTCGACCGTGAACTCCAGCGGCACGTCCGGCTCGTCAGGAGCCCGGCCGTTGAGTGCGTGGAGTGCCCGCCTGTTGATGAAGGATCCAGGACGCAGAAGATGCTCGCGAAACAGAGGGTCCAGGAAGAGCAGTCCGAGCCCTCGCTCACCGACGAGAGGCTTGTCGAGAAATCCTTGCGGCTCACGGGCGCGAAGCGCCTCGGCAAGCTCGGCGAGGATCTTGCGTTCCATCTCGTCGACCGAGATTGAAGTACCAAGCCCGGAGACCTGCCGCCGGATCTCATCGAAAGCCGGCCCGGTCTGGTTGTTGAGCAACTGCTCTACGACGTCGCGGAGGCTTGTCTGAGTCTTCTGGAGGTAGATCACATGGCGCCCGCCGATACGGGGAATGTTGGCATTTGCCCACCGAACGAGGTGAGACTTGCCGGCGCCGGACTCGCCAAGGACGGGCGCGATGAGAACTCCCGCATTGGCCGTCGAGGTCAGGAACTCACGGACGACGTCATGCTCCGTAACGAACGCGGCGCGCTTCCCAGCCTTGGCCCCCTCCCGCCGGATGCGCAGAGGCGAGTGTGTGGCCAACAGCACCTGGTCCGAAGGAGTTGCCGCCTCGGTCGGAATCGTCGCCGCAACATACTCAGCACGCCAACAGGTGAAGCCAACAGGAAGAGTGCTCACTTCTGTGCCTCAATCTGAATGGTCGAGACGTACCTCGCGCCCGCCGTGCGCCCGTTGTCAGGCAGGGCGAGGACTCCCGTCGGGTCAGACTGGTACCCCATCGTCAAGACGCCGCGCGCTTCAGCGCTGTTCAGTGCCAAACCGACCGCGGCGAGCTGGTCCTGTGGGTCGTCGTCAAGTCCTTCGTAGGTCGCCGATGGGTGTCCAGGCAGGACCGGCAACTCGCTGCGCAAGAAGGCCATGAAGGCTGCAATCGGGACTTGCACGCCCACCGGCAGAGGCTCCGAGAAGGGCTGGGCGATCGCATCCAGCACTGCCTCAGTCGGATCAGCGACAACGTGGCTCCTGGAGGCGGCATCGGAAGGCACGAGACTGCGGAGAGCCGGTCGGGCAAACCCGAGGGTCGTTGCCCATGTCGGGAAGTTGTTCCAGCGAGTGTCGTTTGTGAATAGGTCGGGCGGCATGGCCACCTGCACGTTGCTCTTCCAGTGAAGCGGCACGAAAGAGCTCTGCGTCATCAACCAGACGAGCCCGGAACGAAGATCCGGGGCGCCCTCGAACGTTGCCGAAACGTCTAACGGCGGGCACACAAGTTGGCGACGCAACCGGCGCAGAAACCCGGCGGAATCTGTCGGATCAGCACTCAGGAGCCCGTCCTCCGATGAGACCAGCCCAAACTCGACTAGGGCGGACATGGCCTGCTTCGCGTGAGCCCCATCGGACGGCGCGTGCATCCGCAACTCATCCGGCAAGACAAGGCTCAGCACCTCCTCTGCCGAGAGCCCGGGGACTTTGGCGACGGTGGAGTAGCAAAGCCACATGGCCTGCGGGAGAACAACCCCTTGGCCCGGGTCCAGAACCTTCATTCACAACTCCGTCATGAGCGCGCTCGCTCGAATGCTCACGTCGGCGGTGTCCGCCAGCGTCCAACCTGGTTTGACGTCACTCATTGTGGACTGGGGACCGATCACGTATGTAGTGAGTCCCAGGTCCAACCTCTCACGCAGGCGTGGTGGAACGTACCCGCCTGCGATAACAACGACGAGCGGATCCGGGTGGCTCAGCATGAGCGTGACGGCCGAATCAGGATCGTCGAGGATCACAGGGGACGACGGAACGCTGCGTTGGAGTGCATCCGCCTCAATCTCGTCGAGGCCGGCGAACAGGCGTAAGCCGCGCTGAGCCAGGCGGGTCAGGATGACGTCGTACCGCTCGCCCTCGGGGTACCAAATCAGCGCCCACGTAGACGCTCCGCGCCACGTTCTCAGGGGATCTGCCATCTTCCCAACCCTCGGAAGCCGCGGACTGGGCTCGGGCACGTCAAGGCCCGGCGCCGCCGCTGGATTTAGCCGACAGTGCGGGCACCCCCGGCAACGCGGCGTGGTGGACAAGACCCCACCGCCGTGGCGGACCCGGTAGTGGCCAGCGAGAACTCTGCCGACACACTGACCGCCTTCAAGCACTTCGAGCATGGCGCTGAGGGCCAGCGCCTGCGACGTCCGCGACTCAGCGCGAAGTTTCTCCATGGCGTCCGTCCACCCAGTGGGGCTGAGGAATTCCCCGTTGGCCAGTTCAAACTCGAGGAGATCCTCCACCGACTCGTAAAATGCGTCCCGATCGGTCGCGTCGGTTTCGTCCCGCCACCGAGGCACCTGGAACCTGATCGCTCCGGCCTGAGCCATGAGTGTCAACGTTCGAACGTTCCACTGCGCGCTCTCGTTGAACCCCTCGGGAAGGTAGGCGGGGATAACGCTTCGGTTGACTCGGTAGCGAAGGCCAGAGACATTGGTTCCCTGTTTCAGAAGGTCCTGCCATCGACTCCAGCCCTTCTCGTCGCCGATCAGAACGGCGGAGTTCAAGCGCTGTGCCAGTCCACGGTCGCCTGGAGCCTCACACAAGTACGCGACCGTCGGACGGCCGTCGCGACCACCGCGCCCAATCTCTTGGTAGTAGCGGTCAATCGTCTCCGGCACGCAGGCATGCAGCACCGTCCTCACATTTGGAAGGTCGAGGCCAAGCCCGAATGCCGACGTTCCGACTACCACGTCGACCGACGTTGGTACGCGGCTGCCATCGGTACGAACGCCGCGGACGGCCTCCACAACCCCGGCCCTTTCCTGCTCAGTCGAGTCCCCGGTGATCCCGGCGACCCTCTCGTGCCCAGCATCTTGTAAGAGCGTGACCCAGGCCTTCGCGTCTCGGACGCGCGTCGTGTAGAGAATCAGCGGCTTCGGAAGGCCATCGACCGCACGCAGGATCGAGTTCTGTCGCGACGTCTCGTCGACAGCACGATCGACGAAGATGGCGGGCTCGGCGCGCAACTCCGTTCCCCACACCATCGCCGACGATCCCGTGCTGGCGAAAAGGCGGTCGAGGACATCAACCGAACGCTGACCGAGCGTGGCACTCAACAGAAGAACCGCAGGCCGCCGGTCGCCGGGAGCAAGCGCGCGAGCTTCGTCTATGAGCCCCGGCATCGTCTGGAACTCTGGCCGAAAGCCGGTGCCCCATTGGTCTATCAGGTGTGCTTCGTCAATCACGATCTGTTGAAGCCGCCCCTCCCTCGCACAGTCGAGGATGGCGGGAGCAAGCCCACTTACGAAGGCCTCTGGACTCGTGTAAATGAGACGTTG
>JBOFLH010000140.1:0-5142 GCA_051657765.1 Nocardioides sp. | reverse complement strand
ACCTTAGTTGGCACTAGTGACCCGCTCACCGCTACGGCCTGCGAAAGGGCTCAGGTCCGCGGCCCCCACCCGGCGAGGCGTCCTCGACCAAGGCGACCGAACTCGCCTGGACACGAACGGCGGGTAGGAAGTCGAACAGACCCCCCGGGCCCTCGATCCGACTCGTAGCTACGACTCTCACCTGGGTCACCGAGTGCGACACTCGCAGACGCGCCCCCACCGGCGCGACACGAACCCCCAAGGCCATCGCGTCCGACGGCTGATCCCCACGAGCAAGCGCACGGGCAGTCTCCCGAGCCGCGTCGATCGTTCGGATTTGTCCGGCACCCACCGCCAAGAGCCAGATCAGGCCGACCGTGACGGCAAGTAGGATCGGCAGCGCAAGCACTGTCTCGGCGGTCACCGCCCCTCGATCCACCGGTCCGGGATCGGGTCGCGGCCCGCGGCGACTGCTCGGCCGCATCACCACAAGGATTCGTCTACTCACATCCGGCTCCCTATCGTGTCGAAGGTCGCGGTCAGCCGAGACCGAGTAGGCCCAGGACGTGGTCGAACAGCGTGCGCAGCAGGCGTTCGCCGAACCCGCCAGTCAACATCTTGTAGAGCAGCCCGGCGAGCCCGGCTCCCGCGGCCGTGCCGACGGCATACTCCGCGGTCGTGATCCCCTGCTGGTCCCGACTCAGCAGGTCGGGCCCCTCGCTATTCGACCCGACCACGTCCCGCCCAGTGTCGTTTGGCTCGGTCGCGCCTGAACCCGGCCGTGCCGCATCCGCTCCTGCGTGCTTTCTCGACATCGACTGGTTGGACCGCATTGTCATGAACACCCTGCCTCCTTATGTGGGTCCGCCGGTCACGGACACTCAGCACCACTCTGGTCCGCCGGGTCGGAGATCGCCGGGCGGCCGGCATCGGCTGGGGATAACTCAGCGTGGCCATCGCCGGTGCGTCACCGCGGGTCCTCCCATGGGGTGGGCCCGCGCGGGGCCTCACCAGGTCAGCGAGCGAAACAAGCTCACCGCTACCGGTACGATCCCCAGCAATAGAAACGATGGCAGCAAGCACACCCCCAGCGGCACGGCCGCGCGCACACCGACAGCTCGGGCCCGATCCTCGACCTCGGCGCGGGCCTTGTCGGCGAGTTCGCCGGCCAGGGTGCGCATCGTTGACGCTATCGGCGCTCCAGCCCGATCGGCTCGGACCATGGTTCTGCCCAAGCCCGCCAGCACCGAGTCATCAGCCACCGCGGACCAGGCGCTATCCGGGTCGCCGCCCAGGCTGAGCTCGGCCCGGACCGCGGCCAACCGGCGGGCCGCGGCGCCGGGCAGCGCGGTGCACGCGACCTCCAACGCAACCGCCGGTGGGGCTCCGGCCGCCAAGCCGGCGGCGATCAAGTCGACCAGCGGCACCAGATCCCGCTGAGCCGCCACGCGCTCTCGGCGTGCCTCAGGCTGCTCGGCGCGACCACTGATGATCCATGCCGCAGCGGCCGCGGCCACCACCCCCAGCGCGGCCAGTCGTGGGGGCGCTATGACTGCTCCCCCGGCCCCGGCCAACACCGTCAGCAGCGTGCGATATCGGAGCCGCCAGCCGGCCGTCCGAGCCGCGGGCTTGCTACTGGCATGATGATCCCGATGATCGGCACCGCAGTGGACCGACCGGTGCCGATCGGCCACAGCACACCAGCCGGCCGCGGCAGCGGTGATCGCGGCCACACCGACCAGGAACTCCGGTGGCAGCGTCATCGCCCGGTTTTCGGTGTGCGGATCAGGTATTCAGCTCTCATCGGCGCACCCCGTCGGCCAGTGCCTCCAGCCACCACAACCCGACGATCCCGAAGGTCAAACCAGTAGCCAAACACAGCAGCCCCCAGGGCTCGCCCAGCAGAAACCCGACTGGGTCAGCGTCATCGCCCGTGCCCATGAGCAGCGCGGCACCGGGCAGCAGAGCCACCAGTCGAGCGGTTGCCCTAGCGGAGGCGAGTTCGGAGGCAACGATGCGAGCGGTGCGGCGATTGGCTTGGATGCCGGCCGCGATCCGGGCCAGAGCTTCGGCTAGTCCACCGCCGGTGCGAATGGCCACCTCCCATGCCGCACCGACTAGTCGAAGGTCCTCGGCGCCCGCCTGCTGAGCCAGCACCCGCATGACGTCAGGGACATCGACGCCGAGTCGGTCGGCCTCGACGGCCGGGCTCAGGTGCGGCCAGCTTTCGGCGGCGTAGGCCAAGGCGTGAGCGGGTGCCAGCCCGACGGCCAGCTCCGCCGCGAGCAGGTCGGTAACCTCCATCACCCGGTCCGCGACGACATCGGCCTGGTGGGTCTGTTTCTGTCGCCGAACCAAGGCCAGCACGCTGGTGCCGGCAGCGATGAGGATCACCGCCAACGCGATCCTCGATGCCGTCAGCTGCGGAGCAAGCTGGGCCGGTTCGGACAGGCCGAGGACAGCCAGAATCGGGGCGGCGACGTCCGGGGCCAACCGATCCAGGCCGGCGAGACTCAGCCCCGCGAGACCCAGACCCACCATGCCGCGGACGACGACGGTTGTGGTCAGCCCGCCGATTGGCCCCGGCACTGCGTCGGGACCCACCCGACAGGCGTGTGCCGACGCACCTTCAGTGCGCCGCCGAGCGCCGGAGGCGAGAAACACCGCCAGGCCGGCGGCCAGACCAGCCGCTAGCGCAACGGGCCCGTCCGGTGCCGAGGTAGCGCTCACCGCGCCAGCCTGGCCTCGAGCTGGTCGTAACCCGCGCCACGCGCCAGGTCACCGTCGGCGGTAAGAATCAAGGCGCTGACCATCCCCACCAAGCCCTGAGCAGTGCGGCGCGGCACCGCGAGTTCAGCGAGCCGGCGGCGACCGTTCGCGCCTCGAGTCAGGTGCAGCACCACATCGACAGCGGATGCGAATTGGCTGTGCGCGGCCAGCCTTGGCAAGCCGACCGCAAGAGCGAGAGCCTCTACCCGAGCCACCACGTCGACCGCGGAGTTCGCGTGCAGGGTGCCGCAGCCGCCTTCATGACCGGTGTTCATCGCCGCCATCAGGTCGACGACCTCACCTCCGCGCACCTCCCCCACCACCAATCGGTCCGGGCGCATCCGCAGAGCTTGCCGCACGAGGGTGCGCACGGTGAGTTCTCCCGCACCCTCGATGTTGGGGGGCCGCGCCTCCAGGCGCACCACGTGTGGATGAACGGGTGTCAATTCACTGGAGTCCTCGACGATCACGATGCGCTCACCTGGCGGCACCGTGGACAGCATCGCCCCCAGCAGGGTGGTCTTTCCGGAACCGGTGCCGCCGGTGATCAGGAAGGCCAGCCGGGCGTCGATCAACTGATCGAGCAGCAATCGCACTCCGCAGGTCAGCGTGCCTACCCGCTCCATCTCGTCGAGAGAGATGGCGCACGCGCGCGGCACCCGCAGCGACAGACTCGTGCCGGACCGAGCCACAGGGGCCAGCACCGCGTGACAACGCGATCCGTTGCGTAGCCGCACGTCGACGTACGGCGTGGCATCATCGAGCCGACGGCCGCCGGCCGCGGCCAGCCGCTGAGCCAAGCGACGGACCGAGTCGTCACTCGGAAACCGAACGCCGGTGAGTTCGAGACCATCGCCACGGTCGACATAGACCTGATCCGGGCCGTTGACCAGCACATCGGTCACGCCCGTCTCGGCAAGCAACGGCTCCAAGGGCCCCGCACCGAGAACGTCACGGCGAAGCCGCTCGTGCACCGCTAGGACGGTCGAGTCGCCGACCGGGCTTCCTGCCGCGCGCAGTGCGTCCGCAACACGATGGGGGGTCAGCTGTCCTGGGTTCCTGGCGAGTCGGGCACGTACCAGGTTGACCAACGTGTCCAGCGCGAGAGCCGAATCCTCGGAGATCGGACCACTAACCATCGGAGCCACCCGCCGCCTCGGCGAGCACAACGGCGGCGGCCCGGGCCAACGGTCCGCGAGTGGACCGCAACGGACCAGCGCCGAGGTCGACGACTTCGGCGAGTCCACGTTGGTCAGCCATCGCCGCGAGGACCGGGATATCGGTGACTTCAGCCACCTCGGCCGGATCGACGCCACGGCCGCGCACGATCGCTCGCAGCCGCCTGCCGGCCGACATCCGAGCACATATCCGAGCCGCGGACGCCAGACCGGGAACGGTGGGTATGACCAGCACAACGACCCGGTCACACCGCGCCGCTACCTCGTCGATCAAGGAGTCGCCATGGCGGGCGAGATCGACCACCACGACGTCATGGCCACGCTGAGCCGCAGAGAGCGCCTCGCGCACCGCGAACGCTTGGAGCGTGCCCTGCGGGCCGGCCGCCCACGTCAAGGCACCCACGCCGCGCCGTCGAGGCAGCGCCTCTCGCAGAGTCCGAGCGCTTAATCGGCCGGTGGTCTGTTGCAGCGCGTCCCATCGAACGCCGTATTCACCTTCCAGGCCCAGCACCCGGTCCACTCCCGGACCGACCGGGTCGGTGTCGATCACTACGCTCGGACCCGAGCGCCCAGCCAATTGGCCCACGGCACAAGCGAAGGTCGTCGCCCCGGCCCCTCCCGACCCACCGATCACGCCGATGGTCCTCGCCGCGGTCGGGACCCGGTCATGCAGATCGGTCATCGCCTCGACCAGCCAGCCATCCGAACGCGGCAACGTGATCAGGTCCTCCGCGCCTAGCTCCAGGGCGGTCCGGAAGATCTCGTCCGGGACCGCACCCCACCCGACCACCAGTACGTGGTGCCGCCGGGGCGGGCGCATTCTCGCCAATTCGTCGCACATGTCCGCTCCGACCAGCACGAGCGGGGCGACCATCCAGCCGCGGACGGCGATCGAAGGGTCAGCAGCCACCTCCGGGGTCACCCCCGCGGCCGCGGCCAGCCGCAACAACTCCTCGAGCAGCCCATCGTCTCGAGTCACGAACAAGGGCGGGGTTGCCTGGGCAAACGGCTCAGCATTCATGTCCGGAAGCCTGCCGGTCCGCGCGACCGCCGGGCCGGCACCGACCGTGCGGTGTGGACAACGATGGGCAAGGTCGACTTGAGGACCGAACGCGGCCCCGGCGTCACCAACTGACCAGGCCTGGTTGCCTACACTGTGAACATGTCCACGCGGCGTGCGGCGGCCTTCTTCGACCTCGACAAGACGATCATTGCC
>JBOFLH010000139.1:0-2580 GCA_051657765.1 Nocardioides sp. | reverse complement strand
CTCTCGGCACAATCCAGATCGCCGTCAGCATGACCGTCAATGCGCTCATCGTGCTAGGCGCCGGCCTGCTCGCGACCTTACTCGCGGCACGCCCTCGATGGGCGACCTGGCAGCGCCGAGCCACGGGAACAATGCTCGGCGCAGTCGCCGTCCTTCTCGCCAGAGAAGTCCCGCACCGTGCCCGCCTCTAACCCGCATCTGGCAGTCCCGGTGTGCGATGCGGCTCGACTCGGCGATCGCGCGCCAGACAACTCACGATCTAGCCTGGTGGCCTGACCCCGGTTGGTTGGTCCAGGTCGAGTGAGGGTCTTGCCGCCCAGAGGATGGGCAGGAAGGCTCCGTCATCATGTCGACGAAGAGGAAGCGGCACACACCTGAGCAGGTGGTGCGGAAGTTGACCGAGGCCGATCGGCTGCTGGCGCAGGGCGCTGATGTCGCCGAGGTCGCCCGCCACCTGAGCGTGAGCGAGCAGACGTACTTTCGTGGCGTAATCAGTTCGGGGGGCTGAAGGCTGAGGACGCCAAGCGGCTGAAGGATCTGGAGAAGGAGAACGCCCGGCTCAAGCGGCTACTGGCTGACGCGGAGCTGGACAAGGACATGCTCCGGGAGATCGCAAAGGGGGAATTCTAGGCCCGGCCCGCCGACGCGCCGCCGTTCACTATGTGCGTCGTTGTTTCGACGTGAGTGAGCGACGTGCGTGTCGGGTGGTCGGGCAGCCTCGATCGACCCACCGTCATACCCCGCCCGCGCACACGCCGGCCGACCCGGACAAGGCGTTACGGCGTGAGGAAGGCCTGCTGGTAGCCGTCCGCAAGCGTAAGCGGGTCGGGTCATCGACCGTGCCGCCCGTGCCTGCCGCGACCGCAGCCAACATGGTGTGGGCCATCGACTTCCAGTTCGACTCCACCACCGACGGCCGCCCGATCAAGATCCTCACGGTCCTAGACGAACACACCCGCGAATGCCTCGGTGGGCTAGTCGAACGCTCCATCACCGCCGACGTTCTGGCCCGCGAACTGGACCGTCTTGTCGCCGTGCGTGGCCGCGCGCCAGCAGTGCTGCGGCTGGACAACGGCCCGGAGATGATCGCCACCACAACCGCTGAATGGGCTGGCACCCGGACCGGCATGCTGTTCATCCCACCCGGCGAACCCTGGAAGAACCCCTTCGTAGAGTCGTTCAACTCCCGGCTACGCGACGAATGCCTCAACATCAACCTGTTCTGGTCCCTAACCCATGCCCAGATCACCATCAGCGACTGGAAAGAGGAATACAACCACCACCGGCCGCACTCATCCCTGGGCTGCCTCCCCCCAGCCAGATACGCTGCGGCCTGCACCCACTAACCGGACTCTCACAACACACGGACCGATCCACGGGGTCCTGCCACTGGCCTTGATCAGGCGCTGTTATTGACAGTTGCTGCGGCCCCGACAGGTGTCGAGATGCACTGGAGACTGCTCGCATGCATGCGGAGTACTTTACACGATCCGCAGCGCTGTCCGAACTCGTGCACATTCCGCGCCGTACCTCGCTGCTGCCATGAGACACCTGATGGCGGCGGTCGAGTTGATGGGTGTCTCTCGCGGCGACCGCCCGGTGATCACAAGGTGCTTGCCCCCGTTCGGCCTGCTCCAAGTCAGACGTCGATCGCAGGGCCCTATGCCTACGGCAACTGCCACACCGCGATGGCGAGATCGACACTCGTCTTGTGGACACCAGTGGCTCGGATGGTGGCGTACCGCCCGCTGTCCAGGCGAAAGCACATTCGCGGACTCTGAAGCATCGATATGTCCACTCGGAACTCTGACATGTAGTCGAGCCGGGCATAGCCTGAGGCGACCGCGCACGTCTTGTAACTCGCCAACGCTCCTCTGCTCAATTGCACGGCACTCATCCCGGCACCGAACTGAAGCTGGTCGATTCCCAGGCTGACTGTGTCGTTTCCGTAGCTGGTTGCGCCGGCTGCCCAGTTCGTGTCCATCGAGTTGAGGTCGATGGTGTCGCCGTCCTGCGCGAGCGTGATCTTGTTATTTGTCCGTACGGGGGGGGACGTCGGCTTCCTTCACGACCGGCGGCACCTGTTGCTGCAGAGCCTGGATTTGCGCAGCTTGATCGCTGATGCGCTTGTCGAGCGCTGCTGTCCCCCGACGCATTGCGTCGATCGTTCCCGAGTCTCGTGCCGTCTGCTCCCTCAAGTCGGAGACTTGGGCAGTCAACTTGGACTTGTCGCCCTCCAGAGCGGCCACGTCGTCTCGGCGTCGTTGAGAAAGCCCAGCAGGGCTCCAACCACGCCAAGGGTGGCAGCCAGCAGACCCAGCACAGCCGTCCACCAACCCAGTCGCTTCTCACTTGACTGCCTGCGAAACCATCCAACGGTCGCTCGTGCCCGGCTAGCAATCGCGGTTGTGAAATCTTCGCTGCATCTCGACATCAGAAGATCAGCTTTGGGCCATGTCGACGAAGCGGGAGTAGTGGCCCTGGAAGGCGACGGTGATGGTGTCGGTGGGGCCGTTGCGGTGCTTGGCGACGATGAAATCGGCCTCGCCGGCGCGGGGGGACTCCCGCTCATATGCGTCC
>JBOFLH010000138.1:0-25239 GCA_051657765.1 Nocardioides sp. | reverse complement strand
CCTGGCAAGTCGCGCGCCGGTGAGCCCGCGGCGAAGGTGACTCGATAGGGCGCGGTCCCGTCGCGCCTGGCACTCGCCAGGGCGTCGACATTGAACGCTGAGATGTCTACCCGGCCGCGCAATGTGGCCGGGATGCGGGGGATGGCGTAGGTCTGTTCACCCGCGGTCACGATCCGAATACCTTGCTTGCCCAGCTTCGGCCCGGCGTTCGGCGCCACGGTCACCTTGCCACGGGAATCGGTGAGTACTGGTACGACCTCGCCGGTGACCAGCCGCACCTCAGATGGTTTGCCGCTCGGCATACTCGAACCGGACCCGGGAACGGAGCCAACGACGCCGGCGGTGGACTCGGTGACCCACCCCGGCCGGGTCGCAGTGGCGGCGCTCGCACCCGAAGGAGACACCCAGAAGATGCTCAACGCGCAAGTCGTGGTGACGACAGCGGCGACGCACCGGCGGGACAGAATACGGGCGGGCGATAGCCTCACTGGTAACCAACTCCATCTGATCGGAAGATTCGAAACGACGTCCCGAGCCGCTACAAGGGAGACGAACCACGCCCTCAAGGGGTTGTCAGTGGAGTGCCATCAATTTTGCGGGAGGCCGGCCATCTTGACCGGCAATCAGGGAACGACGAGCTACTGATTGACCGGGACGACCTTGAACACCTCAGCCAAGCGGCCGTCAGGAAGTCCGATGAGTTCGGCGTTCATAGCAGCCCACTTCCGTAACATCTCTGCCAGGTCGGGACGGTGGCTGGTCTGCGAACCATGCTGCTTGAGCGCGGCGACCTTCCGATCAAACGTGCCGGTGATGTCAACCCCATGGTCGGGGGTCGGATGGGAGGTCAACCAGAGCTCGCGCACCTTCCACAGGCCGAGGCCGTCGGCGAGCAGCTCGGGGTAGGCGAATGGGTTCTCTACCGCCGGATATGCGGCCCGCACACACGCCTCGCCGGCGGCAAGGTGATCGGGGTGTGAACCGAAGATCCGGTCGTAGTTGCGTTCCGGCGACTGGGCCACCACGCGTTGCGGGCGCACCTCGCGCATCACCCGGGTGATCGCGCCGACTAGCTCGGGGCTCGGCGTCAGCCCGCCGTCGGGGTAGCCATCGAGGAATCGCACGTCGCTGATGCCGATCTCGGCGCTGGCCGCTCGTTGCTCCTGTTCCCGCAGGGCCGGAATGGCCGTGATGTCTGCGTCCGGCTGCGCGCCCTGCTCACCTCGAGTCAGGCAGAGCAACGTCACGTCGATGCCGGCCGAGGTCCAGCCCGCGATGGTGCCCGCCGCCGTAAAGTCGCAATCATCGGGGTGGGCCATGACGACGAGTACTCGGGTGGTGGTACCGGCAGCCGGTTCGGGGACAGCAATCTTGACGGCAGGCACGGAGGAAGCCTACGGCGAAAATGCGGAGTCGCTGGCAGCTGGGCGGACAGGTATGTGAGAATATTCACGGTTCGCCATACGGGCCACCACACACCATTGATGCACGGCTTCTCGTGGGAACGCGGTCGGGCACTCGAACGGGGGAAACAGATGACAAGGGCTGGCAAGCGCGCCTCGCGCACAAGGTCACGCGCACAGCGGGAGTGGTTGCTCCCGGTGAGTTTAGGGGTTGCTGCGCTGATGCTGGCTGCCGGCAGCGCCTGGGGGTTGTCGACGTTCTGGAATCAGGACCCCACGGCCGCCAGCAGCTCGCCGCAACGAGAGGGCGATCAGAAAGACCCCGACTCGTCAGCGACCTCGGGCGACGGTGACACCCCGCCGGTGCCCGACACTGGCGTTTCGCCCGACGGCGTGGTGACCGAGGCACAGTTGACGGAATGCCAGGACGAGTGGGCCTCGGCTGCCAAGGTCATTGCGGCTGCCAGGAAAGGAGCCGATCACTGGGCCGGACATATCGGCGCGCACGCTGATTGGCTTGCTGGAAAGATCAGCGAGGACGAGAAGAAGGAACGCTACAAGGCAACTCGCCTGGCCGGACCAGCAGACATAGCGCGCTACCGCACCGCGGTTCAAAAGCATCAGCTGGTGGTGGGCGCGTGCGAGGCCCTCTCCGGTAGCTTGGCCGACATCCCGATATGCGAGCGGCGAAAGCAAGCGATTGACCAAGCGATGGCGACAGGTCAAGTTGCGATCATGGACTGGAAGGCCCACCTTGACAATATGGCGGCGTTCGCGGAGCAAGAGTTCGCCGTCGACCACGCCCAGATGTTGTGGGAAAAGTCTTTCACAGGTGCGCCGGCCAAGCTGGCCGCGTTCACCAAGGCAAGGTCGGCTCTGGACAAAGCGCCTCCTTGTGCGTGGCCGCGGACATAGCTCCGACCCCGCCAGCGGAGGGAGTAACCAGCCGTGAGTGAGTACCCCAAGTTCGAACCCGATGGGCTCGGCGGTTACCGGCCACGCGCTACCGGCGGGCACCGCGCCCGCGGACTCGGCAGGTTCAGCCGGCCGTGGCGCTACCTGCCGTGGGCAGCGGCCATCGTCGTGCTGCTGCTCATCGGGGGTTTCCTGATCGCGGACCTGGCAAAGCCGGATGATCGACCGTCTAACCCAGGCGCATCGCCCTGCCCGGTCGGGAAAGCCACGATCGCTACCACGAGCGCGATGGCGGTGCCCCTGCGACGGGCGCTGGCGGAGAGTACATGCACCAACGTGTCGGTCCGTGGGATGCGCCCGGACGCGGTCGCGAAGGCGGTTTCCTCCGGCGTCAACGTTCCTGACTATTGGATCCCGGACTTCTCGATCTGGGTGGATCAGTTCGCTGCGGCAACTGGCACGGCGCCAGAGGAGGTGCTGGCGTCGATTGCGTCTACTCCCGTCGTCCTGGTCTCGACCTCCGATCCGCCCGTCACCTGGGCGGACGCACTGACCCGGCCAGAGCTTTTGTTGGGTGATCCCCGTGCCGAAGGCAGTGGCATCACACCGCTGGCCCTCGCGTCGGCGGGTACCTCGGAAGTGGAACTCATGATGGCGATCGCCGGACAAGCGCAACGCAAAGGCATCACAGGTGCCGATCCTCCGCCTGAGGTGGATCGGGTGAAGGCCATCGACCAAGCGGGCGTTGGGCATACCGCGGTTACCGAGCAGGCGTTCTTGGCAAGCGGCAGCAAACTCAAGGCTGCGGTTCCGCAGCCCGGAACCTGGGCGCTGGACTACCCACTGGTCCGGGTTGCTCCGGAGACGAGGGCCGAAGATCTCGGTGCGACGACTACTTGGCTGACCAATCTGGTGACCGCGCCGAGCTTCCGCGCCAACCTTGCAGCATCCCACTTCCGTCCGCCCGTCGGAGTTGAGGACGTCCCGCTTGCGGGCGGCGTCGGCAAGGTCCGACCGCTTCCCGCGCCCCCTGTTTCCGGGATTGGGAAACTCCTCGGTGCGTGGACGGAGCTGGGAGTACCGAGCCGGACGCTGGCGCTAGTCGATGTCTCCGGGTCGATGGACTTCGCCTCGGAGGGCGGGACCCGGATCGACTTGACGGTCGCGGCCATGCGCGGTGGCCTGGACCTGTTCCCGGACAGCTTCGAGGTTGGCGTGTGGGCGTTCTCCGAGAGATTGGGTGGGGCCGACCAGGATTATCGTCGACTGGTGCCGGTCCGGCGCCTCGACGCCGTGGTCGACGGCGACACCCAGCGCGACCTGCTCACTCGGGGCTTGGTCGCGTTGCCGAGCCTTACCAATGGTGGCACAGGGTTGTACGACAGCACCTTGACCGCTTACCGACAGGCTCGTGCGTCCTACGATCCGAAGAAGGCCAACAATCTTTTGATCTTCAGTGACGGCGCCAATGACGATCCTGGCAGCATCACTCTTCCTCGTTTGGTGTCGCGGCTCAAGCAGTTGGCCGATCCGAAGCGGCCGGTCACCATTATCGCGATCGGGATCAGTGCCGATGCCGACGTGGATGCGCTGTCGGCTATCGCGAAGGCGACCAAGGGCTTCGCCTTCGTTGCGCGACGACCCGAGGACATCGGGAAGGCGTTCGAACAGGCGATGGTGGCGCGCTTGCAGTAGTGACCGCGGACATCATCGCATGCCCTGCGGCTTGACGTGCTCGCGGAGAGATCAAGCGCGGGGTGAGAAGGTCCGGCGTGAGAGGTTGATCCGTCCCCAGGCTCGGATAGGGATCGATTGCTCGGTCCGGTCATCTACTACTTCCCAGCCGTTGTGTCGGTAGGCCAAGGTGATCGGATGGATGGTCTGCTCCTGAGGGCGGTATGCATCCAGGCGCACGATGCGACATTGGCGCACCGCCGCTGCCATGGCCCGGACGCGAGCGTCAAGCGGCGTTGTCTCGGCGAAGCTGAGCGGGAATTGGCGTTCGGCCAAGCAGGCCGTTTCCCGGACATCGGCCGGGAGTGACTCCAACAATTTGGTGCGCATCATCGAGGCCGCCTGACCAAGCTGGAGTTCGTCGACAACGGGAGACATCAGACCGAGCAGCACACCGAGCGCTTCGGCTTCGGTCGCGGACAGGCCGGTCAGTCGGGTGCGGTAGTTGAAGCCGAGTTCGATACCTCCGGTTCGCCCGCGACGCGCCAACATCGGCAGTCCGGCTTCCACGAGCGCGTCGACGTCCCGCAAGATCGTTCGCCGGCTCACCTCCAGCTCGTCGGCCAATTCCGCGCAGGTCATCGGGCCGCGGTTTTGCAGCATCAGCAGCATCAGCAGCAGTCGGGACGCGCGCATCGAATATTCCCCTATATATGACAGTTGATGACACCTTATCGCTGCTACGGTCCTATCCGCGGTTCGACGACAACGCTGCGCAGGTGTTGCGCCAGCCGGTAGCGCGACCATTACAGGAGCTGGCCATGAACGACGTGACCTACGGCGACGGCACCCCGGAGGATCCATGGGAACTCTCTACTCCACCCCGAACGTCGACCTTCCTGGCCTGGCGGGAGGCGTCGGCTGATCCGCCGGCTCTCGTGGTCCAAGTCGGCAGCACGCGCCTGTCCTACCACTTGCGCGGCCTGGATGATTTGCACGCGATGTTGCTCGAGGCCGGGGACTGGGTGCCGTTGGGCAACGCGGACGAGGGGAAGCCCGTCAAGGACGGCACCGTAGAAGCGTGGGCCCGCGACGACGCCAATCCGGTCGGCGGCTACTACGGATTGCGCAAGGGGTACCGGGGACGTTTCGCGAACTACGTGACACCGGTACTGGAGCTCCTCGGGAAAGTCGAGCTGGAGCACAGTCCACGAAACAATCGAGTGCGAGCCGTGGTCAGCTAGCCGGTCCTCGGTCACCGGGCCGAGTGCGCCGCGCAGTGGCGTGGCACGATCGGCCGGTCGAGGTCAACTGTCGGTCGACCGGACTCAGGAGTTAAGGGCAGCGGACACCACCTCGCGTGCCTCAGCCTGCACCTGGGCGAGGTGTTCAGGTCCCCGGAACGACTCGGCATAGATCTTGTAGACGTCCTCGGTGCCGGACGGTCGCGCCGCGAACCAGGCCGATGCGGTGGTCACCTTGAGCCCGCCGATCTTCGCGCCGTTGCCCGGGGCTTCGGTGAGTCGGGCGACGACGGCCTCGCCGGCCAGGGTGGTCGCGGTGACATCGGCGGGGGCGAGAGTTGTCAGCTTCGCCTTTTGTGCTCGATCGGCGGGCGCGTCGATTCGCGCGTACGCCGGGGCGCCGTGCGCGGCTACCAGGTCCGCATAACGCTGCGACGGCGTCTGCTCGGTGACCGCCAGGATCTCTGACGCCAGCAATGCCAGAATGATGCCGTCCTTGTCGGTTGTCCAGGTCGAGCCGTCCCGGCGCAGGAAGGATGCGCCGGCTGATTCCTCGCCGCCGAAACCGAACGACCCGTCCCTCAGGCCGGCCACGAACCACTTGAAGCCCACTGGCACCTCCACGAGCTGCTTGCGCAGGGCGTCGGCCACCCGGTCGATCATCGACGAGGACACCAAGGTCTTGCCGATCCGCGCCGATGCCGGCCAGTCCGGGCGAGCGCCGCCGAAGAGATAGTCGATCGCCACGGCCAGGAAGTGATTGGGGTTCATCAGCCCGGCGTCGGGGGTCACGATCCCGTGTCGATCGGCGTCGGCGTCGTTGCCGGTGGCGATGTCGTAGTCGCTCTTGCGGCCGATCAGCGACGCCATCGCGGACGGTGAGGAGCAGTCCATGCGGATCTTGTTGTCCCAGTCGAGGGTCATGAATCGCCAGGTCGGGTCGACCAACGGGTTCACCACGGTGAGGTCCAGGTCGTGGCGATCGGCTATCGCCGCCCAATAGTCCACCGCCGCGCCGCCCAGCGGATCGGCGCCCACCCGGACTCCTTGATCGCGGATCCGAGCCAGGTCGATCACCGAACCAAGATCGTCGACGTAGGCACCAAGGAAGTCGTACGCCACACAGGCCGCTCGTGCTCGGGTGAACGGCACCCGGCGTACCCCTTTCAGGCCGGCCCGGATGAGTTCGTTGGCTCGGGCGGCGATCACCGAGGTGGCGTCGGTGTCGGCGGGGCCGCCGTGCGGCGGGTTGTACTTGAAGCCACCGTCGGAGGGTGGATTGTGCGACGGCGTGACCACGATTCCGTCAGCCAGGCTTGATCCCTGGTCCCGACTACCCGCCGACGGGATCCGGTTGCCGAGGTTGGCCCGGATGATCGCATGCGAGATGGCCGGCGTGGGCGTGTAACGGTCGGCTGCGTCAACCAGCACCGTGAGGTCGTTCGCGACCAGCACCTCAAGCGCGGTGGCCCAGGCGGGTTCGGACAGAGCATGGGTGTCCCGCCCGATGAACAGCGGGCCGCGAATGCCTTGTGTCGCCCGGTAGTCACAGATCGCCTGGGTCATCGCGGCGATGTGATCCTCGTTGAACGAGGTGCGCAAGCTGGTCCCGCGATGCCCGCTGGTGCCGAAGGCAACCTGCTGGTCCGGCACGTCCGGGTCCGGATGCTCGGTGAAGTACCTGGTGACCAAGTGAGGAATGTCGACCAGATCCTCCGGCGCGGCCGGCCGGCCGGCCCGTGAGTGGCCTTCGGCAGTCGGTTCGCCGAGCGAAGCGGTCGGGTTCGATGGCGCGGCAGGCGTCGCGGAGGAAGCGGTCATAGCGCCCATCATCGCGCGTCGGCACACCGACTGGACAAACCAGGTGAAACACTGGCCACATGCATGACTCGGGCCCCTCCGCGGTGTTAGTCGAACTGGCGCAGGCCTATGGCGTGGGCACCGAGTATTGGGACTGGCAAGGCAACCGAGTGTGCGTTTCGGTAGCCACCCTGCAAGCGGTGCTGACTGCTCTGGGGGTCAGCGCGGCGACGGATGCCCAAGCGCGGGAGTCGCTGCAACTGGCGCACGACCGTCGCTGGCGCCAAATGGTGCCGCCGACGGTCGTGGTCACGGTCGGCAAACCGACGCTGGTGCCGGTGCACGTCGTGCATGGAACGCCGGTGGCCCTCACCATTTGGCTGGAGGACGGCAGTGCCCAGGACGTACGCCAGGTTGAGCATCAGGTCGAGCCGCGAGAGGTCGGCGGCGAACTTGTCGGCGAGGCGCTCTTCGAGCTTGGCGCCGAGCTGCCCCTCGGCTGGCATACGCTGATCGCGGAGGGAGCCGAGGGCGCTCGGTCGCAGGCGACGGTGATCGTGACACCGGCCCGACTGGAGTTGCCGATGGTGCTTCGCGAGGGCCGGGTGTGGGGTCTGATGGCTCAGCTTTATCAGGCCCGCTCGACCCAGTCATGGGGGATCGGTGACCTAGCGGATCTGGCCACCATGGCGAGCTGGGCCGGCCAGGATCTCGGTGCGGAGTTCGTGCTGGTCAACCCGTTGCACGCGGCCCAGCCGACCGCGCCGATGGAGCCCTCGCCGTACCTGCCGACCACCCGTCGCTTCGCGAATCCGCTCTATCTTCGGGTCGAGCACCTGCCCGGGTTCGGCACCCTCAGCCGGATAGAACGCAGGACGATCAGCGCCTTAGCTGACACCGCCAAGGTGCTCAACAGTGCGGACACCATCGACCGAGACACCGCCTGGGCGCTGAAGAGACAGGCGTTGTGGCGATTGTTCCGCGCGGCACCCGATCAGGCCGGCGTTACGGAGTTCAAGGACGCGGAAGGCGATGGCCTAACCGGGTTTGCCACCTGGTGCGCAATCGCCGAGAAGTACGGCGGTACGCAAGACTGGCCGGCGGCACTAGCCGCCGCCGAGCCCACCGTCGTCGCCCACTTTGCCTCGGTCCATGAGGTCGAGATCGAGTTCCACTGCTGGTTGCAATGGCAGCTGGCCCAGCAACTGGCCCAGGTGCAAACCCAGGCGCGCGCGGCGGGCATGTCGCTGGGTGTGGTGCACGATCTCGCGGTCGGCGTACACCCAGAAGGCGCGGATTCATGGAGCCTACGCGCCGCGCTTGCCTCGGGCGTCTCGGTGGGCGCACCCCCAGATCAGTACAATCAGCTGGGTCAGGACTGGTCGCAGCCGCCCTGGCATCCGCAGCGCCTCGCCGAACTCGGCTACGCGCCGTTTCGAGACATGGTCCGCGGCATCCTCCGCGACGCCGGAGGCATTCGTGTCGACCATGTGATCGGGTTGTTTCGACTCTGGTGGGTGCCGGACGGCGCGACCGCGGACGCCGGCGCCTACGTGGAGTACGACTACGAGGCCCTGATCGGCATCTTGGTGCTTGAGGCGCACCGAGCCGGTGCGGTGGTCATCGGCGAGGACCTGGGGGTCGTGCCCGCCCATGCCCGGGACTATCTCCGCGATCGCGGCATCCTGGGCACCTCCATCGTCTGGTTCGAGAGGACAGCTCAGCAGTTGTTGCCTGCGGAGAACTATCGCGAGCTGTGCCTGGCCTCGGTGACCACTCACGACCTGCCGCCCACGGCGGGCTACCTCGAATTGGCGCACGTCGCACTGCGCGACAAGCTGGGATTGCTGACTCGGCCGCTGGAGGAGGAGACCGCCCAGGAGCTGGCCACCTTGGCGATGGTCGGTGAGGAGCTCGTCGAGCGAGGTTTGCTTTCTCCCGAGAGCGACCAGGAGGCCATGGTGGTCGCCCTGCATCGTTACCTCGGGCAGACGCCGTCGAAGATGCTGGGTGTCGCCCTCGCCGACCTGGTCGGTGACCGCCGGATCGTCAATCAACCGGGCACCTGCGATGAGTACCCGAACTGGCGAGTGCCGCTTGGTGGCCCGGACGGTCGACCGATTCTCCTCGAGGACGTGATGGAGGCGGCGCTACCACGGCGGATCGCGGCCCGGATGCTGCACGAGGGCTAGCGAGCCGGTTGGTGGGCGGTAACGTGATCGGCACAATCGGTCAACTCGGGGGTGCGTGATGTCGAAAGTCCTGTCAGCCTTGGTCGTGCTGGGCGCCACCGCGAGCCTGGCGGCCCAGTCCGTGGTGGCCTACTCTGCGGATCGGCCTTCGGCTGATCGCGCTGAGAGGTCGGACGTGCGGTCGTATCGAACCGAAACGGGCCTGGTTGTCCACGAACAGCAGGTGGGCCAGACGCTCATTCGCACCTTCGGAGAGCAGCGTGGTGTCGCTCGGGTGAAGCTCAGCGAGCCGAAGTCGTCGTTGGTGAGCTGGGCCCCACCTCCCGCCAGTGAGAGGGCTAAGGCTGAGCTCGAGCCGACGGTCTATGAGATGTCGCTGGCCGCTGGCATGTCGGCCGAGGACGCGTGTGAGTTCGCCGAAGGGATGGATCCTTATGGCTGTCGGACCAGCGACCAGGTTTCCCGGGACCAGGTTCTCGACGATGGCGGCGAGATCGCTGCCTTGGCCGACCGGCCGTCCGCGGCCGTGGCAGTGGCTCGGGCGCCCAACTTCCTGGACTCCGACTGCTTCGATCACGTGACCTAACCAAGGTGACGGTTCCAAACATGCCCACGCCTGCTTCACTCGCTATCTGGATTGGAAAGGTCGCCGCTATCGCTTGCTCGCCGCCAAGATGAAGACCTCGGGATGGACCATCGACCCCGGTCTGGTCAATGATCGGATCAGTGGGGTCGGCATTAAGCTCAACTACGACTCCGATAGTTCCTATGCGGTGGATTGGAGTCCCGTTGAGACTCGCTCGGTCGGGTCTTGTGATTCCACCGCCACGACTGTCTCCTCCCCCAGAAACCGGCGTCGACTACACCACCACGGCCAATGTGTGTCCCGACAAGCTGGATCCGTGGCGCAGCCCGGCATACCAGTACTTCGGCGCCAAGTGGACCGGCGACGCCGCGCCGGCCGACGAAACCCGCGGCGCGATAGCGTCTTCGTTGCAACGGATTGTGAAGGGCGATCCCCGAACCGCGGTCAGCGAATCATGGCTGCAGTGGAACTGAGCGCGCGGCCGCGCACCTCGCTCCGAGGGCTGCTGATCGGCGCCATCGTCACCTCGCTCGCCGCGGCCGTCCTGGCCGTGTTGCTGCACGACTTGGCCACCAATCGTGGCGTTCGGATCAAGGATGAGTTCGAAGCCAAGGTTGTGGCCGTGACCGCCGATCGCGACGGTCTATGCATCGCGGCCCCCAATGGCGAACCTATCGAGGACGACTGTGGATCGCCGATCTTCGTGCCGGACGCCCCGCCGCTTCAGGTGGGAGACCGGGTCATGGTCACCAGGGTTTGGCTCGACCACGGTGGGATCTCCTATCTCGCCTTCTATGTCGGCCCCGTGTCGTAGTCGGGTGCGCGATGTGGTCCGCCGGCAGGTTCCGTCATGTTTAGCGCGGTGGCTGCGGCGTACCTGATGCGCCACAGCCACCGCACTGTTTGGTCGGATCGGTTGATCGCGGTGTATCGGCTCACCACGGGCTGGGTTGGTAGTCCTTGATGAAGCAGCCGTAGAGATCCTCGCCAGCCTCGCCCCGGACGATCGGGTCGTAGACCCGAGCCGCGCCGTCGACCAGGTCCAGTGGGGCATGCCAGCCCTCGGCCGCGATCCGCAGCTTCTCCTGATGGGGGCGCTCGTCGGTGATCCAGCCGGTGTCCACGGCGGCCATCAAGATGCGGTCGGTTTCGAACATCTCCTGTGAGCTGGTGCGGGTGAGCATGTTCAGGGCGGCCTTGGCCATATTGGTGTGCGGGTGGCCGGGTCCCTTGTAGCGCCGGCTGAACTGGCCCTCCATGGCCGAGACGTTGACGACGTAGGCGCGCCGCCTGTCGTCTCCCTGCGCCGCAGCGCGCAAGGCCGGTCGCAGCCGGGAGATGAGCAGGAACGGCGCGATCGAGTTGCAGAACTGCACCTCGAGGAGTTCGAGCGGATCCACCTCGTCGACCACCTGGGTCCACGAGTTGGTGGCCTGCAGGTCGGGTAGTAGCCCGCCGGCGTCCACCGCGGTGCCGTCGAGGTGCGCTTGCAGCGAAGCCGGCCCGGCCTTGAGGGCCAGGGCGGTCAGTGATGCCGCATTGTGCGCGGCGGCGGCTGCATCCGGAGATTCCCCGTCGTGGTGCGCCACCGGCTGGCTGCGTAGCGCGCCGGCGAGCACCGCCGGATGCGCCTGCGAGATTCGATCGAAGGTGACCATCTCCGGGAGCAGCGGCAGGTCCGGTAGTGGCGCCGACTCCATCTCCAGCAGATTCGCGTAGGCGCCGGGCGATCGGCGTACCGTCTGGCAGGCGTTGTTGATCAGGATGTCCAGTGGTCCGGCGGCAGCGATGTCGTCGGTCAACGCCATCACCTGGGTCGGATCGCGTAGATCGATACCGACAATCTTCAGACGCTTGAGCCATGCGGCGCTGTCATCCATGGCGGCGAATCGCCGTACGGCGTCGCGCGGAAACCGGGTGGTAATCGTCAGGTGCGCCCCGTCGCGCAGCAGGCGAAGGGCGATGTACATGCCGATCTTGGCGCGCCCTCCGGTCAGCAGCGCTCGCCGACCGGTCAGGTCGGTGCGCTGCTCGCGTTTGGCATGGGAGAAGGCCGCGCAGGCTGGGCAGAGGTAGTGGTAGAACGCGTCGACCAACGTGTAGTCGATCTTGCAGATGTAACATCCGCGTGGCTTGATCAGCTCGCCCGCAAACGCTCCTGCTGCTGTCGACACCAACGCGATGCCGTGGGTCTCGTCGTCGATCCGCATGGGCGACCCGGTGGCCGTCGCTTCGGTGACCGCCCGGTCCGCGGCCAGTTCCGCCGCGCGCTTGCGGGCCCGCCGCTCGGACTTGAGCGCTTTGTACATGTGGGAGGCCGCCCGCTTTACCGTGGTGATGTCGGGGTGATCGTTGGGCAATGTGTGCAGCTGATGCAGCACCCGCACTGTGGTGGCCAGATCCTCTGGATCGATCACTGATTCGGCCGAGTGGATCTCGGGGTGCATGTCTGGTGCGGGCGGCGCTCTCACCCCGAGAGCGTATGCGGTGAGTAGGCCGGTTGATCAAATGACGTCGGCCGCCGGGATCAATGGTGAGAGGCGGTTCCCGTTGGGATTGACCGCCTCAGTGCATGGACGCGCATGCCGGAGTCGGCTCACGTTCGGTAGAGCAGACGAAGCTTCTTGCTGGCACGGTTGGCGACGGATCTGCGGGGCTCGCGGGCTAGCCGCTCGAGATGTGGTCGCAACCACGCTCGCAGATCAGCATCGTTAAGTGCCCACCTACTTAAGGTCTCGATGGTGTGGTTGAGCACGATCCAATCCTGGTGAGTGGCGAGGTTGCGCTGGAGGACGGCTTGAGCGCGACCGCGCTGCCGCGAAGACATGTCGGTGTCGTAGCGGCCGAAGAGCTGGGCCAGGGTCCACTGGGCCGAGGCTTGATCTAGTGCGCCGATCTTGTCGATGAACTCGTCGAGATGTGGTGTCAGCCAGTCGTGCTGCGCAGCTTCGACCCGCTTCAGGGCACTGGAGGTGCGCAGCCGCACCACGGCGTCGGCGCTGTCGTAGCAGTCGAGCAGCTCCCGGAGTCGCGACCGATCGGCGACGACCGCGTCAACGACTTCGGTGGTTCTCCCGAGCGAGTTGGGGTGCCCCCCGGACAACATTGATTCGAATTCCGCCATAGCGCATGCTAGCTCGCCCTCCAGGCTCAATTGTTTGAGCACATCCGGCTGCCAGTCGGCTGTTGCACCCGGGGGCGGGCTGGCGTTGGCTGACCGAGTTGAGACCCGTGCGCGGCCAGGTGACTCACTGACTGTCGTGGCAGATCAGCTATCTGAGTGGTGCGCGGCGATCGGCTCGGCGCAGTCGCCAGATCCGCGATAGCAGGTCGGTAGCGAACATTAGCACCAGCACCGCAACGATGAGGGTTGAAAGTTGCTCATAACGGAAGAGCTTTAAGCTGATCGCCAACTCCTGCCCGATACCGCCAGCCCCGACAAAACCGAGCACCGTGGACGCCCGGATGTTGCATTCCGCTTGATAGAGCAACAACGAGATGAGACCGCCGCGTGCCAACGGAACAATGGCCAGGCTGGCGGTGGCGACTCGCCTCGCTCCCATGAGGTTCATGGCTTCGACGGGTGCGGGGTCCACTGACTCGAGCTGCTCAGCCCACAGCTTCGCGAGCGCACCCGCGCCATGAATGCCGATCGCGACGGCTCCTGCGGCCGGACCGGGACCGAGTGCGGCGACCAGCAGAAGCGCCCACAACAGGTCCGGTACGCCGCGCAGAAAGGCGGCGATGGCGCGCGCGCCTTCCCGCAGAGGACGCGGTGCGCGGACGTTTGTGGCCAGCGCCAGACTCATTGGCGCTGCCAGCAGTGCTGCGAGCGCCAGACCGACGACAGCAATGTGAACTGTCTCGACGGCGGCTCTCCGGCAGACACTCAACCACTGTCGAGACAGATCCGGTCGCAGCAACCCTTCGATCAGCAAGGCAGCACCACGTTGCCCTTCGCGCAATGTGCCCAGGTCGAGGCCGACGCCCTGCGCCGACCAGGTGAGGATTCCAACAATCAGCGCCCACCGGATCAGCCGAGTCACTCGGCCTCGGTGGTGCACCTGGTCCGGAGCAACGCTCGCCGCCGGGGCCTGGGTCATTATCATGGGATCGCGCCGTACAAGGTAGCCACGTCGGCAGCGGAGAGATTGTCGGAGTCGAAAAGTACTCGGCCCGAGCGGATGCCGATCTTGCGTGGGAATCGCTGAGCCATCGCTAGGTCGTGGGTAGTGGCGATCAATGTCGGGCCACTGGTTGATAGCAGGTCGTCGATCACGCGACTAGCGGCGACCGGGTCGAGGCCTGTGGTTGGCTCGTCGGCCAGCAGCATGCTGGGGTTACCCAAAATTGCTCGCACCAGTGCGACCCGGTGCCTTTCGCCGCCGGAGAGCTGCACCACCGGCACGTCGAGGCAGTGGCTGATGTCATGTCGGCTTGCCAGCGAGTCGAGTCGGTCATTCCAGCCCTCGGGCGTCTTGCCGCGCAGCACCGCAAGCCACTCCCAAGGCCGCAGGCGGTGAGTGACCCCGAGCAAGGCGTTGAGGCGCCCGGAGAGCGGACCGACCAGGTCCGAACCTTGTCGGAGTACGCCGGTTGACCGCCTGATCGCTAGCCGGTCGACCGCAATGTCCGGGTTCCGCGCATCGACCCGAATGGAGCCGCTCGACGGGACGGCCCCGACCAGCGAGCGAAGCAGTGTGGTCTTGCCGCATCCGGACGGGCCGACGACCACCAGATGTTCACCGGGCCCGATTCGCAGAGTGACACCGTCGATCGCTCGAGTCGAGCGATCAGCGAACTGTACGCCTACTGCATCAAGTGACACGGCGAAACCGGTGTGCGACATTGCTCTGGCGTCTGTCACTGCGCCCCGATCTCACTTGTCGGTAAGGAGCCCCAACTCCGTTGCCTTGGTGCGAACTTCGTCATAGTCGGCAGGTGTCACCGCGACGTAGTCTTCCGCGCGCAGCAGGTCGAGAAGTTCGGGGTCCGAAATGCCGAGGAACACATCGGTGATCTCTTTTTGTGCCGCCGCGCCAAGCCCGTCGCGAGCCACCCACGGATAGCCTTGCACCAAGGCAGTGTCGATAACCCGAAGCTTGCCGGGGGCGATCGTGCCGTCCGCCTCGAGCCGTTTCAATACGCGTAGTTCCATGCCGCCAGCATCCACCGCGCCGGACAAGACCGCTTGGGCGGTCGCGTCGTTTGCCCCGGTGAAGGTCACTGACTTCAGCGGTGGGCACTCGGTTAGCGTAACGGTATCGCAGGTTACGCCGGCGGCGGTGAGCATGATGCGCGGGTACAGGCTTCCGGAGGTACTAGCTGGGTCACCGAAGGCGAAAGAGGCCTCGGAATCGACAAGGTCGGCGGTGGACTTCAGGTCCGAGTCCGCTTTGACCACGATCACCGATTCGTATTCGGTCGTACCGGTCGCTGCGTCGACCTCGGTGACTAACGGGGTGACGTCTGCTTGCTGCTCCGCCTGCGCGTAGGTCAGCCCGCCGAGGTAGGCGATGTCAATGCGGTCACTGGCGAGCGCAGCGACAACCCCGGCGTAGTCGGCGGCCACGAAGAGCTCAACCTCAAGGTCGAGTTGCTCGGCTAGGTAGTCGCCAAACGGTTCGTACTTGGCTTGTTGTTCCTCGGGCGCAATGTTCGGGATAATTCCCACGCGTAGCGTCGTCGGTAGTGCCTCAGCACCAGCGTCGGAGTTCCCGGAGCCGTCGGTGCCGCCGCAGCCGGCAAGGATTAAGCCGATGAAGATGACGCCGACGGCATGAATAGTTCGCATCTGTGAGGGTCTCTTTCGTTCCGGTAGGTGAAAGTAGGGACATACTGCCCTCTCGGAGTGGCCCAGCGCACCGCGTGGGTTGGTGTCGTTACCAGGGCGTAAGAACTTTGGGCGTAGAACCTTGGGGCCTTCACGGCTAGTGACGAGCGCGGAGCAGCACCGCAGTGAACTGTTGTCGAGTGCCCCACGGCGTAACGTGGTCCTCTCCGGCGGTGCTCACCAACTCGTGCGCAGGGAACTCGGCGGCCAGCTCGCGGTGGGTGTAGCGCACGATAGGCAGACCGCTGCACGTGGCTGGTCCGTCCGGCCCGAAAGTTGCGACCACTACCCAGCCGCCCGAAGTCACGCTTGACTGGAGGGAGGCCCGGTAATCGTCGCGCTCGTCTTGTTCGGTCAGAAAATGGAAGACCGCTCGGTCGTGCCACAGTGCGAATCGGTTCTGGTAGCGAGGGTTGTCAGTGAGGTCGAGGACGTCCGCGACAGTGAGTTCCACTGCTTGCCCGGGTTCACCGATCCGCTCTCGAACGATCTGAAGTGCGGTTGCCGACAAGTCGATGGCGGTCAGATCGCGATAGCCAAGGTTCACCAGGTGATCGACTAGCGTCGACCAGCCAGCACCAACGTCGATGATTGCCGAGTCGTGAGGAACTCCTGCTTGATCCACCAGGCCGAGTGAGAGATCGGGCACGGACTGCCACCACGACACGCCATCGACCTCTTTTTCATCGTGGACGTACTCCCAAAATGTCGAGCGAGACTCGGAGTCGGTTGGCCGCCATAGTTCGTCTTCGTCAGCGTCGCGCACCTAAGCACCCTAGCGAACACTTCGATTCGTCCATGGGGGTTCGTCATGGAGACGTCATATCTACCTTCACGGTTACGGTCTTGCTCTGGGCTATGGTCGCTTGATGAATAGGAGCGAAACCGGTACTGGTGTGTCACAGCGGGCGCATCAGGTCCCCCGGGCCGGCGGTGTTGACATTCTCATCGACGGCGGGGCGATGGATTGCGGCAGCGGGTTGCTGCTCCTGATAACACGAGCGATGCGTCGGCTGGAGCATGGTGGCCTCCTCGGGATTCGAAGTGAGGAGCCGAGTGTCCTAGTTGACTTTCCAGTGTGGGCCGATCTGGTAGGGCATCCGATTACCGCCGAAGTGGCAGAGACATCGGAAGGCCCCTGGTGGTTCGTGGTCAGCAAGCATGGCGTCCGCCAGCCTGGCTTGTTGGCCGAAGACTCCGGGACCGTGTTCAGCGTCGGTGGTCGCACGCCGATCGGTCAGCGATTATGGGCCTACACGAACTTCAACTGCAACCTCACCTGCGCCTATTGTTGCGCGGAGTCATCGCCTCAGGCCCCCAGACGGTTGTTGCCGGTATCGGTGGCCCGTGAGGCATTCGACGAGTTTAAAGTGCTGGGCGGGCGGGAGTTGCTTCTCACCGGGGGTGAGCCGTTTATGCACCCGGAGCTGGGCGAGCTAGTCGCCGCCGGCGAGGGCCTGAGCCGCACCATTTTGACGAACGCAATGATCTTCTCGCGCGGCCGGAGGCTCCAAGTGTTACAGGAGTTGGATCGTTCTGTTGCGTTGCAAGTCAGTCTCGACTCAGCAACTTCTGACCTGCATGACAAGCAACGGGGCGCCGGTTCCTGGATGCGGGCGCTCGACGGCATCGCATTGGCGCGATCGCTTGGTTTCCGGGTGCGGGTCGCCGCGACGATGTATGACGAAGACCCCGTTGGTGTGGCCGCGCTGCACGAGCGACTGGAACGGGAAGGTATCGCCGTGGCGGATCGGGTGATTAGGCCGGTAGCCCAAGAAGGGTTCGCCGAGGGTGGCATCCACGTGTCTATCGATAACCTGGAGCCGGAGCCGACGATCACAGTTGATGGTGCTTGGTGGCACCCTGTTGCGATTACCAACCCACATATGAAGATCGCGGATGCGCCGCTTCCCATCTCGGAAGTCTTGGGTGTGGTGCGCGACACGGTGGCCGTACAGGACGCCGCTCAGCAGGCCGGACGGGATGTGTTCCGGTGCGCTTGACCCCTCGACGAGATTCGACTTATCCGGCTATGTCTAGTGTTGGTGACAGCTGGGTGATCGCAGCGGCCCGAGTCACTGTCGCCTTCATGTGGATGTCCGGAGCCGGGTGGAAGGTGCCACCGAACTTCGGAGAGACCTCGGGCAAGGGCCTGTTCAAGTTCACCTCCTACGCGGTGGACTATCCAGTTTTCGGCCCGTGGGCGTGGCTGGTCGAACACGTTGTGCTCCCCAACTTCCAGGTCTTCGGTTGGCTGACCCTGGTCGCAGAAGTATCGCTTGGGGCTTTCCTCCTGGTCGGTTTGGCGACTCGCTTCTGGGCCTGGGTAGGGATAGCTCAAAGCGTGGCGATTGCCTTGTCGGTGCTCTATGCGCCGCACGAATGGCCGTGGGCCTACTACCTGATGATTCTGGTGCACGTTTTCCTCATCGTTACCCATGCGGGCCGGGCGTACGGCCTGGACGGGGTTCAGGCCGGCCAAGCTGCCAAACAGTTCGCGGTGGCTCTTGCCGGAGTCACTGTGGCAACAATGCCGGCTTTCCTCGCGGCAGAGAGCACTCAAGTCGCACGGTTCGCTGCGGTGACCCCCGTCGTGGCTGCAGTGCTCTTTGTTGTCACCGCAATTGGGCTGGCTGGCGTTTTCGCCAACCGGCCAGGCTTGGTCGCGATGGCCGCAGGGGTTGCGTTGCTCGCGGCAATCGTGCAGGTGATGGAGCCGGCCTGGGACTTTCAACCGCTGGGCGGATCGGTGTCAACCCTGTCGCTGCTGCTCGGGGTGAGCCTCGGCTGGGCCGGGATCGCCCGAGCTCAGCGGCTCGCCTGATCGCCCCAGTCGTGGCGGCTGACCGCGGGGTGCGGCCAGCGTAGACAGCTAGGAGGCCGGCAACGAGGCCGTTCACTCACGGTCGCCGGCTTGCCCAGGTCGGTCGGATCGCCTTGGCGGGATGCCGCCATACCTCTAGTCCGCATCGGTCTCGGCGATAGACGGTTAGTACCTGGGGGGCAGTCGCTCCTCTGTGGAGAGGATCAATCGGCCGCAATCCCGCCGTCGTAATCCGAACCTATCAACCGACTGAGACGAGGGAAAGATGAGTATCAACAAGTCCCGCTCTGTTATCGCGCACCTCCTGGCAATGATCACTGCGATTGTCGCCCTGACCGTGGGAAGTGTGGCCTTAACTTCTACTTCGGCGAATGCCGCGATTATTCCGGAGCGTTGCGAGTACACAAGTTCGCAGCCGGCCCTTCGCTATGGCAGCAGGGGCACTGCTGTCAAGCAAATGCAATGTGAGATCAACTTCAGCATGTACCACTACCCCAACATCGCGGTGGATGGGTCCTTCGGGCCCGCGACTCGCAACGCGGTCATCGCCTTTCAGCGCTGCGCTGGGATAACAGTGGATGGCTTGGTCGGGCCGCAGACTTGGGCTTACCTCAACTATTGGGCTGCGTCCCCTGGATTTTGCGACACGTAGATCTCAAACGCTTCGCGGATAGACGCTAGGCGCAACTCCCGAAGCTTCTTGTGCGCAACAGGTCGCGGTTACGTTCGGCGTGCGGCGCGCGCCGAACGTAACCGGGCGCTTACCAGCTCGCCGGCGGCGATGGGTGGCGTAGGCAAATGATCATCGTCCTCAGTCGTACATCCACTGGGTCAAAGTAGGAGAAAAATATGAAGAACAATCTGTTCATCCGCAGCCTGCTCGCCGTACTGGCCTGTGTCGCTGCCCTCACCGCACCCGTCGTATTCGCTTCCCCGGCCGCTGCGGACGGTTGCTACACATGGAGTACTACGCTGCGGAAAGGTGACAGCGGCGCGGCTGTCACCCGTCTGCAAATCCGAGTAGCCGGGTGGGTGACAACCGGTGAAGTGCTGGCCATTGACGGGAGTTTCGGCCCGGCCACCGAGGCCGCGGTCAAGCGATTCCAGGCTGGATATGGTCTGGTCGCGGACGGCGTCGTCGGTCCGGCGACCCGAAGGCTGATCGATGCGCTTCAGGACGACGACTGCTCGCCGGCACACTTCGCGTTCACCGAGTCGAACAACTGCGGCAACCGCGGAGACTTCAGCGGGGGGCGGGTGAGCGCGGCCGTTGCCAAGGAGAACTTCCTCCGCGCGATGTGGAAGGCCGAGGCCATCCGACACAAGCGCGGGGACATCCCGATGACCGTGACCTCCGGGTTCCGGAGCCTCGCCTGCAACTCCAGCGTGGGGGGCTCGTCAACCTCGCGTCATCCGTACGGAGATGCCATTGACTTCGGCGGCTCCAAGGCGACGATCTGCAGCATTGCCAGTGTGGCCCGTACCAGCGGGTTTCCGCAGATCTTCGGCCCCGGTTATCCAGGCCACAGCGACCACGCCCATGTCGCTAGCGGGACCAGCCGCATCTGGGACTTTTCCGACTGCTGAGCGGAGCAGACGGCCCTGCGCCGATCGGAGACATCGGACTTGACCACGGGTGACATTCCTGGGCGCGAGCCACGAGGGCGTCGACGTGGACGTCTGGCCGATCCATACCGACTCGGCGCAGGGCCTATGACGCACCTCAATCACACGACAACCACTTCCATATCCGCTATTCGCTGACCGGTCGGTCGGTGGTGACACAACGAGCTGAACCAGGAGAGAACCGACTATGGAGATCAATCGCAGGGGGATGGTCCGCGGTGGGTTGGCGTTGGGTGTCACCACCGCGCTGGCCGGGTTGGGCGGGACACTCCGAGCCCCGGCCAGCCATGCCGCAGTGGCCGACATCATCGGCTGTACGACGTGGGGTGCCCGGCCCCCCGCCAAACCGATCAGCGTGTTGGACACGCGACCGGTGAAGATCATCGTGCACCACACGGCCTCACCCAACAGCACCGACCTGTCGCGGGCGCACGCGTTCAGCCTGGCTCGCTCGATCCAGAACGACCACCTCGATGCCAAGGGCTTTGTCGACAGCGGCCAACATTTCACGATCTCTCGTGGGGGTTTCACCGTGGAGGGTCGCCACCGCAGTCTGGAGGCGTTGACGGGTCGGACCCGTCAGGTGGTCGGCGCGCACTGTACCGGCCAGAACAGCGTGGCGATAGGCATCGAAAACGAAGGTACCTATTCGACAGAGACGCCGCCCTCCGCGTTGTATGCGGCCCTGGTCGAGCTGTGCGCCACGATCTGCTCAGGGTTCGGACTGCGGCCCTATCTGATCTACGGACACCGCGACTTTCAGAGCACCGAATGCCCGGGCGACCGGCTCTTCGTCAAGTTGACCGACCTCCGTGCCGCCGTGGCGACCCGGGTCGGCGGTGACCCCACCCATCCGGTGTGGCGGAACCTTCGCCAGGGTGATCGAGCCGAGGCGGTGCGCAGTCTGCAACATCTATTGCGCGCAAATGGCGCGTCGATCACTGCCGATGGTTCCTTCGGCCCGGCGACCGAAGGTGCCGTCGTTGCTTTCCAGAGATTGCGTGGTGCCACCGTCGACGGCATCGCCGGTCGGCAGACCTGGAATCATCTGGCCGAGCCGATCACCAGGGGCGCCCGCGGTGAGGCGGTGGTGGCCATCCAACGTCAGTTGACCGCATCCGGCATCACCACTGTCGCTGACGGCTCCTACGGTCCCGCAACCACCGCGGCGGTGCGGACCTACCAAACCCGATCTCGTTTGCCGATCGACGGCGTCGCAGACGCGCGAACGTGGAGCCGGCTGGTCGCCTAGCGAGCATCCACCGACTACCGTCCGCACCTGGCCGGCGCGCCGAGCGCCCGGCACCGATGAAGGAGTTCGCTATGGATCGAACAGTCGTCAAGAAGTTGGATCAGAGGAGATTCGCGGTTGCGCTCGCGGTCGTGGCCTTTGTCACGGGGCTGTTCATCGCGATGCCTGGCACCGCCCAGGCGACCCGAGATATCCCAACGAGCCTGGACACCCGGTCGGCGCAAGCGCGGGCTCCGCTCACGGTGCCGGTGCGGCGTGCCGGAGGGTATTCCACGGTGCCGGCCGGCCACACCGCCCCGCTCCGAGACCTGGGTGCCTCAGTGACGGTCCCGGCCGGACAAACGCGGTACCTGAGCGCCAAGCTGGTTGTCTCCGATGCCGCTGAGGTCACCGAGACGTCCGCGCTGATCTACTGCCGTCGGCCGGGTTCGTCGGTGGTGGCGCAACGGGCGGTGTCGGGTCAGAACGTCCTTCCGGGCCGCGCGGCAACCACGATCCTGACTCGCGGGTTGATCACCGCGCCGCCGACGACCGCCTATGTCTGCTCGTTGCAAGCCCAGTTCGTCAACCATCAGTCCACTAGCGCGAGCGGGCATATCTTCGTTCTCGGCAGCAGCTACCTCCAGGATGTCCAGGGCTCGGTGGCCTGGCATCACCAGACCTGGCAGTCGACGCGAGTTCTCGATGATTCGTCGGTGGCCGCTGCGCCGTCAGCGTTCACCGTGCCCAACGGTGTGAGCGCCTTCCAGGTGATCGGCGATGTGAACGTCACCACGTGCTATACCGGTGATCGGCGCCCGCCATGTGACACGGCTGCTCGGACGAGCTACCGGGACGCCTACGTCGGCACGCAACTGGTGGTCCAGCAGCTCGACGCGCATGGTGCCGCCTGCGGCACCCCGTGGACCAACGGCCCGCTGACCGGCGCCACGGTCAGCAACACTGTTCACCACTTCAAGATCAACACTTGGGGAACCGTCCCGGTGAACTCGGCTTGTGGTTCCCGGAGCTTCCGGATGTGGATCAGGGTCACGGCCAATGCGTCGCGCAACTCGATCGTGATCGAATCCAACAACCAGACGGTCACCGGGGCGTTTCTTTGATGATGGCCTGGAGAGTTGGTTCCGAACACCACGTCGGTAAGGGCCCGGCGGACTAGCGCCCGTGACTGGTCCGGGCGGGGTCGCCAACCTGGCTGTTGCGGCCCCGCCCGAGCATGGTCAAGATGCCCTCGGCCCGACTGCGGACTCCCAGCTGATTCAGAATGGTGGCGACTTCTCGTTCGAGCGTGCGCAGCGACACATCACAGCGCCTGGCGATCACGGAGTCCTTCAGCCCAAGACACATCGCTTCGGCGATGTCCAGCTGCCGTTCAGTCAGCAATGTACCGCCACCGACAGGAGGGGCTGGTTCGGAACAGGTCTCGACGATTTCCCAGAAGTCGACGGCCCTTCGGACCAGCGCCGGATCGTCGGATATCCAGGCTGTGGCGTCACCCGCTGTTGTTCTGGGTCCGTCGGCGACGAAGATGCGTGCGTCAGCGATCAGCAGTCGAAACTGCACGGGTGCCAGTCGCAGACCCGGTGACAGCGACGGCAGCAACGGATGCTGGGTGATCACTCTCTTCGGCACCCGCATCTGGAGGTCGACACCTCGCTGTCGTGACTTGCGGTCGAGTTCGCGGGAGTGGTCCTCCGGGTCGTAGTACAGGGACGGTTGCATATTCCAGATGCTGCGACCGACCTGCCGCTCCAACTGTGCGAACCCCTGCGAGATCTCACCCATGCCGCGACCCAGCAGTCGAATCGATCTGGATGGTCCGGCAGCGATTGCATGATCGATGAGCTCGCGAAGACCGCGGCTGGCTCCGAGCAGTGTGGCCATGTCGGACCCAGGAGCTCGAGACGGCATACTCGCTATGGTGCCAGCGGCCACCGCCGAGTAGCCATGCGGGTCGTGCCGAACCTCGCGATGTCCCGAGCCATTTCCGCGCAGATAGGACAGAACCTCGCCCGTGCTGGGCCCGGCTTTCCTTCCCGACTGCCGGGACTTTCAATGGGACCTCAAGTGAGACCCGCAAGGGGATCCACTCTCCCGAGGTCCACTTGTGAGTCAGCCGAGTGAGGTCGAAGGAGGTCCGAAATCGTGACGGACGCGCAACACGCGGTCACTGATGCCAAGGTGCTCGACGAAATCGCCCAGCGCGTGCTCTGGCTCTCGACGCGAATCGTCGACGCCGCGAATCGTGAGCGGCGGACCGGAGACGGGGTCAAGGTGGGCGGGCATCAGGCCTCCAGCGCCTCGCTGGTCAGCGCGATGGTGGCGTTGTACTTCGCCCACCTCGATGCCCCGGACAAGGTCAGCGTGAAACCGCACGCTTCGCCGGTGTTCCACGCCATCCAGTACCTCCTCGGCAATCTCGATCGGTCCTACCTGACTCGGCTGCGGGAGTTCGGTGGCTTGCAGTCCTATCCCTCGCGCACCAAAGACCCTGACCGAGTGGACTTCTCTACCGGATCGGTCGGCCTCGGCCCGGCCGCGCCCTTGTTCGCCGCGGCCACCAGGCGCTACGTCGATGCCCACTTCGGCTCGCGCCCGGCCAGCCGCTTCGTGGCCTTGCTCGGCGATGCCGAACTCGACGAGGGCAACATCTGGGAAGCGTTGGCCGACGATGCCACCAACGGCTTGGGAAATGTTTTGTGGATTGTGGACTTCAACCGACAATCGCTGGACCGCGTGGTGCCGGGGGTTCGGATTCACCACTGGCGGGCCCAGTTCGAAGCGGCTGGTTGGCATGTCGTCGAAGTGAAGTACGGTCCGCTACTTAAGGCGGCGTTCGTCGAATGTCCGGCGTTGGCGGAGTGGATCGACCAGATGCCGAACGAACGTTACCAATCGTTGTTCGGTCTGGCTCCCGGCGCGCTTGCCGAGCGGTTCCTCGACGGAGCGCCGGCCAGCGTCACCGCGTACACCGCACAGCTATCGGCTGAATCGCTGGCCGCGCTGGCTACCGATCTGGGTGGCCACGATCTTTCCTCGCTTCTGGCGGCGTACGCCGAATGCGATGCCGAGGTCACCCGACCGAGCGTGGTATTCGCCTACACCGTGAAGGGGTGGGGGCTGCCGATGGCCGGCAACCCGCGCAACCACTCGGCACTCATGACGCCGGAACAAGTCGAGGCGCTCCGGGCCGCGAGCGGCTTGACCAGCGAGACCGAATGGGACCGGCTGGACCCGACCTCGCCGGCCGGGCAATGGGCGAACCTTCGCGCCGCTCACCTGGAGCGTGTCGCAGCGTCGCCACATGTGCCGGTCGTTGTGCCGCCCAGCACCGGCTTCCGGTCGACCAAGGCGATTTCCACCCAAGAGGCATTCGGGCGCATCCTGGTCGGGCTCTCGCGCGACGAAGTGGTGGGTCGGCATCTGGTCACCACGGCGCCGGATGTGGCGACGTCGACCAACCTGGCGGGGTTCATCAACCGGGCCGGCGTGTTCGCGCCCACCGACCGCTTGCAATGGAGCCAGGACCCGGTGGTCAAGTGGACCGAGAGTCCGGCCGGTCAACACATTGAGCTGGGCATCTCGGAGATGAACCTATTCCTGCTGCTGGGTCAGCTGGGGTTGTCCTGGGACTTGTCCGACCAGTTGCTGCTGCCGGTGGGCACCCTCTACGACCCGTTCGTGCTGCGCGGACTGGACGCGTTTATCTATTCGGTCTATTCGGGAGCCCGATTCGTGGTCGCTGGCACGCCGTCCGGGGTGAGCCTGGCACCCGAAGGCGGCGCGCACCAGTCGACGATCACCGCGTCGGTGGGCCTGGAGCTGCCGAACGTGACGTTGGTGGAACCGGCCTACGGCGTTGCGCTGGACTGGCTGCTGTGCGCCGCGCT
>JBOFLH010000137.1:0-1774 GCA_051657765.1 Nocardioides sp. | reverse complement strand
AACTGTCGCGCCATACGCAACAACACCGGGTTTCCGGGTATTGAACCACCACTCAACCCACTTAACCCGGCGACAAAACCCCAGGTCAGACCCCCTTTGCCGGGTTTCCGGGTTTCCGGGTTACGAAACCACCCGCCCTATACGCGCGCGAGACACCACCCACCCACAGGAGACCAGTACATGACCACCACCACAGAACCCACCACACCGCTGCTGGCCTACCGCGTCGAACGAGCTGCCAAAGCACTCTCCATCTCCCGCAGCGCCATCTACGAACTCATCCGCTCCGACCAGATCCGCTCCATCAAAGTCGGCCGAACCCGACTCATCACCCACACCGCACTCACCGACTACCTGAAGCAACGAGAGGGCATGGGCTCAAGATGACCGACCAGAGGAAGCGGCGAGAGCGCGGCGAGGGCTCGATCTTCTGGAGCGAAGAACGACAGCGCTGGGTCGCGGTCCTCACCATCGGCTATGACGGGCGAGGCAAGCGCATAGTCCGGAAGCGGTTCGACAAGACCAAGACCGGTGCCAAACAGAAGCTTGCGAACCTGAAAGACGATCTCCGGGACGGGCTCCAGGTCGATGACCGGAGCACCGTCGCGGATGCCGCCCGAGACTGGCTTGCATATGGCCTCGGCGAAGTTGGCGACACAACGCGCGACAACTACACCTCCCTCGTCCAACTCCACATCGTTGATCGGATCGGGGCCTACCGACTGCACGATCTTCGCTCAGGCCACCTCGACCGCTGGCTCGCCCAACTCAGCCCAGGGCTCAGCCGCAGAAGTCTCACGCTCGTCCTCGGCATCCTCAGACGCATCCTCGCGCGTGCCGTCAATCGCGATCTGATGCGCCGCAATGTCGCCGACAGCGTCGCGTTGCCGCGCGGGCGAAATGGCCGGCCCTCAAAAGCCCTCACCCTCGGGCAGGCGCGAGACATCATGGAAGCATTTCGCGGTCACTGGCTAGAGCCCTACGTGGTGCTGTCGATCCTTACCGGCGCTCGCACGGAGGAGCTACGTGCTCTGCGATGGGAGGACGTTGTCCTCAAAGAAGACGCGACCACGGATCCGGCTACGCCGCCGCATATGGCGGTCTGGCGATCGGTGCGTGTGGGGGGCGATACCAAGACTCGGCGATCGCGACGAACGCTCGCTCTCCCAACCCTCGCGGTCGAGTCCCTGGAGAAGCACCGGGTGAACTCCGGGCAGTCTGGCGATCGTGGCCTGGTGTTCCCGTCCCGTGCCGGCACCGCCCTTGACGCGCACAACGTCCGACGCGCCTTCCGCGCTCGGCTTGCACTGGTCGAAGGCATCGCGCCCGCTGACTGGACGCCGCGAGAGCTTCGACATACGTTCGTGTCCCTACTCTCAGACGCTGGCATGCCCCTTGAGGCGATCTCCCAACTGGTCGGCCACAAAGGCGGCTCTCACGTCACCGAGGCGGTATATCGACATCAGATCCGGCCTGTCATCCAAACCGGCGCGACCGCCATGGATGCCATCTTTGATCCTCGCTAGTGCCCCTGTTTGACTCCCTCAGGTCCTCATCGGGTCCTCCGCGGAAGGGCGGAAACTAGAGTCGAAAAAGCCTGGAAAACCCCGTGACCAGCGGAAATAGGGGTGGTTCGGTTTGTCGGGCTGACAGGATTTGAACCTGCGACCCCTTGACCCCCAGTCAAGTGCGCTACCAAACTGCGCCACAGCCCGCTGCCGACCGCGACGGCTCACCGGCCCGGACAGCATCGGCGAGCATACCCGAGCCCCAC
>JBOFLH010000136.1:0-7730 GCA_051657765.1 Nocardioides sp. | reverse complement strand
CATCCTCGGCACGACACTGCGAGATGGCCTCCAGCCCTGGCGGAACCAGCTTGAGTCCGCCGAGCAGACGCGTGATCTGCTCGGCCGAGCGCGGCGTGATCGGGTCGGTGTCGGCTTTGAAGATCTCCGCGGCCCTAGCGCGAATCTCGGGAGGGATGTCGGCGACGAAATCGGCGGTGCCGCTCGACAAGGCGAGATGGCTCCCGGAAGCCAATCCCCCGACAAGCCTATTCACGAGTCGCGCCGCATCATCGTCGTCGCCGATGAAGTGCAGCACCGCGCACATGAGCAGGCCGAC
Organism: Nocardioides sp.; assembly: GCA_051657765.1. Classification (GTDB taxonomy): domain Bacteria; phylum Actinomycetota; class Actinomycetes; order Propionibacteriales; family Nocardioidaceae; genus Nocardioides. The sequence goes on along the minus strand of JBOFLH010000136.1, from coordinate 7,432 downwards.
CGGCATCGCTCATGCTGAAGCAATAGCGGAATGCGTGAATGCCAGAGTCGTGGAGACAGCACGATGCGTCGCCGAGGCGACCAACGAGATACAGAACCCTCCCCACGTGCACGCGTACCAGCCGTTCTATGTGTGCCGAAGTTGCCACCCCAACGAGCGCGGCGAGAGCAAGGTCAAATTGGGTGCAGCAGTTGAAGTGTGGCCACGCGAGAAGTTCCGGCTGCTCAGGGAAGAACTGGAGAAGCCACACGCCGACCGTGACTACGAACGCTGGCATCGCTAGGCCTCCCCGGGCCCTTGGGGTTTGAGGACCTCTTCGGTGTGAATCCGATCCGGTACACCATCGATCGTTCACGAAAGCGAGGTTCGTGTCCCAGTGAGTCCGTGTGCTCTCAGGACAAGCAAGAGCCATCGTCAGGCAGTCAGTCAGGCGCGCCTAGGCGTCGAGGTGGGCGAGGATGCAACTATGGGCGGAAGAGTGGTTGACCTCGTCAGGATGGCGCTAGGCGCAGTGTTGGCTGACGCACCCGACACTGTCTTGAAGTGACTGATGCGAAACTGTGCGTATGGGTCCTAGGGAAGCTGGCTGGACGGCTCAGGCACATGCATCCGTCAAGTTTGCCATCACTGCAGCTGGTCTTCACGGCTGCCTTCGTGAGTACGTATTCAGTCGGTACATCAGTGTGGACAATTCTCGATGAGTGCGGAGTCCGACCTCCGGAGGTACCGCGACGAGGGCGTCCGACTGCGCTCGCAGATCGGCAACGTGTCGGCAACCGTTGCGGCGAAGCGCAAGAAGGCTGCAGACGCGAGGGCCGCCGGCGCGAGGAGCAAGAACGCATCGACAATCAGGAGTAAGCTACGCGAGGCGGAGAGCGCAGAGCGAGACGCAATCGCTGCCGAGAAGAAGCGCTCGGACTTGGAGAAGAAGCTCGCGGATACGGAGAAGAAGCTTGCGACGGCTCAGAGCCGTTACGAGAAGGACCAGCAAGCGAGCCAGAAGAGGGCACTCGACTCAATTCGCCGGCAGAACGCTGCTGCCTCAGACCAGTTCACACCGCTTCGCCGGCTGGGCGACCCACTCGTGCCACCGTTCGACGACAGTCGACGAGTTGCTGCCAGGCTGACAGCGACCGAAGCCCGGAGGGTCGGTCCCGGGAACGATGTCTTTCTCTCCCATGCGAGCGAAGACAAGGACGAGATCGCTCGTCCAATGAAGGTTGCCTTGGAGTCCCTCGGCCTGACGGTGTGGTTCGACGAGATCAAGATCAAGGTCGGTCAGAGCATCCGCCAAGAGATCGAGAAGGGCATTATGCATGCCCGATTTGGTGTGGTGATCCTGTCTCCAGATTTCTTTGCCAAGCAGTGGACACAGGCCGAATTGGATGCGCTGTTCAGTAAGAAGATGACCACGGGAGAGAACATGATTCTTCCGATCTGGCATCGGGTGACTAAGGAGCAAGTTAGCGAACAATCGCCCCTGCTCGCGGGCATCCTTGCGCTCAACTCTTCGCTGATGACAACCGACGAGATGGCCGACGCCATCCATGATGTCGTACGCCCCTCGTCACCCATCATGTGAAGTACGATCGAACATAGTGATGACGCTGGCGCACTCCGCTCGAAACCCACGTAGTGAGGCTCCGGGCAATCGGACCAGGTCTCATGACCCCCTGCATGCCATCTCAAGGCAGGTTGGCCATCAACGGTTCTTCGCGCGCTGGTGAAGTCGCTTGGTGCTCATGGTCGCCGTGGTTGGGGTGATCCGGCTGATGCACTTCTCTGCTGTACCCCGTGCATTGACGAGGCTTCGCCAGGCGTGGACCATCAAGCAACTGTACCGCGCACGCTGTCGATGCCGCGCGCTATCCCAGGTAGCCATGGCCCAGAACCTCTCTCTTCAGTCGCGAACGGTGACGTACAGCTGCGACCGAAACTATCAGCACCTATCCGCTAACGCAGCTATCTCGATCAGTCACTACGCTCGGGTCATGGAAGCGGCACTTCTCGGTGTTCTTGGGGGCGTCATTGGCCTCGTGATCGGTAAGGTCTGGGACCGAGGCGACGAACGGCGCCGGTGGCTTCGGGATGCTCGGGCGCGAGCGTATGTGGAGTACATCGAAAGGTTTCAGGCGGTGCGCCAGATCGTCCGGCGAATCGGGACCCTTCCTCGACAGTCGGCCGACTGGGAAGCAGCTCGGCGGAGTCGTCGAGACTTATGGTCGGCCTACAATTCCGCGTTGGTCCAGGTAGAACTCTATGGCGCACCGGAGGTGTACGGGTCAGTGCTTCAGGTTGACTCGGAGCTGAGAAGGCTCAGCGTCGTTGTAAGTGCCTCGGATCTAGCTGTGGATGAGTGGCATCGTGAGCGCGTCGAGATGGATTCAAAGATGCGCGAGGTGGTTGACCTAGTGCGCGCCGAACTCCGACTTCAGCCGCATCATGATCGGTCGAGTTGGGTTCTGGCCTCCCCTAGTGAGAGTGAACCTCGCCTAGGCCCATGACCCCCTATCAGCCGGGAGACCGGCCCCCTTTGACTCCTAGACCGGGCGGCAGTCGTGGTTTACGCACACCGTTCGTCGGCATAAGGGCGGATCGGTGGTTCCGTCGGCAGGAACGTGCAGTGCGGCGGGTACAATTTGGGGAACAAAGTTGAGCGTGGCTGGGTGGATCGCCGCGAGTCGATCACTGACGGCAGTCTGACGATGTGAGCCCATCCCGCCAGTCCGTCGCGATCCACGGCTGTGGCTATCAGCTTCGTTGTAAGGCCAGATGACCCGCGTGAGAAAGTCATGATCGTCCCAATCGCCGGCTTCGACGGCGGCGGTCACAAGATCGACTCGCTAGCAGAACAGTCGCGTGGTCCCGCAAGCTCAGCTGTCTTTCGCTGGTTCAGGGCGCTCGCCCGGTGGTGAGACAAGTGTGTCGTCTGGTTGATGCGCAACAGGTGACGCGTATCCCCAAGTGTTGGTACTATGTGATCTAGATCACAACTAGAACACTCAGACGAGGTGTCGCCAGTGCCTACTAGGTCCCGGTTCATTACAACCCTCAGTGCCGCCTTTCTCCTTTCCTGTGTCGGAGTAGTGCCGTCATCTAACGCCACCAATGTCAGCGGCAATACCAATACAACACTCTGCTCGAAGGTAAACATGACTGACGGTGGCGAGCATTCATATTATCACTCAGATACCGCGAGTCAGGACATGAGGGCAGCTACTGGATGGACGAGAACCAACAACATCGACCCCACCGACGTTTACACAACTTATGACACTTCTCTGAGTATTCATACAGATGTAGTCGTCTATCAACAAGATTACACCACATTTTGTGGATTCGATTGGTTCCCCGGAGGCGACACCATTGGCCTAGGATCTTGTTATACCAAACGCGCCAGCGGCGTATGCGACCAGCACTACACGAGGTATGATTTAGACTGGAGTGCGCAGGCGTCCATTTGGCAACAGCGAAGAATTGCTTGTCATGAGAACGGGCATGTGCTTGGCCTTCTTCATCGGGATGGCGATTGTATGAAAAGCACACCAGTTGAGAGTTCATTCAACTCGCACAATGTTAATCACATAAATGAAATGTACCCCTAGGGGTGAGGATCCTATGAAATCGGTTCGTTACGTACAAATTCTTCTTGCTGCATCAATATGCTTGGTGCCTAGTGGTTGCGGCAAAGGGACCTACCAGGCCCAAGATACAACCGCTGCGGAAGCGCAAAAGATTCTCTTTTCAGACCTCCAGAGTTGGGATCAAGCTGCCGGTTCCGCGTGGCAGGAGGAGAATCTAGAGCAGATCCTGCCGAACACCAAGGCCTGGGTAGACGATGGTCGCGACACACCCCGGCGTTTGAGCGACCTAGCGGTAGTTGGGCAGGTCGCTTCGGTCGAACCCGGACGGGCATTTCAGCCGAGCGATACGACAGGAACTGATATCGAGCACCCGTTCGACTTCAAGCAGGCCGATTACAGGACTATAGAGGCAACCATCAAAGTCACAAGAGCATGGGGCGAAAGCACCCTCCCTGATAGCGTAACAGTCACCGTTCCAATCAGCAGCGACGTGAACCCAGCCATAGCAACGAAAGCGCTCGAAAGCCTCGATACGATCGTTCTAATTCTCCGCAACCAGGGTTTCTACAGCTACGCCCCGCAGTCATGGCGGATTGCTCGCAACAATGCTTTAATCGGAATTGTCGAAAAAAATGATACCTTGAAATTTCCGGCTCTGTTGGAGGATGCCAATTATTTCAGCGGAATTGGCACGCTCGGTGAGTTTACGCAGGCGGCGAGCGGGCCGGAGCAGATAATCGATCTCCGTTCAAAGGATTGATTTCAGAATCACTGAACCAAGGTTAGTTGTCGAGATTCATTTCCGTATCATTCGGGAGTGCGCGTTCTTCGCAAGAACGACATCACTGCATGAGGATCACGCCAGCTAGTTCCTTGGCCTAAAGTGCACCTCGACGTGTAGAGTTGTCTCATCTTCCGGAAGCGGAACGTAGCCGAACGTCCGACGCTTTGCTTGCCGCGCGAGCCAGGGCCGTTCTTCAATTGTTGTGCGTTCGAAAGGCGACGCGGCCACCCGGAAGTCGGATCAAACCTGCTATCCGCTCATAACTCCCCGCTCAACGGTGATGCGCGCCAGCCGAGGCCGCCCGCCCAGAGCCTCCTAAGGGCGGCGGGCGGTGTGGCCGTCCTGTGGCGGCGGCGCGTACAGCCCCCGGTTTGGGGGCTGTCTTGATTTTGTATAGAAAGTTGTCGCCAGCCAGAAGGCCAGGGTCGGATCGTGTCGGTCCGGTAGCTGCTAGCCAGGCTCGGCCACGAGCCGACCAGAGCGCGAACCCCAACCATGCACGGTCGCTGCGGCGACCGTGAACCAAGGGGCCGTTTCGATACCAAGCCACGCCCGCCAGTCAAGATCCAGCGACCGGTGGAACAGGTTTCGGTACCTGGTACATCTGCGGCGGTGAACGTTGGCCGGGCGGCCCGGCCAAACCTACGGCGGTCCTCACTGCAACCGAGTGGCAGAGCCTGAATGGCTGGGGCGTAGACCGCACCTGGGAACGAGGCTCCCCTCCTGCGTCAAGGCCGATCTCGGTTGGGCACCCTACGGTCCGTCACGAGCGTTAGCTCGGCGATTAGTGCAGCGCGGTCTCCGAGGGTGATCACCGCTTGTGCGCCGGCGTCGAGAAGCTCGTGGCGACGGGTTTCGTTCTTGGCAACGCCAATCACTGGAATGCCCGACGTGAGACCTGCTTGCACGTCGCTTACGGCGTCACCGACGAACACAGTCTGTTCAGGCTCTGCATTGAACATTGTCAGGGCAGCATTGAGGAGATCTGGTGCGGGCTTCATTCGGGCGACGTTCTGGGGTGTGCGGCAGGCGTAGTGACGCACGTGCGCCGTCCAGCCGAAACGATCCAGGAACGCGTGCACTGCGCGGGCATCGTTGTTGCTAACGACCGCGACCGGTAGCTCCTGGCCGGCCGCGAAGTTGAACAGATCCACGGCATGTGGGCTAGGTGGACTCGTCCGAGCGGCATCGATCTCAGCTTCGACACAGGCGGTCATCACGCCGTCAAGCTGCGCCGGTTCGTGGTCGTTGATGTAGCGGAGGATCGACAGGTGGTCAGTAGTAGCGACCAGTGGTCCGGGCAGCTTGGTGTGACCGTTCAGTGCGGCTCTTGCAACGTCCGCTGCGTGCTGGTTGACCGGGTAGGGCATCAGGTCGGTTAGCGGGCCATCGAAGTCGAGAAGGAGTGCGTGGAGCGTCGTATCGCTAGGCATCAGTTTGCAGCCCTAGCGATGGTGTCCCAGATGCTGTTGAACCATGCCCGGGTCTGTTGCACGAACTGCGATTCAGCCGAGTCCGGGTCGCCGTCGTCGGTGTGTTGGAATAACACCGCGTCCTTGCCCATGGGGTCGTACGTTGCTCGTCGTTTGCCGTCGAGTTGCACGACATGACGCACTACCGGGTAGTAGCCGAAGAAGGCGTCCGTGTCGTTGACCAGGTAGCACTTGAACAGCGGCGCGGAACCGTAGAACCTGCTCTCGACCGAGGCGTGCTCAACCAGGCCAAGATCACCTAGCTCGGCCACAGCTTCGGTAATCGCCCCCGTGTGGCGCGCGCCGATGCGCGCCATACGATCGCGGGCAGCCCTTGAGTCTTCCGGCGAGCTGTTCTCGATCACCGGCAACGCGAGCGGTTGGCTCATGTCCGACAACAGGAGACGGAGCCGGATCGTTGCAGGTGTGAGGCGTCCTGCGCGCACCATGTCGAGCGGCTCGCTGATGATGCCATGCAGCGTTTCGGCCGTGTAGCCACAGAAGTCGATCCGCACGTGCTCCTGCTCAAAGGCCCGCTCGATGTGAGGACGAAGCCCTACGGGCCGTTCGGTGCGAGCACGAGCAAAGACTCCGCTCCCCTGCCGGGAGACGGTCAGGCCCTCATCCTTGAGAAGGCGCAACGCCTGCTGCACAGTCATCCGGGCAACGCCGTAGCTCTTGGCCAGCTCCGCCTGGCTGGGCAGCTTCTCCCCCGGCCCAATGGTGCGAGTCAGTATCGCAGCACGAAGGGCTGCCGCGACCTGCTGATAGGGCGGACGAGGGTCATCTGGATCAAGGCTCACATGTCCAGCGTAGAGCGACCTGGCTAGGTCGCCTAGAGAAATCCCTCGATTTACTTGACATGACTAGCCAAGCTAGGCATGCTGGTTCCACCAGGCAGTTGTCTAGGTAGCCTAGTTAGGAGGATCGGATGTGGCGGCTAGTAGCTACTACAGCGGTCGTCTCGCACCTCCGTTGTCATGCAGCACCCCGCCAGATGGTGGCTGGCCCGTTCGAGTCGGGCGTGTGTACGAGGCGCACAGAGTGTGTGTCTTCCACACCAGCGAGTTGGTGTGGCCCCGAGTAACCAAGAGAGGACGGGGATTGAGATGAGGTTGCTGGTTGATACCACTGGCAAGACGTTCACGGTGACGAAGGAAGTGGTGGAGAAGACCGATCAGAACGGTCGTCAGAAGACTGACCGGAACACCCAGGATCCGTTGTGGACGGTTCAGGTGATGGCGCTTGACGACACGGGTGGCGAGATGATCAACGTGGCTTTGGCGAACAAGCAGATGCCGAAGTTCACCGTTGGCACCGTCGTCGCTCCGCGCGAGCTGGAAGCCATGCCCTGGGCTACCAACGGCCGGAACGGGGTCGCGTACCGGGCGAGGTCTCTGGATGTGACGAGTTCTGGTTCCAAGGCCTCCTCAAACACCGCTTCCTAACCCACGTCGCGTGAAGATCGGTGCCTCCCGAAGGAACCAACACCCATGTCGAACCACCATGGTTCGTCTGCTCACCCAGAACTACGACGGGTTGAGCCCAGTCAGAGAGAACAAGCAGCGGGTGTTCGACAGCAAGTACCTGGA
>JBOFLH010000135.1:0-5441 GCA_051657765.1 Nocardioides sp. | reverse complement strand
CCTCGACAAGGGATCACTCAATACTGAGACGGACCACTAGCTAGCCGTCCACAAGCCCAATTCTGCAGGCGTCGGTCCGGTCGTCAGCCAGTCGGGTGGCGAGGCATCGAGCACCAAAGGTCAGCTGAGCCATCCTCAGACGTACGACGATCGAGAGTCGGCCCGGGTGAGTCGGTCACGGTTCGCGCAGGCTCAGTAGCGCCGCGACGGCGCGCTGGGCGGCGTGGCCATCCTGCTCCGGATTGTAGATCTCGTTGAACGCCTCAAGCCGGTCGCGATACCGCTGCTGGAGCCGTGCCACGTCACGCACGTGATCGATCACCGCGGCGGTGTCTTCGACGAGCGGCCCTGGGGCCGAGTCGAGAAACGGAAACAAGAAGCCGCGCGAGGTATCGGTGAACTCGTCGAGATCCGGCACCAAGAAGACCATCGGCTTGCCGGTCAACGCGTAGTCGAAACGCAACGAGGAGTAGTCGAGCACCGCCACATCGGAGGCCAGAATCAGGTCATTGATCTCGGGATGGTCGGTCACGTCGACCGCACCAGGTTGGCGGACGTCGGGCTGGTGAAACCGATGTCCCCGCACCAGGACCACATGAGAATCGCCTAGCTCTTCGGTCGCGGCGGTGACATCGAAGAAGTCGGTCATGTGGGCGGCCCGTGGCCTGATCGACAGATGGTCGCGCCAGGTCGGTGCATAGAGAACCGCGGTCTGCTCGGGCGCGATGCCGAGGACGTGGCGGACTCGACTACGGCGAGCCTCTGCCTCGGGTCCGGTCAGGTCGTCATTGCGCGGGTAACCGTGTTCGAAGACCGGACCGCGGTAGTCGTACTGCTCGCGGTAGTGGCGGGTCATCGCGGGGGTCGGCGACAGAATCAGGTCCCAGATGTCCACGCCACGTTGACGCAACAGCCGGATCGCGGCCGGCGACAGCTCGTTCGATGCCCATTGCATCGCGCCCATCGCCTTGGACGGATAGCCGTGAAAGCACTGCACAACGAACTGCCCCGGCCGCTTGGTGAACCACGGCTCCACGTCGGTGTTGAGGACCAGACATCCGGCCGTCGCCAGCAGGTCATACCACTGGCGGCTGAACCGCAGCACGCGCGTAGCGCCGTGCGGAACCCATTGGCTGTGATCGGCTACGCCCCAATAGGCACGTAGCTGGGGACACTGCGCGCGTAGCTCGCGAAAGACCGCCAACGGGTTGTCCGTGGCCGACCGGCCGGCGTAGGTCTCGAAGTAGTAGACCTCCGGGTCGACCGGGCCGAGATGGCTTCGATACCTGTCCTGGAGACGTTGTTGGGCATACGGCCCAAGCTCGTCGTCGGTCAGCGGCGGGCGCAGCCAGAGCCGTACCGGGTCGACGCCGAGCCACCGGCGAGCCCGGTCCACGTCGATCTGCAGACGGTAGGTCGGACCCACTCGATGGATCGGCGCCTTCGCGCGTAACTCGGCCGTCGCCTGGGTGTGCCCACGACTACTGACCAACCGGTAGCGCCCCGGCGGCAACGGCCCGAGCCGGCCGAAACGCACCGTCTCCAGACTGAACAACACCTCCCCGTCGTCCAGATCCGCCGCCAGCCGGGCCGTGTCCTGGACAGGCACCCGGGTGATGGGTGCGGTCGTCGCCGGTGTCGCCGTCAGGTCCGCGGCCGGCCTCTCGGGGTGCAACACCACCGACCCGAGCCGGCCGGCTCCCGAGACCACCAGGTCGCGGTCAGCCACCGAGACGCCGTCGATCAGCGCTACCGCGGCACGTCGGGGACGGTTGGCCGGCGGCGGCACCACCAGCCGGCCGGTTCGGACCAACTTGTCAACAGTGAACCTGAGATGCACAGTCACCGGATCGGGACCGGACACCGTCAACCGGAAGGTGCCACCGGCTCCCGACTGGAATCGGCGTTGCCACCATCGGGTCGCGACCGCGCCCGCGTCAATGCGGGTGACGGGTATCTCTCGACCCGCGGAATCCGCAGCGGTCAGGTCGGTCGTGGCACCGGCGAGATCCACCCGATCGATGGTGACGAACAGCTCAACCATCCGACGCTCAGCGTCGCCGACCATCCGGTGCAGGTGACGCTTGAGTCTGGTCTCAACCGCACTCAGGGTGGCCACGGCCTGCGGGAAGTCACTGGGCAACGCGCACCAGTCGGCGATCACCCGCCGATTCACGAGCCGCGTGGGGATGTCGGAGCCCAGGGTCTCGAGTTCGGCTGCCAACTCGATCACCTCGTCGCGGCGATCCGCCGCGGCCAGCCATCGCAGCACCCGAGCCGGCGTACTTGCCAGCCGAGTCTCTGGGCATTGGATGCGCGACTCTTCGGCGACCTGCACCAGTTGGTCCCACTGCGCGGGGTTGGCCCGCTCGGCATCCATCAGGAACAACGGTAACCAGGCCGAAGCCGTATCCTCCGCTAGCGCTCGCCAAGCTCCGGTTCCGGGCTCTGCCCAACCGGAATCAACCGGACCAGAACCACCCGAACCGGACTCGATCGGCCCGCCACGCTCGGTGGTGCCGACACCAGGGGAAGCGGCCTCCTGGCGAGGATCGCCCATGCGACTCGCGCGCCGTTGTTCGGCCAGCTGTGTGCGGACCAGCCCACAACGGGTCAACCACGATGCGAGCCCGATCATCGGTGAAGGATCGGCGGCGGTCGACCGCGCGCCGTGTGCGGGCGCGAATTCGACAACCGCTCGGTCGCTCTCCCTAAACCGACCCTGTTCTGTCAGGCGTGCGACCGGAGTAGCCAGCAGCCAGTCATCGTGATTGGCCACCGCGCAGTTCGCCGCCCGCCACGCTGACAACCGGATCACCCGATTCCCCAGCGCCAGCCTGGTCGGCATGGTGATGATTCGACCGCCGGTGGCCCGCAGTCGTCCCTCGGCGCCGACCAGGCCCGGCTTCGACTCCGCATCGCGGACCAATGCGGCCAGCGCGCCGGGCACCAGCCGGTCGCTGCCGCGGAGGAACATCACGAACTCGGTGTCGGCGTGGGTAGCTCCAGCATTGGCGGCCTGCGGCCAGATCGGCTGCGGCGCCATCACCTCGACCGGCCGGTCGATGGCCGCCTGGTCAAGGCCGCGTTGCACGAAGTCGAGCAGCCGATTGCTGGGTGCGGAGTTGTCGGACCGGGACCTGATCGACGGGGACCTGATCGACGGGGACCTGGTCGACGGGGACCTGATGAACGGAGAGGTGAACGACCGCGGGCCGTCCACGACCGCAGGAACGGTGACCGGGCAGATCACCAGGCGGTCGCCCGGGCCGAGTTCGCCACCAACCGACGTCAGGCAGAACGCGAAGCGGGACCGATCATCGTCTTGTACGACGAGCACCACCGTTGTACCCGACCACGCGCCCGGACCGCCGCCCGTCCGCGCGAGTGTCTGCGCGAGCCGAAGGCCACGGTCCCGAGCCGGCTGTACGCCGACACTTCGGGCGACACGCTTGAGTTCAGTGCGGCCGACCATGGGCGATGTCTATCAGAGCAAGCCCGCTGACTCCAGGAACTCCGAAGCGACATCCGCTGGTAGTGCCCGATCCACCGACACCTTGCCGTTCAACTCGGTCAGCTTCTCCGTGGTCAGCGCGGCCATCAGCCCATTGAGCACGTCGGCGACCTCGGGGTTGTTGTCAAGGAACTCCTTGCTCACCGCCGGAATCAGATTCTGAGCCGGCTGAATCCCCTTGTCGTCGGCCAGCAGCACCAAGCCCTGGGCCTGGAGCGTGCCGTCGGTGGTGCTGGTCAGCCCGAGCTGCGCCTCGTCTTTCAAGACGGCCTGATAGGTCTGATCACTAGCGAACCCCAACGGCAGGATCTCCTTGAACTTGATGCCGTAGGCCTCGGTGAGCCCGCCAGCACAGTCCGGTCTCCCCTCGCAGTCCGGGGCCGCAGCCAAGGTGAGCGTCTTTCCGGCAAGATCAGACAGAGTCGCGATACCCTCCTTCTCCGCGTACTCCGCGGACACGAAGAATGCGTTGGTGTCGGTGGCCGAGGACGGCGTCAGCGTCACAATGCCGGCGGCGTCGAGCAGCGACTTCGCATTCGCCAGGGAATCCTCGGCCACGCTTGTGGTCATAGAAGGAGCGTCCGCGCCATTCTCGGTGGCGTTCAGAAAGTTGACGATGCCGCCGACGTATTCGGGAACCACGTCAACATCGGCTGGGAAGGTCTGCATGTACACATCGCGGGTATCCACCAACTTGACCTCCGGGTCATAACCGGCGTCGGCCAACAGCTGCTCATACATGCTGGCCACCAGCACCGCCTCAGGGAAGTTCTGACCCGAGATCCGCACCACGCCCTTGTCGGCTCCCTCATTCGACGAGACCGGGTCGTCCTCAGCCACGTCGCCGGCACAACCGGTGGCCAGGAACAAAGCCACCGCTGCCATGGCTCCGGCAAGCCGCCGGCCGCGAGCCCGCGGGCCACCATGCATCGGACCGGTCGTTGTCTGGCGAACATTCAGCTGGCGTGCGCGCATCGAGATACCTTTCGTTCGGTAGCTGGCCAGGGATTCCCCCAGGCCCCAAGCCTGGCACTGGTTCGCCCGGTCTCGGCGTACCTGCCTCAGAAAGTGAGATCACGTTTGGGCGACAGTGTCGAACCGGCCCGATCCGCGGAGCCTCGTCACCGGGACGTGTTCTCCCGGTGGCGACCCGACGTGCGCCGCACCAACCAGCCACTCAGCATCTCCAGCACCAACGCAACGGCCGCGACCACGATGGCCCCGGCGACACCCTTGGCGTAGTTGGTGCGGTAGAAGCCGTCGGTGATCACCCGCCCGAGACCCGGGCCGGCCACCATCGCGGCAATAGTGGCGGTGGCCCACACTTGAACCAGGCCGAGACGGACTCCGGAGCCGATCAGTGGCAGGGCCAACGGAAGCTCCACCCGCCAGAACCGCTGGGTGGGTGTCATCCCCAGACCGACAGCTATCTGTTTCAGCTCGGCGGGGACCTCGCGGACGGCCACGTAGGCATGGGTGATGATCGGTGGCAGCGCGAACAAGGTGAGCGCCACGAGCGTAGCCAAACCAGCCCGGCCGTACGGCCCCCAGGTCGCGGTGCCCGGCCAGTCGGCGGTGACCAGCAAGCCGAGCAGTGCGAAAGTAGGGATCGCTCGCCCCACATTGCTGAGGTTGACGGCCAGGAAGCCACCGATGCCGCGATGCCCGAGCCATAGCGCGCACGGCAGACCCAGGGTGGCAGCCGCGAGCAGCGCGGTCCCGGTGAGAAGCAACTGTTGCCCGAGCAGGGAAAGCATGCCGCCCGACCCGCGCCAATTCGTGGGATCGGTGAGGTAGCTCCAGGTTTGCACGAGGAGGTCCACTATCGGACCCGCGTCCAGGGGGTCAACAATCGCTGGACGAGGACGAGAGCGCCGTCCAAGCCAACCGCGAGCAGGACACACAATACGGAGGCGGTCAGCAATTC
>JBOFLH010000134.1:0-43197 GCA_051657765.1 Nocardioides sp. | reverse complement strand
TGATCCGATTCTTCACTTCGGCGCGCTCGCGTCGGGACGCGGCAGCCTTCGCCAAGGCTGCGGTCCGCTGGTCAGGCGTAAGCGGGGGCAAAACCACGAATGTTTCCTTGCTTTCTTGGGTGGGCCTTCTCGGGTGGTTGAACAATGGAAGTGATCGCCAGTGGCGCACGGTGAATGCGATCTGGCTCGCGAGTCCAGCTCGGTCGGGTTTCTCTAGTCAGGTCAATCTAGTGTCGGGTCAGCCGATGCTCAACAATGCCCGGACTTCAGCGTTGAGGCGCTGCGCCCGATCGGCCAACTTGATCGGATCCGGTCCGGCCGCCAGCAGGTCACGTGAGGTGCTCGGCAGCACCGTGTCGAGCACGTTACCGAACAGACGATGCACATCGGCTGCGGTGCCGCCCTGGGCGCCGATCCCGGGCACGAGCAACGGGCCGTTGATCATCAGATCCTCGCCGGTAGCACCGATGGTAGCGCCGACGACCGCGCCGAAGGACCCCCAATGTGCCGCGCTCTGGTTCAAATCCCGCAGGCCGTCCAACACGGAGCCGGCAACCGTACCGGCCGCGTCGGTCTCCGCTCGTGGCGACTGGGCTGGTGGCGACTGGGCTGGTGGCAACTGGGCTCGTTGCACCTGCGCGCCTTCTGGGTTCGACGTCAAGGCGAGCACGAAGACACCGGCGTCGTGCCGCGCGGCTGTGTCGAACATCGGTTGCAGAGATCCGAACCCCAGGTAGGGACTCGCGGTGATCGCGTCGACGGCCATCGGCGCGGACTGGTCGAGGTAGGCGTCGGCATACGCCTGCGAGGTGGATCCGATGTCGCCTCGCTTCACATCGAGGATGACCTGTGCACCAGCCATCCGCGCATCGCTGATGACGCGTTCCAGCACCGCGATTCCGCGGCTGCCGAAGCGTTCGAAGAACGCCGATTGCGGCTTGACCGCGGCGACGTGCGGAGCAACGGCCGCCACTGCGCCGCGGGCGAAGCGCTCCAGCCCGCGCACGTTGTCGTCATATCCCCACGCCCGCAGCAACGAGACATGCGGATCAACCCCCGCGCACAACGGCCCGTGGATAGCCATGGCGGCATGTAGTCGGGCCCCGAAGGTCACAGTGCGGCTCCTTGATCGGTCGAGCATCAGACGCGGGCGGCGGCGAGGCTGCGGGCGACCCGGGCCGGCCACAGCGGACCACCGTAGACAAATCCGGTGTATGCCTGGACCAGGTGCGCGCCGGCGGCAAGCCGCGCTCGGGCATCCACCGCGTCGTCGATGCCGCCCACCGAGATCAGCGTCAGCTGGTCATCGACGCGTCCCTTCAGCAGCCTCAACACCGCTAGCGATCGAGCGGCCAGCGGTGGTCCGGACAGCCCACCCGCGCCGATCGCACCGACCGTCTCCGGCGGGGTACGCAGTCCATGGCGACCGATGGTGGTGTTGGTCGCGACGATGCCATCGAGGCCCGTGGCGACCGCCAGGTCGGCGACCGCGAGCACGTCGTCATCGCTGAGGTCCGGCGCGATCTTGACCAACAACGGCACGCGGCGGTCGCGACGCTGGGCCGCACTGGCCCGGTCGGCAGCCTGCCGGACCGCGGCCAACAGCGGCTGAAGCTTCTCCACGGCTTGCAGGTCACGGAGACCGGGAGTGTTGGGTGAACTGACATTGACGACCAGGTAGTCGGCATACGGCGCCAAGAGGCTCGCGCTCCTCCGGTAGTCGGCAATGGCGTCTTCCTCGGGCACCATCTTCGTCTTCCCGATGTTCACGCCCACCACCACCGCCCGACGAGCCGTCACAAAGCCCCGACGAGACGTCACCGATTCCCGGCGAGACGTCACCGATTCCGAGTCCTGACCCACCAGCCGGGCCTGCCGGACGGCCAGTCGCTGAGCGACGATCTCGGCGCCGTCGTTGTTGAAGCCCATCCGGTTGAGGATCGCTCGGTCAGTCGGCAGCCGGAACAGTCGCGGCTTCGGGTTGCCCGACTGGGGCCGGGCCGTCACCGTGCCGATCTCGACATGCCCGAAACCCAGCGCAGCCAGGGCATCTATACCGACACCGGACTTGTCGAAGCCCGCAGCTAAGCCGAGAGCATTGGGAAACCTCAGCCCCATCGCCGCCACTGGTGCGCCGACTGGGCGGGCGGCAGCTCGACTCGGTATCGAGCCCGCCGCTCGAATAGCTCGGAAAGCCAGGTCGTGAGCGCGTTCGGGATCGACACGAGTGAAGGCTCGATGGAAGACCACGTCATAGGGCGACCTGCGTCGGTCGGGAGTGTTCACCCGGCTATCCGGTCGGGCCGTCGGGTTTTCGGGCCAAACCGGTCTGATTCTGCACAATCCGATCCTCGGTCCGATCTTCTGGTGCCTGATCGTGCCGGGCCTGATCGTGCCGGGCCTGATCGTTCCGGGCCTGATCGTTCCGGGCCTGATCGTGCCGGGCCCAATCTTGTAGGGACCGCACGCCGATCGTGCCAGCCCGCAACGCCTCGATGCCCTGCACGGCCGCACCGAGACCCTGGACCGTGGTGATGCACGGAACGCTCGCCATCACGGCCGCCGTGCGAATCTCGTATCCGTCGATCCGGGCGGCCCCACCACCGGCCGCCCCGTGCGGGGTGTTGACAATCAGGTCGATCGCGCCGTCGGCGATCAACTGGATCGTCGTCGGCTCACCGTTGGGACCGACGCCCTCGAAGTGTTTGCGTACCACAGTTGCCTCGATGCCGTTGCGCCGCAGCACATCCGCGGTGCCCTGGGTGGCCACCACCTCGAACCCCAGATCGGCGAGTCGTTTGATCGGGAAAATCATGGTGCGCTTGTCGCGGTTGGCCATTGAGACAAACACCCTGCCAGTCAACGGCAGCGAGCCGTATGCCGCCGCTTGCGACTTGGCGTACGCCGTCCCGAAGAACGCGTCGAACCCCATCACCTCGCCGGTCGAACGCATCTCCGGACCGAGAATGGTGTCCACGGTCTTGCCGTCCGGGGTCTTAAAACGGTTGAACGGCATCACCGCTTCTTTGACTGCTATCGGCGCGTCCTGCGGCAGATTCCCTCCGTCGCCCATGGCTGAGAGCACACCGGCCAACCGCAACGACGCGATCGACTCCCCCAGCATCACCCGCGCCGCGGCCTTGGCCAGCGGAACCGCGGTCGCCTTGGACACAAAGGGCACCGTGCGAGACGCCCGCGGGTTGGCCTCTAGGACATAGAGCACGTCCGAGCCGAGAGCGAACTGGATGTTGATCAGCCCGCGCACGCCCACCCCGCGGGCAATCGCGTGAGTGGCGTCGCGGATCCGAGCGATCTCCGCGTCCCCCAACGTGATCGGGGGCAACACGCAGGCCGAGTCGCCGGAATGAATCCCCGCCTCCTCGATGTGTTCCATCACGCCGCCGAGATACAGCTCCTCGCCATCGAACAACGCATCGACATCGATCTCCACCGCGTCGTCGATGAATCGGTCGACCAACACCGGGTGATCGGGGCTGATCTCGGTGGCCCGCTCGATGTACCCACGCAGGGAGAGGTCGTCATAGACGATCTCCATTCCTCGGCCGCCCAGGACATACGACGGTCGGACCAGCACCGGATAGCCGATTTCGGCGGCGATCCGCTGAGCTTGATCGAACGACGAGGCCAAGCCATGCTTCGGCGCCGGCAGCCCCGCCTCAGCGAGCACCCAACCGAAGGCGCCTCGTTCCTCGGCCAGATCGATGGCCGCCGGTTGAGTGCCGACGATCCTCACGCCAGCGTCGTGCAGGCCCTGGGCCAGGCCGAGCGGCGTCTGGCCACCGAGTTGGCAGATGACCCCGGCAATCGGGCCGGCCTGCGACTCGACATGCACGATCTCCAACACGTCTTCGAGGGTCAGCGGCTCGAAGTACAACCGATCCGAGGTGTCATAGTCGGTCGACACGGTCTCCGGATTGCAGTTGACCATAATCGTGTCGTAACCGACCCCGCCTTTGCTGTGACTCAACGCCAACGAGGCGTGCACGCACGAATAGTCGAATTCGATGCCCTGGCCGATCCGATTCGGACCGGACCCCAGGATGATCACCGCTTCTCGCATCCGAGGAACGACCTCGGACTCCTCGTCGTAGGACGAATAGTGGTACGGCGTAGCGGCGGCGAACTCAGCCGCACATGTATCGACGGTCTTGTAAACCGGCCGCACGCCGAGTGCTTGACGCACGCCCCGCACGATATCTTCGCGCATTCCACGGATCTGCGCGATCTGTCGATCGGAAAAGCCATGTCGTTTGGCCACCCGCAATGTCGTTTCGTCCAGCCGGTCCGCACCGGCGATTCGATCAGCCACCTCCTTGATCAAGAACAGTTGATCGACGAACCAGGGATCGATCTTGGTGGCTCCGAAAATCTGCCCGGGCGTTGCCCCGGCCACGATGGCGTCCATGACTCGGCGCAATCGGCCATCACGCGGGATGGCAATCTCGGCGAGCAGGGCCGCCAGCGGCTCGGCGGCGCCGGGCTGCTCACGGTGGTCGGCCAGCGAGCTGAAGTCGAAGATCGCGTCCTTGTTCTCCAACGAACGCAGCGCCTTCTGCAGGGCTTCGGTGAAGTTGCGGCCGATCGCCATCGCCTCACCCACCGACTTCATGTGCGTGGTCAGGGTGGCGTCGGCCCCGGGGAACTTCTCGAACGCGAACCGAGGCACCTTGACCACGACGTAGTCAAGGGTGGGCTCGAACGATGCAGGCGTGCCCGCCCAGCTACCCTGCCCATCGGGTCGCCTGGTGATGTCGTTGGTGATCTCGTCGAGGGTGTAGCCGATCGCCACCTTGGCGGCGATCTTGGCGATCGGGAAGCCGGTCGCCTTCGACGCCAGCGCCGAGGACCGCGACACCCGCGGGTTCATCTCGATCACCACCACGCGGCCATCGGCCGGGTTGACGGCGAACTGGATGTTGCAGCCGCCGGTCTCCACACCGACCGCTCGAATGATGCCGATGGACAGGTCACGCAGGTGCTGATACTCGCGGTCGGTCAGGGTCATGGTCGGCGCCACCGTGATGGAGTCCCCGGTGTGCACACCCATCGGGTCGAGGTTCTCGATCGAGCACACAATCACCACGTTGTCGGCGGTGTCGCGCATCACCTCCAGCTCGTATTCCTTCCACCCGATGATCGACTCCTCGAGCAACACCTCGGTGGTCGGGCTGGCGCTCAATCCGGCACCGGCGATCTGGCGTAGGTCGGCCTCGTGGTAGGCCATTCCGGACCCGGAGCCGCCCATCGTGAACGATGGCCGCACCACCATCGGATACCCGAGTTCCGCGGAAGCGGCAACGCAGTCCTCGATCGAATGACAAATGACACTGCGCGCGACCTCGCCGCCGAGCCCTTCGACAATCTTCTTGAACGACTCCCGGTTCTCACCCCGCTCAATGGCGTCGATGGAGGCACCGATCAGCTCCACGCCGTACTTCTGCAACACACCGGAGGCCGCGAGGGACATTGCGGTGTTCAGCGCGGTCTGTCCGCCGAGCGTAGCGAGCAGGCAATCGATCGGTCGACCGGCCCGGAACTCGGTGTCGATCACCTTCTCGACAAATTCAGGGGTGATCGGTTCGAGGTAGGTCGCGTCGGCGAACTCGGGATCCGTCATGATCGTGGCGGGATTGGAGTTCACCAAGACCACCCGGAGCCCCTCTGCCTTCAACACACGACAGGCCTGGGTACCCGAATAGTCGAACTCGCAGGCCTGCCCGATAACGATCGGGCCTGACCCGATCACCAGGACACTCGATATGTCCGCGCGCTTCGGCATCAGATACCCGCCTCTGGCGTCGACCGGGCACTTGGGTCAGGTTCTCGTCGGCGTATCGCACCGTCATCGAGGAGCAAACGCTCGGCTGACGGCTCGCCGGGCCGCGCCATCAGGGAGGCGAATCGGTCGAACAAGTAGGCGGCATCGTGTGGTCCGGCCGCGGCTTCTGGGTGGTACTGCACCGAGAACGCCAGCAACTCCCCCGCCTGTGATCGCAACTCCAGGCCCTCGACCACCTGGTCATTGAGGCACACATGGGAGACCGAGGCCAGGCCGAACGGAGTTTCCGTCGCCGCCCCGAGCGGCGCAGCCACCGCGAACCCGTGGTTGTGGGCGGTCACTTCGACCTTTCCGGTAGTCCGATCCAGCACCGGCTGATTGATGCCCCGGTGACCATATTTCAGCTTGTAGGTGTCGAAACCGAGGGCCCGGCCGAAGAGCTGGTTGCCGAAACAGATTCCGAAGTAGGGCATCCGCTGAGCCAACGCCTCGCGCAGCAACTCAACCTGCCCGGTGGTCGCGGCCGGATCGCCCGGCCCGTTGGAAAAGAACAACCCGTCAGGTTTCACCGCCAAGACCTCCGCCACGGTCGCCGCCGCCGGGAGCACATGCGTCTCGATGCCGCGCTCGGCCAGCATCCGCGGCGTGTTCGCCTTGATCCCGAGATCGAGGGCGGCCACCACGAACCGGCGTTCGCCGACCGCCGGCACCACGTAGGACGCCTCGGTGGAGACCTCGCCGGCCAGGTCGGCGCCGACCATCTCGCCGCTCGCCCGGACCCGGCTCAGCAAGGCCTCCGGATCGAGGTCCATCGAGGAGATGCCCACCCGCATCGCTCCACGCTCACGCAGGTGCCTGGTCAGCGCCCTGGTGTCAACGCCCGAGATGCCCACCACCTGCTGAGCGCGGAGATCCTCGGCCAGGGACCGCCGAGCTCGCCAACTGGACGAGACCCGGGCGGGGTCGCGCACCACGTAACCAGCTACCCAGATCCGCGACGACTCACCGTCGTCGTCGTTCATTCCGGTGTTGCCGATATGCGGCGCGGTCATAACCACCACCTGGCGATGGTACGAGGGATCAGTCAGCGTCTCCTGATAGCCGGTCATCCCGGTCGCGAAGACCGCCTCGCCGAACACCTCGCCGCGCGCGCCATAGGATTCGCCACGGAAGCAACGTCCGTCCTCAAGAACCAGCAGCGCGCTCACGCCAGCACACCTTTCAAGACAGTCGGTCGGCCCCTCAAAAAGGTGGCCACTACCCGACCCGGAAGCTCCATGCCGGCATATGGCGTGTTCCGTGACAACGAGGCCAACTCGCCTGGGATCACCGCCCGTCGCGCATCGGGATCGTAGAGCACCAAGTTGGCCGGTTCGCCAGCCACCAGCGGTCGGCCGTGGCCGTCGAGTCGCCCGATCCGGGCCGGGGCATGCGACATCCGCTCGGCGACACCGGCCCAGTCCAACAACCCGGGATCCACCATCGTCTCCTGCACGATCGAGAGCGCCGTTTCCAGGCCAAGCATGCCGAACGCCGCGGCCGCCCACTCACAGTCCTTGTCCTCATGTGGGTGCGGTGCGTGATCGGTGGCCACGATGTCGATCGTTCCGTCCGCCAATCCGGCCCGCAGGGCCGCCACATCAGCCGCCGAGCGCAACGGCGGGTTGACCTTGTAAATCGGATCATAGGTCGCCGCTAGCTCATCGGTCAGCAACAAGTGATGCGGGCACACCTCCGCGGTCACCTGCCAGCCGTTCGCCTTGGCCTGCCGGATGATCTCGACCGAGCCGGCGGTCGACACGTGACACACGTGCAGCCGGGATCCGACGTGCCCGGCCAGCAGGCAGTCCCGAGCAATGATGGCTTCCTCGGCGACCGCCGGCCACCCGCTCAAGCCGAGCCGACCCGACAGCGGCCCCTCGTTCATCTGTGCTCCCTCGGTCAGCCGGGGCTCTTGGGAGTGTTGTGCGATCACCCCGTCGAACGCCTTGACGTACTCCAAGGCCCGACGCATCAGCAACGGGTCACTCACGCACAAGCCGTCGTCGGAGAACACCCGCACGCGCGCCTGGGAGTCGGCCATCGCGCCCAGCTCGGCCAGTCGTTCGCCGGCCAGGCCGACCGTGACCGCGCCCACTGGAAACACGTCGCAATGCCCGGCTTCACGGCCTAGTCGCCAGACCTGCTCCACCACGCCCGCGGTGTCGGCGACCGGATCGGTGTTGGCCATCGCATGTACCGCGGTGAAGCCGCCCAACGCGGCCGCCTGAGTTCCCGAAGCCACGGTCTCGGCGTCCTCCCGGCCTGGCTCCCGCAAATGAGTATGCAGGTCGACCAGGCCCGGCAGCGCGATCATGCCGGCGCCGTCGATGATCTCGACGCCCAGCTGCGCGTTGTCTTCGACAGGTGAACCGGCCGGCCGCACCGAGTGAATCAAGCCGTCTCGGATCAGCAGGTCGGCCGGCTCCGTGCCCAGCAGGTGCGCTTGTCGAATCAGGTAGTCGGTCATGGTGTCCCTCCCGGACTGGTCTCGACGGAGGCCAACCGAGGTTCGGCCGTCCCGACCGACGGTTTGCCCGCCGGCTCATTGCCACCCAGCAATAGATAGAGCACCGCCATTCGAACCGCGACGCCGTTGGTGACCTGCTCCACGATCACCGACCGATCGGAATCCGCGACGTCCGCGGTGATCTCCATGCCACGCACCATCGGCCCTGGGTGCATGACAATGGTGTGGTCCTGCATCTGTGACATTCGGCGACCATCCAAGCCGTACCGGCGCGAGTATTCGCGTGCGGTGGGGAAGAACGACGCGTTCATCCGCTCACGTTGGACTCGAAGCATCATCACGACATCGGCTTTGGGCAGTACGGCGTCCAAGTCATAGGAGGTCTCGACCGGCCATTCGTCGATGCCGACCGGCAACAGGGTCGGCGGCGCAATGAGTGTCACCTGGGCACCCAGGGTGTGCAGCAACAGTGCATTGGATCGGGCAACTCGGCTGTGCAGGACATCGCCGACGATCGCCACCTGACAACCATCCAGGGTGCCGCCGTTCACCGGCCCCAGGTGCCGCCACATGGTGAACGCGTCGAGCAGCGCCTGGGTGGGGTGCTCGTGGGTGCCGTCACCGCCGTTGATGACATTGGACTGCACCCAACCCGAGTGGGCCAGACGGTGCGGCGCGCCCGAGGCGTGGTGTCGTACGACGACCGCATCAGCACCCATCGCCTCCAAGGTCAGTGCTGTGTCCTTGAGAGATTCGCCCTTGGACAGCGACGACCCTTTGGCGGCGAAGTTGATCACGTCAGCGGAGAGGCGTTTCGCGGCCGCCTCGAAGGAGATCCGTGTGCGGGTGGAATCCTCGAAGAACAGGTTCACCACGGTTCGACCGCGAAGCGCCGGCAGCTTCTTGATCGGCCGGTCGGCCAACGAGCGCAGCTCGTCGGCGGTGGCCAAGACAAGTTCGGCATCCACCCGGGTCAAGTCGGCAGCGCTGAGCAGGTGCCGTTTCATGAGGCGCCGGCCTCGCGCTCAGCGCCGGCCAACCCCTCGATCGTGACCGCATCCGTGTCGGAGCCGTCGGCGCCGGCCAGGCTAACCTGGACTCGCTCGATCAGTGAGGTAGGCAGGTTCTTTCCCACGAAGTCGGCCCTAATCGGGAGTTCGCGGTGCCCACGGTCGACCAGGACGGCTAGCCGCACCGCGCGGGGGCGGCCGAGGTCGGTGAGTGCGTCGAGCGCGGCGCGAATGGTGCGTCCGGAGAAGAGCACGTCGTCGACTAGCACCACGACCTTGTCGTCGATCCCGTCCGCCGGGATCTCGGTATGCAACAGAGTCCGGGCCGGTTTGAGCCGCAGGTCGTCGCGATACATGGTCGCATCGAGGGACCCGACCGGGACCGGCCGGCCCTCGACACTCGCCATCCGATCGGCGATCCGCTGCGCGAGTGGCACGCCGCGGCTGGGGATGCCGAGCAGGATCAAATCCTCCGAGCCCTTGTTCCGTTCGAGGATCTCATGGGCGATCCGAGTCAAGGCCCGGGTGATGTCTCGGCCGTCGAGGACGACGCCGGTGCCGGAGTCACCGGCACCGAGGTGGGAACCGCGACTCGCGTCCGGGGGCGCGGGCATCAGCCGCAGACCTCCTTCTCCGCCTCACTGGACGGCTCGTTAAAGGATGTCGATCGACGGTGACCCTATCAGGGATCCGGCCGTCCCGTGCTTCGGCCCTGAGTTGGGTCGGGTCGCTGGATCCACCCGACATACCGGGTCGCCCCGACCGAACCATTGGCATCGCTCCGCTAGCTCCGGCGCGTACGGGAGGTCGTTCCTGCGCCTGTTGTCGGTCGGTTCTCAGCCGAGGAGGGCTTCGGCTACCTTCTTCGCGCGATGGGCAGGCTCGATTGTGCGCTCGCGGAGAGCGGTCACGATGGCGCCGTCCATCAGGATCATGAATTGCTCGGCCAGTGGTTCGTGGTCAGCCCGGCCGGCGTCAGCGAGGAGGCGGTCGACGTAGGCAGTCACTTGGCGTTTGTGGTCGGCAGCGATCCGGTGGGCGACGCTACGGGGGTCTGCGGTCTCGACCATGGTGTTGATGAAGGCACAGCCCCGGAAATCGGTCGACGCGAAGCGATCAGCCAGAGCGTCGAAGACCGCCAACGGGCCGTTGCCATGGGCGGCGACCGCGTCAGCGAACCATTCCCGCCAACGCTGATCGCGGGCGCTCAGAACAGCGACTACCAGGTCGTCCTTGCTGGGGAAGTGCCGATAGAACGACGCTCTGCCGACACCGGACTCGGCGAGCAGTCGTTCGACCCCGACTCCGCGAATGCCGTCGGCGTAGAAGAGACGCTCGGCGGTATCGAGGAGGCGTTGCCGGGCGCGGATAGGCATCCACCAAGTCTAGTGCGACCTTGACCAGAATGGTACTAGCAGGTACCGTTCTGAGAGATGGTACTAACCAGTACCGTCTCGCGATGCGGCCTCCCGGCCGATCAGAGTTTCGATATGGAAGGAACACCGATGCCCAGGATTCCCCAGCTCACTACCGCAACCGCCGACGGTGATCAGCAAGATCTGCTCCTAGCCACGGAACGACAGCTCGGCCGGATACCGAACCTGTATGCGGCGCTGGCCAACAGCCCGGCCGCGCTAGGCGGCTATCTCGCGCTGCGAGAGTCGCTCACCAGCGGAACCCTGAGCGCTCGACTACGGGAGCAGCTCGCGCTCCTGGTAGCCCACGACAACGCCTGCACCTACTGCGTATCGGCGCACACGTTCCGAGGCAAGAAGATGGGTCTCAGTGACGACGTTCTCCACGAGACCAGGACGGCGAGCGACACCGATCCCCATGCCACCGCGGTGCTGCGGCTAGCCCGCGAGATACTGGCTAACAAGGGCGATGTCGACGACGAGTCGCTGCGGAGGGCTCGGGCCGCCGGTGTGACCGATGCCGAACTCGCCGAGGTGGTGGCCCACGTCGCCCTCAATGTGTTCTCCAACTTCTTCAACCACCTGGCGCGCCCGGAGCTCGACTTCCCCGAGGTCTCCGCATGACACTGGAGCGGTGGATCGACGCCCGGGTCGAGCTGGTCGACGGATACTACCTACTCGATTCCGGTGGAGCCCGCGTATCGGTAGTCGACGATGCGCCGATCCGATTCGAGGGAGGTTTTGTGCACATCCAATTCGCTGACCTGGTCCAGGTCGTGTCGGCGCCAGCGGTGCGACGGCTCAGCTATCTCGCGGCAGCGTGCCCGATCTGAGCCGAATGTCGAATCACTCTGCACCAAGCGCGACGCCAACATCCGACGTTCGAGGATGTTGGCGTCGTCGGCCCTACCGAGGAGCCAGGAAGCCAGGTAAGCGGCGCCCGCTCCCCTGCGCGTCCACGATCGCCCGGCCCAACTAGCTCATGGAGTGAACTCGACCAGCAAGGCGTCCTTGTCACGCAAGATCGCGCCCAGCACTCCGTTGACGAAAGCCGGTGACTCCTCGGTGGACAGCGAGGTGACCAGGGCCAACGCCTCCGAGATGGCGACCGGACCGGGAATCTCCTCCGAGAACAAGATCTCTACGACCCCGAGCCGCAGGACGTTACGGTCGACCACCGGCATCCGATCCAGGGTCCACGCCTCGGAGTACCTGCCGAGTAACCGGTCCACTACCTCGCGATGCTCGCTCACCGCGCGCACCAACGTCTCGACGTACGGGTTAAATGGGCCGGCCGCCTCCTCCACCGTGCGTTCGAGCACCTCGCGTGGGCTCTGGCCGCGCATGTCGGCGGCGAACAGCACGTCTAGAGCACGCTTTCGCGACTTCGATCGGGCGCCCACTAGGCCGCACCGGCGATATCGAACCTCATCAGGAGCTGACGCGACCGAGGTACGACGCGTCACGGGTGTCCACCTTGATCCGCTCACCGGTGGTGATGAACAGCGGCACCTGGACGGTAGCACCGGTCTGGACGGTGGCTGGTTTGGTGCCGCCCGTCGAGCGGTCGCCCTGGAGACCCGGTTCGGTGTAGGTCACCTCGAGCTCGACCGAGGCCGGCAGTTCGATGTAGAGCACCCGGCCGTCGTTGGTGGCGACGATCGCTTCCTGATTTTCCAGGAGAAAATTGCTTGCGGCACCGACCACGTCGGGAGCGATCTCCACCTGGTCGTAGGTACCGGTGTCCATGAAGACATACGAGGTGCCGTCGTTGTAGAGATATTGCATGGTCCGCTTGTCGACGTTGGCCACGTCGACCTTGACATCGGCGTTGAAGGTTCGGTCAACGGTCTTGCCGGACTCGATGTTCTTCAGCTTGCTGCGGACCACCGCGCCACCCTTGCCCGGCTTGTGATGCTGGAACCAGATCACCTGCCACAGCTGACCGTCGAGATTGAGAACCATGCCGTTCTTGAGATCGTTGGTGGTGGCCATAGCCGCAGACTCTAGCGGGACATCAGACCCGGACGAAAAAGCCCGGCCGCAATCCGGCCCAGGTCCGGCACCGAACCCCGAGTAGGGTCCGTTCGGGTTAGACCTCGAGTGCCGCCGCGATCGCGTGCAGCGCTTGGCGATAGCCGTCGATGCCCTGTCCCACGATGCTGACCACCGCGTACGGTTCGACGAGGGAGCTATGCCGGAAGACCTCGGGCCGCTGTTTGGGTTCGGAGATGTGGACTTCCACGAGAGGGGCGGTCAGCTGTGCGCATGCGTCGTACAGAGCGAAGGAGTAGTGCGTCCAGGCCGCCGCGTTCAGCACCACCGGGGTGCGCTGGTCGGCAGCGAGATTCAGCCAGTCCAGAAGCTCACCCTCGTGGTTGGTTTGCCAGGTCTCCACGACTAAGCCGAGTTCCCCACCCCACGTCGCGCACAAGGCAACCAGTTCGTCGTGAGTGGTGGAGCCGTAGATCTCCGGCTGTCGTCGTCCTAGGCGCCCCAGATTGGGCCCGTTGAGCACAAGAACCCTCACGCGCCCTCCTCACCCTGCGACTTGCCAGACAATCGGGCGTACGCCGTGGCCAAGTCCGCTTCCGCCGGGCTGCTGAGGATACGGGGGCGGGCCAGGTCGCCCAGCACCACGAACCGGAGCGCGGAGCCCCGGGCCTTCTTGTCCACGCTCATAGCGCTCCGCAGCGCCGCGAAGTCACCGGTGGCGTACGCGGTGGGCAGGCCGACCCGGCCGAAAACGGTGTGATGGCGTGCCACCACAGCCGGGGCTAGGTCACAGGTCAGCCCGGCGAGTTCCGCGACATAAATACAGCCGATAGCGACCGCCTCACCATGTCGGATGGTGTAGTTCTGCACTCGCTCGATGGCATGCGCCAAGGTGTGGCCGTAGTTGAGCACCTCACGGCCCGGATGGCGGTCGAGGCCGTGTTGATCGAGCTCGGCCCGCTCGTGAAGGTCGCGGGTCACCACGTCGACCTTCACTCGAACCGACCGCTCGACGAGGTCGCGCAGCGCGGCGGAATCCCAGGTCAACGCGGCCGGGTCGGTTGCCTCGATCAGATCCAAGATGCTCGGATCGGCGATGAAGCCGCACTTGATGACCTCGCCCAGCCCGGAGATCACCTCGGCTCGCGGCAACGATTGCAGGGTGGTCAGATCGCAGATCACACCCGCCGGTTCGTGAAACGAGCCGACCAAGTTCTTGCCGGCCCCGGTGTTGATGCCGGTCTTGCCCCCGATGGCGGCGTCCACCATCGCCAGCAGTGTGGTGGGCAGGTGAATGACCGGGACCCCGCGAAGCCAGGTGGCAGCGACGAAACCACCCAGGTCGGTGGTCGCTCCCCCACCGACCGTGACCACCGCGTCCGAGCGGGTGAAGCCGGCCGCACCGAGCGCCTCCCAGGCGTCGAACGCCGCCTCGGCGGACTTGCCGAGTTCGCCGCCTGGGTGGGCTAGGTCGAGAACCCGCACCCCGAGCGCCTCGAGAGCGGACCGAACCCTCGCCACGGAATCGGCAAGCTCGGGCGCTGCGTCGTACATCAAGGCGACCCGAGCCACCCGGTGTCTGGTCCCGTCCGGCCCCGGCGCGGCCGTGCCGCCGTCTGCCGCACTGGCGAGCATATCGGCGAGCTCCTCGGTGAGCCGGGTTGCGTCGAGCGCGCCGATGACGACGTCGTACGGCGCGGCACCGGCTACCGAGAGCCGGCTGGGCCCGATCACCCCGGTCACCAGCGCACCGTCTCGAACTGTACGCAGATGTCGGCGACCACCTCGGCGGCCGAGCGTCCGTCGGTTTCGACCGTCAACGAAGCGACAGATTCATAGAGCGGGTGCCGCTCATCCAGCAACGCCTTCAACTGCGCGCGCACGTTGCCCAGCAGCAACGGCCGCGAGGCGCCCAGGCCCACTCGTTTGGCCGCGTCGGCCAGGCCCACCTTGAGGTACACCACCCGGTGATCGACCAGGAGCGCCCGGGTGTTCGCGTCGAGCACTGCACCGCCACCGAGCGCGAGGACGCCATGGTGACTCGCTAGTGCTTTCGCGACCGCGGTGGCTTCCAGTGCCCGGAAGTACGCCTCACCCGACTCCACGAAGATGTCCGATATCGACCGCTCCTCGATCCGTTCGATATCGGTGTCGGTATCTCGGACCGGCAATTGCCAGGTCGAGCCGAGCAGCCGCGCCACGGTTGACTTTCCGGCACCCATCGGACCGATCAGCACTACCCGTGGAGCCGTCGGTAACTGACCGACCGGCCGGCTCATCGGCTCGCCCTCCTCCGGCCGGCTCATCGGATGGTGAGATTGCCGCGATAGGCGGCGACGTTGCGCCGGGTCTCGGCAACCGAGTCTCCACCGAACTTCTCCAGCACCGCGTCGGCCAGGACGAGCGCCACCATCGCCTCGGCCACGATGCCCGCCGCTGGAACGGCACAAACATCGGATCGTTGATGATGGGCGACGGCCGCCTCCCCGGTTGCGACGTCGACCGTGTGCAGGGCACGCGGAATGGTCGCAATCGGTTTCATCGCGGCCCGGACCCGGAGCACCTCGCCGGTCGACATCCCACCCTCGACGCCACCTGAGCGACCACTGGTCCGCCGAAGCCCCTGCTCGGTAGGCACGATCTCATCGTGCGCAAGTGATCCCGGGGTCGCCGCCAGCGCGAAGCCGTCGCCGACCTCGACACCCTTGATCGCCTGGATTCCCATCAAAGCCCCGGCCAGCCGTGAGTCGAGGCGCCGGTCCCAGTGCACATGGGAGCCCAACCCGGGCGGAAGACCGTGCGCGACGACCTCGACCACACCGCCCAAGGTGTCGCCGTCCTTGTGCGCCTGATCGATCGCTGCCACCATGGCGGCGCTGGCCTCGGGATCCAGACAGCGGACCGGGTCCTGGTCCAATCGGGCCAGGTCGCCGACTTCGGGCACGGCATCGGTCGACGCGGACACGCCGCCGAGGCCAACCACGTGGGACATGACCTCGGCCCCGACCGTCTGGGTCAAGAAGTTGCTGGCAACCCGACCCAACGCCACCCGAGCAGCGGTCTCGCGAGCCGAGGCACGCTCCAGGATCGGGCGGGCTTCGTCGAAGCCGTACTTCTGCATGCCCGCCAGATCGGCATGCCCCGGTCGCGGCCGGGTAAGGGCGGCGTTGCGCGCGAGTGTGTTCAGTTCTTCGAGATCGACCGGATCGGCCGACATCACCTTGTCCCACTTGGGCCATTCGGTGTTGCCGATACCGATCGCAACCGGCCCACCTTGGGTGTGACCGTGCCTGATCCCACCGATGAGGGTGATCTCGTCGGCCTCGAACTTCATCCGCGCACCCCGGCCGTAGCCCAGTCGGCGTCGGCCCAGTGCCTCCGCGATGTCGGCGGATGTCACGGCCACGTGGGCCGGCAGACCTTCCAGGATCGCGACCAGGGATGGGCCATGGGACTCGCCCGCAGTCAACCAACGCAGCATGCGTTCAGTCTTTCACGCGGGCCTCGCCATACCGATTCGGGCGCCACGAGTGGAACCACGACCCCCGTCTCCGACCAATTGCCCGGACCAATTGCCCGGACCAATTGCCCGGCTAGCCGTAACCCAGATACTGGGTCACGTTGGGCCCGGCCACTATGCCGATCAAGGCGCCGGCGAGCATGAACGGCCCGAACGGAACGGCGGTCTTGAGAAAGCTCCGATCGCGCTTGATCAGCGCGATGCCGGCCCCGGGCACCGCCAGCAGCAGAAACCCGGCATAGCACCCAACCACGAACTGACCCCACCCGAGATACGCCAGCGCGAAGCCGACAAGCGCCGCCATCCGGACATCACCAAATCCCATCCCCGCCGCGTGTACCCGCCACATCAGCCAGAATCCGCTGCGGGCGATCAGCAGGCCGAGCAGACCGCGGATCAGGTTGCCGAACTCCGCGGTGAGCAGCGACACGGTGGCGGCGAGCACCACGGCGAGGGCCGTCGCCGGCAACACCAGCACCCGAGGCAATAGCCGGGTACGCCAATCGACGATTGTCAACGCCGCCGCGACCGGTACCAGCGGAACTACCACGAGCAGATTCGGCCATCCCACCACACCGCCGATCACGCCGGCCGCCGCACCGGTGCCGACAAGCGTGTACCACGCCAGTCCTCGTCGCGCGGCGATAGCGGCGTAGGCTTCCTTCGGCGGTTGGCCGTCAACGGCGACGGAGTCAGCTGGTTCCGGCACCCGTCGGATCAGACTCGGCACCCACCAGCCCGCCAGGCACCCGACGATAGCCGCGGCCACCGAGGCATCGGCATGCCAGTACAACTCGATCGATCCCACGTCAGGCCAACCCCTGCCATACCAACCTCTGCCGGACCAGCTCCGTCTCCGGCCACACCGTCTCTGGGCGCTCCATGTCAGGCGTGAGAGTGCCCGGCCGACAGCACCGTCTCCGCGGCCTGACGCATCATGCGCACCGGCGCCGCCACCCCGGTGAAGGCACGGAACTGCCGTGCCGCCTGGTGAACCAGCAGATCAAGTCCGTCGACCAGAACCCTCCCATCGGCCAATGCCGAGGAGGCGAGCGGGGTCGGCCACGGGTCGTAGACGACGTCGAAGAGCACGGGCACTGCGGCACACCGGGCCACCAGAGCTGGCGTCTGAGCCGCGGCCGGAATCGTGGACACCAGGACGTCGCCGACAATCGGGGCGTCGAATCCGACGATCCTTACCTCCACGGCGCCGGCGAGACCGACGGCAACGGCCCGAACCTCGGTAACGCGCTCCGGATTGCGCACATGCAGGATCACCGACCGGCAGCCCAACTCGGCCAGCGCGAGCAGCGTGGAACCCGCGGTCGCGCCGCCGCCGAGAATGCTCGCGCTGTCGATCCGGCCGGCCACCCGCTCGCGCAGCGCACTGACCGCACCGGGCACATCGGTGTTGTCGGCAATCAGCCGACCCGAGTCGAACACCACAGTGTTCGCGGCTCGCGCCTGGCGGGCAACCACGGAGGCCTCGTCGGCAAGTTCCAAGGCCTCCCGCTTCAGCGGCATGGTCAGCGAGAGCCCCCGCCAGGTCGAGTCACATCCGGCGACGAACTCTCGCAGCCCGCCGGCCGGCACCTGATACGCGTCGTAACGCCAATCCAAGCCGACCGCCGCATACCCAGCTCGATGCAGCGCCGGGGATAGCGAGTGCCGGATCGGGTCACCGAGCACACCGCAGCGCCGGGTGTCGCCAGGAGGTCGGCCGCCGGTCGGTGCGGGTGCCATAAGGTCAATGACTCCAATCAGCAGGCTTCCGAGGTCTCGCAGTAGACCTTCAGTTCGTCGCGGAACCCTAGGAATTCGTCATAGTCGTCGGTGAACTTGGTCTCGCTGGTCGCGAGATTCACCGTCACGTAGTACAACCACGGTCCGGGCGTCGGCTTGAGCGCCGCCTTGATCGCGGCATCGCCGGGCGACTCGATCGGACCGGGCGGCAGGCCTGCGTACCGTCTGGTGTTGTACGGCGAGTCGACATCGAGCTCATCGGCGGTCAACGCGACGCCGCTCTTCTTGTCGAGCGCATACAGCACCGTGGCATCGAGCTGCAGCTTCCCCCGGGTCTCGTTGTCCGGATTCTCCAGCCGGTTGTAGATGACCCGGGACACCTTGCCGAGGTCGTCGGGCAGATTGGCCTCGGATTCGATCAAGCTGGCAATCGTCATCACTTGGGCCGGCGTGTAACCCAGCCGCTTGGCCTTTCGCTTGAGCTTCAGCGCCTTGGCCGACTGCTTCCATCGATCCACCATGGCGGTCAGCATGGTCTTGGGGTTCGGTTTCGGGCCAAAGTCATAGGTGGCGGGGAACAGATACCCCTCGACCTTACCCTTGGCCTGTTTGGGCAGACCGATCGCCGATGGATCAGCCAGCACCTTGGTAAAGGCCGCGCGTTTGAAGCCGGACTTCTCTGCCAGCAGGTCGATGATGTCGATCGCCCGCAGACCCTCGGGAACGGTGATCTCTCGGCGAACCAGCTGGGTCGGGTCAACCAAGACCTTCAGCACGTCCGCCGCTGCCATCTCGGTGCGGAGCTGGTAGTTGCCGACCTGAATCCCGGTCGAGGCCGGCTCGGCGCTGGCCGCCTCGGTAAACGCGTCCACCGACTTCACGATGCCTTGCTCTTTCAACCCCCTGCCCATCGCGGCGATGGTGTCGCCTTCTTTCACCTCGAACAGCACTTTGTCGCCGCCCGGCCCCGGGAAGTCCTCGGCGGAACTCAGCCGGTCGCTGAGGAGCCCCATCCCTTTGGTCACCGCTAGGACAGATCCGCCGACCAAGAGCACCAGAGACAACACCACAGCGAGCACGCCGGGCCACCGGCGGCGCCGCCGTCGGTCGACACGTCGGGTTGGGAGAATGGCACTCAACTGATCACTCGTCACTGTTCGCCTCAATTTCCGTTGCCGAGACCTCACTGTCTCCGAGACGGTCCCCGGGACGGACCATGACGACCTCCCCCGGAGGTTGACCCGTACTGCGCTCGGTATCGAGCGCTTGCTGAAGTATCAGCACTGCGGCGGCCTGATCAACCACCGCTCGACGCTTGCCGCCGGATCGTCCGCCAACGCGCAGCATCATTTCGGCGGACACGGTCGTCATCCGTTCATCACACAGCCGAATCGACACCGGCGCAACCTGCCTGGCTAGCGCCTGTGCAAACTCCCGAACCCGACTTGCCGACGGACCTTCGCCGCCGGACAGCGAACGTGGCAGGCCAACCACAATCTCAACAGCTTCGGAGTCGGCAACCAATTCACTGAGCCGCGCGAGGTCACCGTCCCCGCGGCGCACGGTCTCTAACGGGGTGGCCAGCACTCCCGACGGATCACAGCGTGCCACACCGATCCGGGCTTCGCCCGGATCGACCCCCAATCGCGCCCCCGTTCGCATGTTAAGCCGGCCCGGCCATTCGGGTTATCTCGGCCGGCACCAATGCCAGCACCTCGTCGAGGCGGCCGACGTCCGCACCGCCGCCTTGGGCGACATCACCCTTGCCGCCGCCTTTACCGCCGATCAGCGGCCCGATGCTGTGCACCAGCGCATTGGCGCCGATTCCGCGTCGCTGGCCGGCCTCGTTGACCGCCGCCACCACCGAGACCCGGCCATCGGCGACCCCAAGCACCACGACCACACCGGGCTGGTTCCCCGACAACCGGCCGCGTACGTCGAGAGCGAGCTGTCGCACGTCCCCGCCGGAAACGCCATCAGCTCGATGCACCACCAGGTGAACACCCGCGACCTGATCGGCGGCCGCGGCCAGCGCGGCGCCACCGGCCAGCAGTTGCCCCACTCGAACCCGCTCGAGTTCCTT
Source organism: Nocardioides sp. (assembly GCA_051657765.1). GTDB lineage: Bacteria > Actinomycetota > Actinomycetes > Propionibacteriales > Nocardioidaceae > Nocardioides. The sequence continues at coordinate 23,122 of JBOFLH010000134.1, read as the reverse complement.
CTCCGCGGCCCGCAACTTCGCCACGATGTCGTTGACTCGCCCCGGAAGTTCCTCCGGACGTGCCTTCAATGCCTCGGCGAGTTGGGCCACGATTACATGTTCGCGGGCGAGGAACCGATAGGCGTCGGTCCCGACCAACGCCTCCACTCGACGTACGCCGGAGCCGATCGACGATTCTCCGAGCAACTTGATCACACCCAGTTGACCCGACCGCTCGGTATGGGTGCCACCGCACAACTCCCGGGCCCAGTCGCCGACCGAGACCACCCGCACCAGGTCACCGTACTTCTCGCCGAACAGGGCCATCGCTCCCGACTTCACCGCGTCGGCCTGGGTCATGATCTCCGCATGCACCGCCATGTCGGCGAGGACCAGCTCATTGACCCGGGCCTCGACATCGGCGAGCACCGTCTCGGGAACCGCGCCCGTCGCGGAGAAGTCGAACCGGAACCGACCCGGCGAGTTCTCCGAGCCGGCCTGCGTCGCGGTGTCGCCCAGGGCTTCGCGAAACGCCTTGTGCACCATGTGGGTGGCCGTGTGTGATCGAGAGATCGCCACCCGGCGATCAACGTCGACCTTGGCGCGGACCTGTGCGCCCGGGGCGACTTCACCAGCCTCGACGGTGGCGCGATGCACGATCAGTCCGGTGATCGGCGATTGCACGTCGATCACGTGCACGCGAGCACCGTTGTCGAGCTCGATCTCGCCGTGATCGGCCAGTTGTCCGCCGCCCTCGGCATAAAACGGTGTCCGGTCGAGGATGAGTTCGATCACCTCGCCCGGGCGGGCCGACGACACCACGACGCCGTCCACGACGACACCCTGCACGGTCGCCTCGGAGACCACCTGGTGGTAGCCGGTGAATTCCACGGCCCGCCCGAGCGCGTCGGCGACATCGCGATACGCGCCGGTCTCGGCGTGGCTGCCCTTCTTGGCCTTCGCATCCGCCTTGGCCCGCGTCCGTTGCTCGGTCATCAACCGCCGGAAGCCCTCGTGATCAACGCTCAGCCCATGCTCGGCGGCCATCTCCAAGGTGAGGTCGATGGGAAATCCATAGGTGTCGTGCAATGCGAAAGCCTTGGCTCCGCTCAGCTGGGCGCCGCCCGCTTGCTTGACCTGTGTGGTGGCCAGGTCGAAGATCGCCGTGCCGGCCTTCAAAGTAGCGCGGAACGCGTCCTCCTCGGCGTAGGCGATCGTGGAGATCCGGTCCCAGTCCTGAGCGATCTCCGGGTAGGACACCGCCATCTTGTCTCGGCTGACCGGGAACAGCTCGGGCAACACTCGGTCCTCGACGCCCAGCAGACGCATCGACCGCACCGCGCGCCGGAGCAACCGCCGCAGAACGTAGCCACGACCCTCGTTGCCGGGGCTCACCCCGTCGCCAATCAACATCAAGGCACTCCGGACGTGATCGGCGACTACCCGGAACCGCACGTCATCGGCCGCGTCGGCGCCGTATCTCCGCATCGCCAGCGCCTGTGCGCGATCAATCACCGGGAAAATCTCATCGATCTCGTACATGTTGTCGCGGGCCTGCAGCAGATAGGCCACCCGCTCCAGGCCCAGGCCGGTGTCGATGTTCTGCGCCGGCAAGGCGCCGACAATGTCGAAGTCGTCCTTGGCGCGGACGGCGGCCAGCGCCTCCTGCATGAAGACCAGGTTCCAGATCTCCAAGAACCGGTCCTCGTCAACGATAGGTCCGCCGTCGGCGCCATACTCCGGCCCGCGGTCGACGTAGATCTCGCTGCACGGTCCGCCGGGCCCGGGCACGCCCATATGCCAGTAGTTGTCGAGCAAGCCGCGCCGTTGGATCCGCTCGGCCGGCAGACCGGCCACGCTGCGCCACAGGTCGCTGGCCTCGTCGTCGCCATCTAGCACGGTGACCCAGATCTTGTCAGGATCGAAGCCATAGCCGCCGTCGGTCTGCGCACCGGTCACCAGCCGCCACGCCAAGTCGATCGCGCCGGCCTTGAAGTAGTCGCCGAAGGAGAAGTTGCCGCACATCTGGAAGAAGGTGCCGTGCCGGGTGGTCTTGCCGACCTCTTCGATGTCGAGGGTGCGCACGCACTTCTGGACGCTCACCGCGCGTGGGTACGCCGAGGTCTCCTGACCGAGGAAATACGGCTTGAACGGCACCATGCCGGCATTGACGAACAACAACGTGGGATCGTCCAGCAGGAGAGACGCCGACGGCACTGCGTGGTGCGCGCCGACGGTTGTATCGCCCTCGAAGTGGGCTACGAACCTAGCGCGAATCTCCGCGGTGTCCACGAACTCGTCCTCCCCTCGACCACGCGGCTTTCGCCGACGTGCGTTGGCGGAACCCTACCCGGGCTCGGCGGTTCTCGCTCAACCGTTGCCCCGAATTATTCGCCGGATGCGTTCCCAGCGCTGCTTGACGGCAGCTTCGGCACCGAGTTCGGTGGGTTGGTAATACGCCGCGTCCTTGACCACGTCCGGGGCGTAGTCCTGCCTGGCAATGCCAAACGGAGCGTCATGGCTATAGGCGTACGCCGCTCCGTGACCGAGCTTCTTGGCACCCGTGTAGTGCGCGTCGCGTAGGTGTGGCGGCACCGGCCCGATCTTGCCGGCACGGACATCGACGCTGGCGGCGTCAATGGCCTTGATCACCGCGTTCGACTTCGGGGCGACCGCCAAAGCGATCGTGGCCTGGGCCAGATTGAGTCGCGCCTCGGGCATCCCGATCAACTGCACCGCCTGGGCGGCGGCAACCGCGGTGGGCAGCGCGGTGGGATCGGCCAGGCCGACGTCCTCACTGGCCAGGATCACCAGTCGGCGCGCGATGAAGCGCGGATCCTCGCCGGCTGCCAGCATCCGTGCCAGGTAGTGCAGTGCCGCGTCCGCGTCGGAGCCGCGGATCGACTTGATGAAGGCGCTGGTCACGTCGTAATGCTGGTCGCCGTGCCGGTCATAGCGCACTGCGGCCTGATCTACCGCGGTCTCCGCGGTAGCCAGGTCGATACCGGACAGCCCCCGATCGGTGGCCGCACCCGCCGCGGCCTCCAAGTAGGTGAGCGCGCGCCGGGCGTCGCCGCCGGACAGGCGCACCAGATGGCCGCGCGCGTCCTCCTCGAGACCGACGCGGCCCGCGAGACCGCGCTGATCGTCGAGCGCCGACTCAAGCACGGCCTCGATGTCGGCATCGGTCAGCGGTTCCAGCCGGAGCAGCAGGCTTCGCGACATCAGCGGCGAGATCACCGAGAAGAACGGGTTCTCGGTGGTGGCGGCAATCAGAGTGACCCACCGGTTTTCCACTCCCGGGAGAAGTGCGTCCTGTTGGGCTTTGCTGAACCGGTGCACCTCGTCGACGAAAAGCACGGTCTCCTGGCCGGTCCGGGTGAGTTCGGCGCGGGCGCGGTCGACCGCCGCGCGTACCTGGTTGACGCCGGCCGACACCGCGGACACCTCGACGAAGGCACGTTCGGATTGCTGGCTGACGATGCCGGCGATCGTGGTCTTGCCGGTGCCCGGCGGGCCCCAGAGCAGCAACGACATCGACTGGTCACTCTCGATGAGCCGGCGCAGCGGCGAACCCGGTTCGCGCAACTGGGGCTGTCCGACCAGCTCATCGAGGGTGCGCGGCCGCATGCGCACCGCCAGCGGCGATGAGGAGTGCGGGTTGCCACTCAGCGATCCCACCGGCGTCGCGGGTACCGCGCTGGGAGCGATCTCAAACAACCCGTCCACGCCACCTACCGTATCCGGGGCCTGCGCGGAGGTGGATCACGACCGGCCGGCAGCTGTCGATGACCACTGCGACAACGGAGAGCTGGCTCGTTGATTGCCCGGCAGTCGGCGAGCTGGCCGGAGGTTCAGGGCAGATGAATGGCGCTGACGATCTTCTCCCGCTCGGCCCGGCGTCGGCGCTGTTCGGCCGGGTCCGGGACGGGGACCGCGGCCACCAGCAGTTTGGTGTAATCGTGTTGCGGGTCGAGCACCACCTGGTCCCGGCTGCCCGTCTCGACGATGTGGCCCATGTGCATCACCGCGATTCGGTCGCACAACATCTCGATCACACCCAGATCGTGGCTGATGAAGACGCAGGCGAAGCCCTTCTCCCGCTGCAGATCTTTGAACAGCGCCAACACCCGGGCCTGCACCGACACGTCGAGCGCGGAGGTGGGCTCGTCCGCGACCAGCAGGTCCGGGTCGAGCGCGAGCGCGCGAGCGATGCCGACGCGCTGGCGTTGACCTCCACTCAGCTCGTGCGGATACCGGTTGCGAAATGAGCGCGCCAGTTGCACGCTGTCGAGCAGCTCCTCGACCTCGTGCGCCAACTCCTTGCCTCGCAGCTTGTTGTGCAGATAGAGAGGTTCCCCGATGGACTCGCCAATCGGCAGGCGCGGGTTGAGCGACGATCCGGGGTCTTGGAACACGATCCCGACCTTGCTGCGTAGCGGCTTGAGATTGCGCTGCTTGACTCCGACCATGTCGATGCCACCGACCGTGAGTTCTCCGCCGGCGACAGGCAACAGGCCCATAATTGCCCGGCCGATGGTCGTCTTGCCCGAGCCGGACTCGCCGACCACACCGAGCACTTCGCCTCTGCCGACGGTGAACGACACCTGGTCAACCGCGCGAAAAACCGGCTGATTGCCGCGCGCCGGGTACTCCAGGACCAGGTCTTTGGCGACGACCACGGCAGCACCGGCGGGCGCCGCGGGCGGGGTGTCCGACCCGGTGCCGGCCGCCACGGACTTCCTGGCTAGCGAGCCGAAGTGCGGCACGGCCGCCAACAGCTGCTGGGTATAGGGGTGTTCCGGCCTAGCGAAGATGTCGATGGCGGTACCGGTCTCCACCATCCGGCCGTCCTTCATGACCACGATCCGGTCGGCCATGTCGGCCACCACGCCCATGTCGTGCGTGATCAGGACAACTGCCGAGTCGATACGCTGTCGCAGATCATGCATCAACTGCAGGATCTCCATCTGCACGGTGACGTCTAACGCGGTGGTCGGCTCGTCCGCTACCAACACCTTGGGTTCGCAGGCCAGCGCCTGGGCGATCATCGCCCGTTGCCGCTGGCCCCCAGAAAGCTGGTGCGGGAAGTTGTCGATTCGACGCTCTGGCTCGGGAATGTCCACCAGTTCCAGCAGTTCTAGCGCACGTTCGCGAGCCCGCTTCGGCGACATCGTGAAGTGAGTCCGCAGCGTTTCAACGATCTGAAACCCAATAGTGTAGACCGGGTTTAGCGCGGTCATCGGCTCCTGGAAGATCATCGAGATCTCGTCGCCGCGGAGTTCGCGAAGCTGCGACGAACTCATGGTAAGCAACTCCTCTCCCTTGAGTCGCGCGCTTCCGGTAGCCCGCCCGTTGGGCGGTAGCAGGCCCATCAGTGACATCGACGACTGCGTCTTTCCGGAGCCGGACTCGCCGACGATCGCGAGCACCTCCCCCGCGAATACCTGGTAGGACAGGTCGCGAACCGCGGGATACCACTCGTTGTCGACCAGGAACGAGATACTGAGGTCTCGAACGTCGAGGATCGGCTGACGGCCACCGCCGCGGTGGCCAGCCGCGGCGGCCGGTGCAGGCTGAGTTGTCACGGGGTACCTTTCCGGTAGTAGCGACACCGACCACGCAGGGAGGACCGATGGTTGTGTTTCGAACGGCCCGGCTGCACTCCCCGTTCGGAAAGGCATTGGCCGCGTTGACGTTTGCGGTGGTGGCCGTGTTGTTGGCCGAAATGCTCCTTCGCGGGCAATGGCCTGACCTGATCGCCTATTCGGGGCCACTCGGCATGGTGGTGCTGGTGGCTTGGGCGGTGTGGTGGTCGCCGTACGTCGAATACTCCCCGGCCGGCGTCCGATTGCACAACGTGGTTCGTTCGGTCTTCGTGCCGTGGCCGGCCATCGAGAGTATCGATCCGCGTTATGGCCTCACCCTGGGTACGCCGTTCGGCAGGTTCAGCGCTTGGGCGGCCACCCGGCCCAGCTTCGGTAGCTCGCGGAGAGTGCCACCCGCCGGACGTCTGGGGCACCGGGAGACGTCTGCTGCCGACGCGGTGACCGAGGTGCGCGACGCACTGGTCGCGGCCGGGCACCTCGATCAGCCGCGCCTCGAATCCGACCGAGCCGACATCGCCTGGCGCCACGATGTGGTGGCGGCGGCGCTGGGTCTCGCGGCCTGGTCGGCGCTTGCCCGCTTGCTGGTGAGTTGATCGCATCCCGATCACCTAGGTCGTTTCGGCTCCGCGCATCTGGGTGCGCATTCGGACCTCCGCCTTGGCGAGCTTGCGCGCGGAGGTCACCGCCTTCTGGCGTGGGTCGAAGGCGTCTCGCAGACCGTCCCCGACGAGGTTGATTGACAGCGCGATGCCGATAATGAAGAAGCCCGGCCAATAGAAGGACCAAGGCCGCGTCGTTGCCGCGGTCTGAGCCCGACCGATCAGGGTTCCCAGGGATACGTCGGGATCTTTGACGCCGAAGCCAAGGAAGCTCAGTGCCGCCTCGAGCAAGATCGCGGCTGACATCAGCAGCGTCGTGTTGACCACAATGACACCCATTGCGTTCGGGATCATGTGTTTGAACATGATCCGGAAGTTGCTGGCGCCGGCCACCCGGGCCGCGTCGACGAACTCGCGTTCGCGCAGGGTGAGGAACTCCGCACGGATCACTCTAGCGAGGGTGGTCCAACTGACCAGGCCGAGCACTACCGCTAGCCAGAACGCGCCGGATTCATTGACCATGACCCCGAGCACCGAGCCGATGACCAACACCGGCAAGGTGATGATGAGGTCGGTGAAGCGCATCAGCCACTGGTCGATCGAGCCGCGGTAGAAGCCGGCTATCGCGCCGACCGATAGGCCCACCGCGGTCGAGATCAGTCCGATGATCACCACGATGTTGACCGAGGTCTGCACGCCCTTCATGGTGGCCGCGAATAGATCGCGGCCGATCTCGTCCTGACCGAACGGATGTGAACCCACCTCAAAGCCGCTGCCACCGAGCCAGGTCGGCAGGTGCAGGGTGGGCCGGCCGCTGGGATTGACGATGTCGTAGGGCGTGAAGTGGTTGTAGTTCCACCAGCCCGGAATCGGCCCGAAACCGATCGAGGAGTAGCCGAGCACAATGATCGCGAACAGGGTGGCGAGGCCGACGAGCGCACCCTTGTGCCGAAGAAACTTCCGGCGCACGATCTGGCCTTGGGACAGACCTTCGACATCCTTCAGCTCAATGGCATTCTCCACCGTCTCAGTGGCGATCCTCGGGTCCGGGCCGACCGGTGGTTCGATGGTGCTCATGCGTTCACCCGGATCCTGGGATCGAGAACGGCGTAAAGAAGATCCGCGACAAAGTTGGCGACCACGGCCAGGATGCCGACGATCAAGATATAGGCCATCACTTCATTCAGCTGATTGCCACCGAGGGCATCGACGAACAGCTTGCCCATGCCTGACCATCCGAAGACAGTCTCAGTCAGGACCGCGCCACCGATCAAGGTGATGATGTCGACCGGGACCACCGAGGCCAACGGCAATAGTGCGTTGCGAAACGCGTGTCGCATCACCACCGTGCGCTCGGTGAGCCCCTTGGCGCGCGCGGTTCGGATGTAGTCCTGACTAAACACCTCAAGCATGGACGCCCGCGAATACCGAAGGTATCCGGCGAACGAGATCAAGATCAGCGTCAGTGTCGGCAGCAACAAGTGCGTCACCGAATCGATAACACCGAACCAGAAACTGCCGTCTAGATTCGGGGTGCCGCTGCCCACGGTGGCGATCGGCCGTCCCCTGATCAATGGCGAGTCCGCGTAATTGTCGAAGGACTGCAGGGTCCGGTCGATGAACAGCAGCGCAGCCACCGGCACCGCGGTGAACGCGGCCGTCCGAGCCGACTGCGACCGGTCGGCACCGCCCCAGGCATAGCCGACCACCAACCCGACCAGGATGGTCAGCATCAGCAGTCCGCCTATCAGTGGCCAGGACTCGTCCACTGCATTCCAGAAGTAGAGCATCGGGGTATACAAGGCCACCCCGATCCCGGCCACGGTCAGCGCCGCACCGAGCGCGCGGCGATTCCCAAGACCGGTGCTCAGCACGGTCATCAGTACCGCGGTCCCAACCGAGAGCAACGCCAGGAACACAATGCCGATACTGGGTTCGGCGAACCACTCGGTGAGGTTCAGATACAGGCAGATCGCGACGACCAAGACGGCGACAGACCCGAAGACCGTGACTCGCCGGCGAAGGCTTCCACCAAGCGCGCCGGCGACAGCGAGGCCCCAAAGCCCGGCAGACAGCACGATCAGCCATACCGGCAGCTGCGGATCCGCGAGGAAGTCGTTGAACCGGATGGCCAGGAATGCCTTGGCCAGTACGGCCACCCAGGGCACCGGCAACGAGAAGAACAGGAACGCGACGAACGTCATCGAGTAGTCGAAGCCGGTGTATTGCCGCAGCGCGCTGACGATACCCACCAGGCATCCGAGCACGATCGCCAGCACCGACGCCGCGGTGACCAGCTTCAGAGTGTTGGCAATCGCGCCGGTCAACGAGTCGGTGACTTCTTGGTTGGTGCGCCAATTCCGGCCAAGCTCACAGTCACCCCATAGGCACCCAGCGGCGTCACGCGACCACTCGGCATAACGAACCGCAATCGGATCGTCGAGCCGGAGTTCGTCGGTCAGCCGCTGGATCTGCTCGGCCTTGTTGGGCGCGGTACTCAACCGGAGGTTCTCCAGCGGATCGATCGCGAGATCGACCAACACATACATGATGGCCGTCGACAACACCACCACCAGTGCCGAACCCAGCAATCGCCTGAACAGAAACCCGACCATCCGACCCGCCCTCCTAGCAACTCACTCCGGATCAAACTAGCGGGGTGTGGCTTCCCTGCACATCAGGAAGCCACACCCCGTCATTGTCGCCTAGACCACTGGCCGGGTCAGGAAACCGCCTCCCAGTTCCAGAACCCGTAGAACATCGTCGGCGAGAGCACCGACGGCTCGACACCGCTCACCCGCTTGGTGTTCACGAACGTTGCCGCCGGGAACTGGAACACCGGAAGACCCACCCGGTCCTTGAACAGCTCGGCGTCAAGGGTGGCGTTCAACTCGGTTTGCTTGTCCGCATCCAGCGTGTTGGCGAGTTCGGCACACAGGTCGTTCACGACCTTGGAGTTGTAGCCGTTCAGGTTGTTGGCGCCGCCGTCCCGGAAAATCTCGCAGTCGGCGGTCACACCGGTCGACGTCGACTGCCAGCCGAAGTACACCGCGTCATAACCCTTGCTGCCCAACTTCGAGCTCCAGTTCTCGTCGCGCTTGTCGACGAGCTTGAAGCCGGCCTTGTCCATCGCCGCCTGGTAGAGCGCGAACTCGGATTCGCGACGCGGGTTGCCCTTGGCGAACAACAACCGCACCGTCACCGGAGTCTGGATACCGGCGTCGGCGAGGATCTTCTTCGCGGCCGCGGGATCCCCGCCACCGAACTCGGCCGACCCATTGCTCGCAACCACCTCGTCGTAGCCTGGCGTCTGGGGCACCCGCACAAACGAGTTACGGATCTCGGCGTCCGGAACGATCGGCTTGATCAGTTTGTCGATGATCTCCTGGCGGGGCACCGCCTTCAAGAACGCCTCACGGACCTTCCTTGCCTTGTCCGCGTCGCCGCCATAGGTCTTCGGGTCGAACGGACCACCGTTGGCGAACTGCAGGTCGATGTGTTCGTAGGTCCCGTCCACGCCGGAGATCACCTCGACCCCGTCAACGGCCTTGCCCGCGTCCACCACATCAGTGGTGACCTGGGGGTAGAACATGTCGATCTCGCCGTTCTGCAGCGCTTGGACCTGTGCCATCGGATCCTCGTTGTAGCGGATCGTGATGGTGTCGATGGCGCCGGCGAGGTCGCCCTTGTAGTCGGGGTTCTTCTCGAGGGTCTGGTACTCGTTCTCCTTCATATCGGTCATCACGTAGGCACCGTTGGACAACCGCAGGAGTTCGTCATCGGGGAAGGAGGTGTAGTCGAAGTCGTCGTTCCACGACTTCGCGACCTTGGCCAGGGCGGCCTTGTCGTTCTCCTGCATCGCCTTGACCAGCGCGTCCTTCGCGGCCTGCGGGTCGTCCAAGCCGAGCGCCCTCATGCCGACCGCGTGCGCCGGGATGACCGGGCTGATGTCCAGCTCCCAGTCAGCGAACGGCTTGTCGTAGATGAGCGTAATCGACTTGCCCTCGTCGCTGATCTCGGGAACCTTGGTCACCAGCGCCAGTCCGGCGGAGGAGGCGTCGAAGTAGACCTCGCCTTCGGGCGCCGAGGTGGCTCCGGTCTCGTCGTCATACTTGAGTTGGTCGTCCTTGGCGGTGGTGTACTTTCCGCTGCGAGACGCCCAGTCCAACATGACGTCGACCGCGTCGACCGGCGTGCCGTCGGACCAGTTGGTGTCCGGACCGACGGTGTACTTCACGGTCAGCGGATCGTCGCTGAGCTTCTCGTAGGTGCCGAAGGAGGTGTCCTTCTGCAGCACGCTCTGCGCGTCGTAGTACCAGAATCCACCATTCATCAGGTACTGGGTGTTGGCGTTGGTGACGTTGGCTCCGTCGGTCGAGTTGGAGTTGTAGGAATAGAACGGCTGATTCCAGCCGATGTTAAGCGAGGTCTTCGCGTTCTTGTCGGCGCCGCCGGTGTCGTCTTCATTGGCTGGGCCCGAGCAGGCCGACAATCCCAGACTTAGGCTGGCAATGACCGCGGCAGCGGTCCCCCATCGTTTTAACCTCACGAATTAACCCTCCTTGGCACGAGACGTCAACGGTCTCGCCAGCGTTTGCACAGACCACAGGGGTCGCGCCGGACAGCACGACACTAGACACTTCCGCAGCAAATGTGCACCCTTCCAGGGCCGCGCAATTAGATCGTTACCAACGAGAAACCTGTCTGCGTCAAGTTCATCCGGTGTTGCGTGCCATCTGACGCAAACCATCCGCCCAGACGGCGCTAGTCGCGGATGCTGTCCACACCCGCCTCGCGGCGCTGTCGGGCGGTGATCGGCGCCGGGGCCGCCGTCAGCGGGTCGAACCCGCCACCGGACTTCGGGAACGCGATCACCTCGCGGATCGAGTCGGCCTTGGCCAGCAACGCAACAATCCGGTCCCAGCCGAACGCGATGCCGCCGTGCGGCGGGGCTCCGAACTTGAATGCATCCAGGAGGAACCCGAACTTCTCCTGGGCCTCGGCGTCGCCGATGCCCATCAACGCGAACACCCGTCGTTGCACGTCATCACGGTGAATACGAATCGACCCGCCACCGATCTCGTTGCCGTTGCACACGATGTCGTAGGCATAGGCCAGCGCGTTGCCCGGGTCAGTGTCGAAGTTCGCTACGTCCTGCGGCGAGGTGAACGCGTGATGCACCGCGGTCCAGGCTCCCCCACCCACGGCCACGTCGCCGGCAGCTGCCGCGTCAGTGGCCGGCTCCAACAACGGCGCGTCAACCACCCAGACGAAACTCCACGCCTCCGGGTCGAGCAAGCTCAGCCGGCGACCGATCTCCAGCCTGGCCGCACCCAGCAACGCGCGACTCGACTTGGTCGGGCCGGCCGCGAAGAACACGCAATCCCCACCGACGGCACCCACGTGCGCGGCCAAACCGGACCGCTCAGCGTCGCTCAGGTTCTTGGCGACCGGGCCACCCAACTCGCCGTCCTCGCCCACCGTGACATAGGCCAGCCCTCGTGCTCCGCGCTGCTTGGCCCACTCCTGCCAGGCGTCGAACTGGCGGCGCGGCTGGCTAGCTCCGCCTGGCATCACCACGGCGCCGACATAGTCAGCCTGGAACACCCGGAAGTCCGTGTTCGCGAAGTACGACGTGCACCCGACGAGCTCCAGCCCCATCCGCAGATCCGGTTTGTCGGTGCCGAACCTCGCCATCGCCTCGGCGTAGGTCATCCGCGGCAGCGGAACCGGCACGTCGTGTCCGATGAGCTTCCACAGCGCCGCCAACACCTCTTCACCGATCGCGATCACGTCGTCTTGATCGACGAAACTCATCTCGATATCGAGCTGGGTGAACTCCGGCTGTCGGTCGGCTCGGAAGTCCTCGTCGCGATAACATCGGGCGATCTGGAAATAGCGTTCCATGCCGGCGACCATGAGCAGCTGCTTGAACAACTGCGGACTCTGCGGCAAGGCATACCAGCTGCCGGGCTGCAGCCGCGCCGGCACCAGGAAGTCCCGGGCTCCCTCGGGTGTCGAGCGGGTCAGCGTGGGCGTCTCGATCTCGACGAAACCACGCGTGTCGAGCACGTCACGCGCCGCCTTGTTCACCTTGCCGCGCAGTCGAAGAGCCGCGTTGGGACCGGACCGGCGTAGGTCAAGGTAGCGGTGGCGCAGCCGAGCCTCCTCGCCGACATCGACGTGATCGTCGATCGGGAATGGGAGCGCCGCCGCCTCACTGAGCACCTCGACGTCCTCGGCGATCACCTCGATCTCGCCGCTGGCCAAGCCGGGGTTCGCGTTGCCCTCGGGGCGCACCGCGACCGTGCCGGTGACCCTGATGCAGTATTCGTTGCGCAGCGCATGCGCCACCTCTTCGCGCACCACGACCTGCACCACGCCACTGGCTTCTCGAAGATCGAGGAAGGCAACCCCGCCGTGGTCGCGCCGGCGCGCTACCCATCCGGCCAGGACGACGCTCTCGCCTCGGTGCTGGGCGCGCAGTGCGCCTGCGTCATGGGTGCGCATCATCGGGTGGCTACTCCTTCGTCGGTGGAACGGGTCACGACAACTCGGGGCCGTAGATCGGCTTGCGGGGGTAGCCATCGGTTCGGGTCGGCCGCAACCTGTTCACCCGTGCGGATGTCCTTGACCTGGTCGCCCTCGGAGGTCGCGAACCACACGAACGGTATGCCGCGACGTTCGGCGTACCTGATCTGTTTGCCGAACTTTTGCGGACTCGGGGCCACTTCGGCGGCGACGCCGCGGCCGCGCAACTGGTCGGCCAGCTGGTCGCACGCCGCCCGGTGCTCCTCGTCGGCAAGAACCACCAGAACCGCGCTCGGTACCGGACGGCTGGCGCGGAGCTCACCCCGGTTGAGCAACGGCACCAGCAGCCGGCTGACCCCGAGCGAGATGCCCACCCCCGGATAGGTCGTGCGTCCGTCGGTGGCCAGCGCGTCATATCGGCCACCGGAACAGATCGACCCCAGCGAGTCATAGCCGTCCAGGCGAGTCTCGAACACGGTGCCGGTGTAGTAGTCCAACCCGCGGGCGATACTGAGGTCGGCCTCGACCCGAACCCGGTCGGTGACCAGGCCGGCGCAGCCACGGATCAGCTGGGCCAGCTCCCGCAACCCCTCGGTCAGCAGCGGATTGGCAACCCCTAACCCGCGAACTGACTCGACGAACGACTCATCGGTCGCCCGGATTCCGGCCAGGCTCAAGCACTGCGTTGCCTGGGCCTCGGTAAGGCCGGCGTCAGTCGTCAGCAGACCCCGCACCCGTTCGCGGCCGATCTTGTCGAGCTTATCGATGATCCGCATGGCCGCGTCCACGTCGGATACGCCTAGCCCGGTGTAGAAGCCTTGGATCAACTTCCGATTGTTGACCTGCAAACGAAGGCCCGGCAAGAAGTCCAGCCCGGTGAGCGCTTGCAGCATGACCCGAGCCACTTCGACATCGTGATGAAAGGCCAGTTCGTCTCGTCCGACGATGTCGATGTCCGCTTGGGTGAACTCACGGTAGCGGCCGTCCTGCGGCCGCTCGCCACGCCAGGCCTTCTGAATCTGGTACCGGCGGAACGGGAACTCCAGCTTGCCGGCGTTCTCCAAGACGTACCGCGCGAATGGGACGGTCAAGTCGAAATGCAGGCCGAGACCGGCGTCCTTCCCGGCTTCGCCTTCCTGCAGACGACGCAGCACGTACACCTCTTTGGATGTCTCGCCCTTGCGCAGCAGCTGATCCATCGGCTCGACGGCCCGGGTTTCCACGTTGGCGAATCCGTGCAACTCGAAGACATCGGCGAGCGCGCCCAACACTCGAACCTCGACGTAACGCTGGGCGGGCAGCAATTCCGGAAAACCGCTGAGCGGGGTCGGTTTGCTCATCGGCTCGCTTCACCAACCAGCAGGTCGTGCAGGAACGGATTGGCCCGGCGCTCGGCGCCGATGGTGGTCTGCTCACCGTGCCCGGGCAACACCACGATGTCATCGGCCAACGGCAACACCTTGTCCCGCAGCGATTCGCGCATGACCGCCGGGTCCCCGCCGGGCAGGTCGGTGCGCCCGATGGATCCGGCGAAGAGCAGATCGCCGGCGAACATCACCTGGCTGATCGACTCGTCGTACGGCGCGCGGAAGGTCACCGATCCAGGCGTGTGCCCTGGCGTATGGTCCACTGTTATCCGTAGGCTGGCCAGATCCAGCACGGCGCCGTCGGCCAACTCGACTACCCGATCGGGTTCGGCCCACGTGTAGGCGCCACCCGACAGCCCGCCCAACAGCAGAGCGGTGGCGTCCGCGGACATCCCGGCCATCGGGTCGGTCAGCAGATGTCGATCCTGTGGATGAACGTAGGCAGTCGCGTCGTAGCTACCTGAGAGCGGAGTGACCGACCACATGTGATCGATATGCCCGTGGGTGAGGAGCACAGCGACCGGCTTGAGCCGTTGTTCGCGAACCACATCGGCGACTCCGCTCGCGGCGTCCTTTCCTGGGTCGACGATCACGCACTCCTGACCCGCCGAGGTGGCCGCTACGTAACAGTTGGTCCCCCAAGGGCCCGCGGGAAAGCCAGCGATAAGCACCGGCAAAGACTACCGAGGCCGGTCCAGCGAATTTGCATCGGCAAGTTCCGCGGAACCTGACCAGATCTTGGCGAGTCAGCCCGGACATGCCACTACCATGGTCCTCGGCGTGGGGATACCCGCGGGCGAACTGCGATTTGAAGGGTCCTCTTGTGACGACTCACGAATGGGGTCGGGTTGCCGACGACGGCACCGTCTTCGTACGAACCAGCGACGGCGAACGAACCGTAGGCCAATACCCGGTGGGCACCGCCGAAGAGGCGATGCACTTTTTCACCGAGAGGTACGCCGCGTTGGCCTTCGAGGTCGAGCTCTTGGAGCGACGCGTCAGCTCGGGTGTGCTCGCTCCCGACGAGGCAACCGAATCGGTCGCGAAACTTCGAGCCCAGGTCGTCGACGCCAACGCCGTCGGCGACCTAGCAGCCCTGAGCGCGCGACTGGACGGCTTGGGCCTGGTCATCGGCGAGCAGCGCGAAGCGCGCAAAGCCGAGCGGGCCGCGAAGATCGCTGAGGCCAAGGTCAAGAAGGAAGCCTTGGTCGAGGTCGCCGAGAGACTCTCATCCGGCAAGGACTGGCGGCACGGCGCGATTCGTCTGCGTGAACTATTGGAAGAGTGGAAGGCACTCCCCCGGCTGGATCGGGCGTCCGATGACGCGCTGTGGAAACGGTTCTCCAGTGCGCGGACGACCTACACCCGGCGCCGCAAAGCACACTTCGCGGAGCAGCAGGAACAACGCGAAACCGCCCGGGTGGCCAAGGAGCGCCTGGCGAGCGAGGCCGAAGCCCTCGCCGAGTCAACCGAGTGGGGACCGACAGCAGGCAAGTATCGCGATCTGATGCGGCGATGGAAGGCCGCCGGACCAGCGCCCCGCGAGGTCGACGAGCTGCTGTGGCAACGATTCCGCGGAGCTCAAGATGCGTTTTTCGCGGCTCGCGACGCCGCCAACGCAGCCATCGACCAGGAGTTTGCCGCCAATGCCGAGGTCAAGGAAGCGATCCTGATCGAGGCAGAGGCGTTGTTGCCGATCAAGGACCTCGATGCCGCCAAGCGCGCGTTCCGGACCATCGCCGAACGCTGGGATGCGGCCGGCAAGGTGCCGCGCGACAAAATGCAGGCTCTTGAGGCCCGGATTCGTAAGGTCGAGCAGGCAATTCGCGGGCACGAGGAGGCGCAGTGGAAGCGCTCGGACCCGGAGAAGTCAGCGCGGGCCGACGACATGATCACCAAGCTGGAGCAGGCGATCGCTACCGCGGAGGCCGACCTGGCCAAGGCACGCGTGTCGGGCGACGCGCGCAAGATCAAGGATCTCGAGGAGAACCTCTCGTCCCGGCGTGCGTTCCTCGACATGGCCCGGCGGGCCGCCGACGAGTTCTCCGGCTGACCCGTCACCTTCCCGGCGACACTGTCTCTTCGGCTGGCTGTGATGGTACGCCACGGAGATTGTCGACCACCGAGCAAACCGGAATGAGGCGATCCGACCAGGCCATCAACGTAGGCGGTAGCGGCGCTACTGGGTGACCCGATAGGCGTCATAGACGCCGGGCACGCCGCGGATCGCCGCCATCACGTTGTCGAGGTGCTTGGAATCGGCCAGCTCGAAGGTAAAACGAGTCTTGGCCACCCGATCCCGGGAGGTGGTCAGGGTGGCACTGAGGAGGTTCACATGAGCGTCGGACAGCACCATCGTCAGGTCCGACAGCAGTCGAGCCCGATCAAGGGCCTCCACCAGGATGTTGATCAGGAAGGTGCTCTGCGGCGTCGCATCCCATTCGACCGGGATGATGCGTTCGGACTGGCTGGTCAGGCTGGCCGCGTTGGTGCACGACGTGCGATGCACCGACACGCCGCCGCCCTTGGTCACAAATCCCAGGATCGGGTCACCAGGCACCGGCGTGCAACACCTGGCCAACTTCACCCACACATCCGGCGCGCCCTGAACAGCGACACCTGCGTCACTGCTGGTGCCCTGGCTCCGAGCCCGATTGCCGGTGATCGTCACACCTTCGGCCAGGTCCTCGGCGGCGCCGTCGTCCCCGCCGTGCAGATCGATGACCCGGCGTACGACGCTCTGGGCGCTGAGTTTGCCCTCGCCGACGTTGGCGTAAAGGTCGGTAACGTCGGTCATTTTGAAGTGCGCGGCCACTTCGGTCAATGACTCGTGCGACATCAGGCGCTTGAGCGGCAAACCCTCCTTGCGCATCAGCCGGACGATCGCGTCCTTGCCGCGCTCGATCGACTCCTCGCGTCGCTCCTTGGTGAACCAATGCCGGATCTTCGCCCGGGCCCGCGGCGACTTGGCAAAGTTGAGCCAATCTCGCGAGGGTCCGGCATTGGCAGCTTTGGAGGTCAACACCTCCACGACGTCGGAGTTCTCGAGCGTCGACTCCAGCGGCACCAGCCGGCCGTTGACGCGGGCGCCTATGGTCCGGTGGCCGACCTCAGTGTGCACCGCATAGGCGAAGTCGACCGGTGAAGCTCCGGCGGGCAGCGCGATCACGTCGCCACCCGGAGTGAAGACGTAGACCTCGGCTCGCTGAATCTCAAACCGCAGCGACTCCAAGAACTCGCCTGGATCCTCGACCTCGCTTTGCCAATCCAACAGCTGCCGGACCCAAGTCATGTCGTCGAGGTCGGCACGCCGCTCAGTGTCGACCCCGGCTCGGCCGTTCTCCTTGTATTTCCAGTGCGCCGCGACACCGTATTCGGCGCGCCGGTGCATGCCGTAGGTGCGGATCTGCATCTCCACCGGTTTGCCCGTCGGGCCGATCACGGTCGTGTGTAGTGATTGATACATATTGAACTTCGGCATCGCCACGAAGTCCTTGAACCGGCCGAGCACCGGGTTCCAGCGGGCATGCAGCACGCCGAGCACGGAGTAACAATCTCGATCGTCCTCGACCAGTATCCGAACTCCGACCAGGTCCTGGATGTCGGAGAAATCACGTCCACCGACGATCATCTTCTGGTAGATCGAAAAATAGTGCTTCGGGCGACCGGTAACGGTGGACTTGATCTTGGCGTCCTTAAGGTCGCGTTCGACCTCTTCGATCACTTGGCTGAGGAACTGATCTCGCGACGGCGCCCGCTCGGCAACAAGGCGAACGATCTCGTCGTACATCTTGGGATGCAAGGTGGCGAAGGCGAGGTCCTCAAGTTCCCACTTGATGGTGTTCATGCCCAGCCGATGCGCCAACGGCGCGTAGATGTCCAGCGTCTCCCGCGCGGTGCGTTCCTGGGAGGACTGCGGCACGTAACGCAGGGTACGCATGTTGTGCAGGCGATCGGCCAGCTTGATCACCAACACGCGGATGTCACGTGACATGGCGACGATCATCTTGCGAATGGTCTCGGCCTGAGCGCTGTCGCCGTATTGCACCTTGTCGAGCTTGGTGACACCGTCAACCAGGCCGGCGACTTCCGCGCCGAACTCGTCGGTCAGTTGCTCCAGCGTGTACGGCGTGTCCTCGACCGTGTCGTGCAACAGCGCGGCCACCAACGTGGGCTCGGTCATCCCGATGTCGGCCAGAATAGTGGTGACCGCCAGCGGATGAGTGATGTAAGGGTCGCCCGACTTCCTGGTCTGCGTGCCATGTGACTTCTCCGCAACCCGATAGGCACGCTCCAACAGCGCCAGATCAGCCTGCGGATGGTTGGCCTTGACTGCCTTGAACAACGGCTCGAGGACCGGATGGGCCGGGCTTGCGTTGCGGTGCCCGATCCGGGCCAACCGGGCCCGCATCCGGGTGGCGCTCGCCACCGCCTCCAGCGTTCGCGATCCAGGAGAACTCGGTGGCAACGTGCGCGAACCGGCCCGCCCGACGGTGCGCGCGACGGCTGGCTCAGTCGAGCCCGGCCCCACCGGGGCCTGCTCGTTCGGCAGACGTGGCGCCACCGCTTCGTCACTCACGCCGGCTCACGCTTTCGCTGCAGCCGCTCATGATCCAGAGTCTAGTTGGCGGCTATGCAATCGTCACCGAGGTGACCGGCATATCCACAACCGCGGCCCGACCAGGCAGGAAACCGAGTTCGATCAGGACCGCAAGCGAGTGTGCTCGGCCACCGCACCGCTCGACCAAGTCAACCGTCGCCGCCGCCGTGCCGCCGGTCGCGAGCACGTCGTCGATCAGCAGCACCCGATCGCCGGGGTCGATGGCGTCCTGGTGGAGTTCGAGAGTCGCCGAGCCGTACTCCAGGTCATAACTGACCGCGTGGGTGGCTCGCGGCAGCTTGCCCTGTTTGCGCACCGGCACGAAGCCGGCACCCAGCGCCAGCGCGACCGGCGCGGCCAGGATGAATCCGCGGGCCTCTATGCCAATCACTTTGTCGACGATCACCCGGCCGCCCGAATCCCGACCGGTGTCCGCAAGGGCCTCGATCACGGTGGCAAACGCGGCATGCTCGGCCAGCAGCGGTGTGATGTCCTTAAACACGATCCCCGGCTGTGGGTAGTCGGGGACATCGCGCACCAGCCTGGACATGGCCGCGCGCGCCTGTGTTTTCCGGGCCTCGACCGAACCGAGGGTCGACTCGCTCGAGCCGGCCATCCAGGTGCTACTTCTTACCGCGTTTGGAGCGTGCCTGCCGGGTCGGCTGCGCACGACCGGAGGCCTTGCTGGGCATGAGCGGTGCATCGGCCTCGGGCACCACGCGACCACGGCCCAGCACGCCGGCTTTCGCCTCGGCCGTTGCCCGATCCCGGGGTCTCCGGCCCGATTGAGCTAGCTCATCGGCGTCCTGGCCCAACTCCGCCTGCGGGTCCCCATCGCCCTGATCGAGGTCGGCATCGGCTGCTCGCGACCGGCCGGCCACCGGTGTGTCGTCAACAAAGGCGGGCACCGAGGCGTAGCGATCGGCGTCATGCCGCTTGCGGGCCACCGATCGACGATCTGCCTCGACCACCTTCTTCTCGCGCATCTTCAACTGGGCCAACATGGGCGTAGCGACGAAGATCGACGAGTAGGCGCCCGATGCCATTCCGACGAACAGGGCCAGCGCCAGGTCTTTGAGCGAGCCGGACCCGAGCTGGGCCACCCCGACGTACAAGATCGCGGCCACCGGGATGAGCGCCACCAACGACGTGTTGATCGAGCGCACCAGGGTCTGGTTGACCGCCAGGTTCGCCGCCTCAGCGTAAGTCATCCGGCTGCGACGCAGATCCTTGGTGTTCTCTCGAACCTTGTCGAAGACCACAACGGTGTCGTAGAGCGAAAAACCCAGGATGGTGAGCACCCCGGTCACCGTCGCCGGGGTGACCTCGAAGCCGGAGAGCGCATAGATGCCGATGGTGATCAACAGGTCGTGCACCAGCGCCACGATGGCTGCCAGCGACATCTTCCATTCCTTGAAGTAGGCCCAGATGAAGAGCACGACCAAGACCAGGAACACCACCAGACCGATCATGGACCGTTTGGCGACCTCCTTGCCCCAGCTGGCGCCCAACTCCGTCTGCGACACCGACGCGTCTGGCTCGGTAGCGTCCTGAATCGCGGCGACTACCTGCTCGCTCTCCTGCGTGGTCAAGGTCTGGATCTGAATCAGGATGGCCTCAGCGCCGTTGGTGGTCACCACCGGGGCGGACGCGTTCTTGATGCCGGTGCCGGCCACCGCTTCACGAATCTTGTCGGCGGTCTCCTGGGTGACCTGATCAGGTTCGAGAGCGACGCTGTATTCGGCGCCGCCGACGAACTCGATGCCCATGTCGAGCCCTCTGCTGGTCAGGCCGCCGATCGCCAGCGCCACAATCGCGCCCGACATCACCAGCCACAGCTTCCACTTGCCGACGAAGTCGATCGACCGACGACCCGAGTAGAGGTCGTTGCCGAGTCGTGAGAACGTGCCCATCAGGCGGTCCTTCCTGTCGTCCCGGTGAGGTTGATCCGATCGATGCCCAAGGTCTCCGCGCTCAGTCCCGACATCCGGTGGCCACGGTTGAAGAAAGAGTATGTCGCCAACCACGACACCAGCGGCTTGGTGAACCAGAAGAACACGACCAGGTCGATGATCGTGCTCAGTCCGAGCGCGAACGCGAACCCTTTCACCACGCCGGCGGCAAAGATGAACAAGACCACCGCGGCCAGCAACGACACGGCGTCCGCGGCCAGACAGGTGTTCCGGGCCCGAACCCAGCCAGCCTCGACGGCGACCCGCATCGACTTGCCGTCGCGCATCTCGTCTCGGATCCGTTCGAAGAACACCACGAAGGAGTCGGCGGTGATGCCGACCGCCACGATCAGTCCGGCGATGCCGGGCAGTGACAACGTGAAGCCGGCGGTTTCGCTGAGCAACATCACCATGGCATAGGTCAGCGCGGCGGCTACCACCAGCGATCCGAGCACCACCAAACCGAGTCCGCGGTAGTAGAACAAACAGTAGATCATCACCAGGAGCAACCCGAGCGCCCCGGCCGCGATGCCGGCCTGCAGCTGGTTGCCGGCCAACGAGGCACCAATCGTTTGCACGTTGATGTCCTTCTCGAACGCCACCGGAAGGGCGCCGAACTTGAGACTGGTCGCCAGACTCTGCGCGGTGCTCTGGGTGAAGTTGCCCTGGATGTAGGCGCGGCCGTCGGTGATCAACCCGTCCATGGTGGGCGCGGAGATCACGGTTCCGTCGAGCACCACCGCGAATTGACGTTCCGATCCGTAAAGATCACGAGAGATATCAGCGAACGTAGACGTCGCATCGCCCTTGAAGGCGATGTTGACCACCCAGCCGACATCGACCAAGCCGGGGCTGGCGCTGCGCAGCTCAGAGCCTTCGATCATCGCCTTGGACAACAGGTACTTGATGCCGTCCTCGTCACAGGTCACCAGCGGCTCAGCTGGGTTGTCGCTCACCACCGGAGGCTGGCCCGGTGGCGGGCAGGAGAACTTCTCGAACTTGGCCACCGACGCGCGGTCCGGATCCTTAGACCAGGCCAGCGGGTCGTCGATGGAGGTGGACGTCGCGGCATCCGGATCGGCGCCCGGGTTGGCACCGGGTTCGGCACTGGTCGTCGCGGTCGGCGCCGGCGATGAAGACCCGGTCGGCGACGCATCCGGTGACGGGGTGACCGATGGCTTCTTCGAGGGCTCCGCCGAGTCACTGGGCGCCACCAGCGCGGGTCGCTGTTTCGGGTCCGCGGTTGGCGACCCACTCGCTGATCCGCTCGGTGAACCACTGGGAGATGCCTGGGGTGAGCCGGTAACGCTCGAGGATTCCGGGGGCGCTAGCACACCGGTCCCGGGAGCCACCGAGCCCGTCGCGCTCGGGTCGGTGGTCGCGGACACGCCGTTGTCCGTGCGGGCCACCACCCGAAAGCGCATCTGGGCTTGCCTTTTGACGGTATCCACGAGGTCGCGGCGGGTCTTGCCTGGTATCTCGACCACAATGATGTTGCTGCCCTGGGTGGTCACTTCGGACTCCGAGACTCCGGATCCGTTCACCCGCTGATCGATGATGTCCGCGGCTTCGGCCAACGACTCCGAGGTGACCTCCCCCTTGGCCTGCAAGGTGATGCGAGTGCCGCCTTGCAGATCGAGCCCCAGTCTCGGAGCCCAGGAACCCGCAAGGGCAACCAGGCCGAAACACACGCCCATCGCGGCCAGGAAGATGATGACGGTGCGCCCGTGGCGCTGCTGACGGGCCACGATCACGACTCCGATGCGGGGTCGGCGGGCGCGGGCTCGCCGGGCCGGGGCTCGGCGGGCGCGGGCTCGGCGGACGCGGCGTGGCTGGCGGCGCTGACCACCTCGGCGACCGCGCCTCGAGCAACCCTGAGGGTCACTCCGGCCGCGACCTCCAGCTCGACGTGGTCCTCAGCTAAGCCACGGATCGTGCCGAACACGCCCGAGGACAACATCACGTTGTCGCCGACGGCCAGCGACGATTGCATGGCCGCGATGTGTTTGCGACGACGCTGCGCTGGACGCACCAGCAGCAGCCAGAAGATCAGCGCGAAGGCGATGATCGGCAGGAGTTGGACGATCTGATCTGGCACGACAAACCCTTCAGGCACACGATGGCACCAATGAGTACGGCAACTGGCAAGTCGGACGTCACGTCCGACGGGTGGGGAGGCGAGCGACCCGGCAGCGGGGGCACCGAGGAAGAAGTGTAGCCGCGACCCGGTCACCGACCCGCTTTACGGTAGCTCCTCGAACAGCGTGGCGGCGGACGGGCCCGCACTTGACCCAACCTCGGTCTCCTTCGGAACCGGCAGGCCCAGATGATGCCAGGCCGCCACGGTGGCCACGCGGCCCCGCGGGGTGCGGGCCAGGAGACCGGTCCGCACCAAGAACGGCTCGGCTACTTCTTCCACCGTTTCCCGTTCTTCGCCGACCGCCACCGCCAGTGTGGAGACCCCTACCGGGCCACCACCGAATCG